>DUQV01000059.1 GCA_012837605.1 Clostridiales bacterium | reverse complement strand
TTTGGCGCACAGGCTACATATGCTGCTGCCTGGGAAAGAATAATCTGAGCCTCAGGCATACCTATCCGTTCCACGGCAAGAGATGCATTTACTGCCACCACTAAAGCATTCGGATCTGCATTCCCCACATCCTCTGCGGCACATATCATAATTCTTCTTGCTATAAATGCCGGCTCTTCTCCGGCATAAAGCATACGTGCCAGATAATATACGGCAGCATCAGGATCAGATCCCCTCATACTCTTTATAAAAGCCGATATGGTGTCATAATGATTGTCCCCGGTCTTATCATATTTTAAAGCCCTTTTCTGAATACACTCTGATGCAACCTCAAGCGTTATATGGATATATCCGTCCTCTGACCTTTCGGTTGTAAGGACTCCTAACTCTATGGCATTTAGAGCTGCTCTTGCATCCCCATTCGCCACATCAGCCAGAAAGTCCAAGGCATCTTCATAAAGCTTAGCCTTATAAACCCCGAGACCCCGTTCCTCGTCCGTAACCGCCCTTAATAATAATGAAACTATATCTTTCTTGCTTAAGGGCTTTAATTCAAAAATAACAGATCTTGATACCAGTGCGGAATTAACTTCAAAATAAGGATTTTCAGTGGTTGCTCCTATTAATATTATGGTACCGTCCTCCACAAATGGCAGCAGGTAATCCTGCTGACTTTTGTTAAATCTGTGTATCTCATCTATGAACATTATAGTCCGTTTGCCGTACATGCCCAGATTATTCTTTGCCTCAGCTACGACAGCCTCCATATCCTTCTTTCCGGATACAGTTGCATTAATCTGAATGAATATAGAGCTTGTGGTATTAGCTATAACCTTGGCCAAGGTGGTTTTGCCTGTTCCGGGAGGACCATAGAATATTATAGAACTCAGTTTATCCGCCTTAATGGCACGATAAAGAAGCTTATCCTTACCGATAATATGCTGCTGACCTACTACCTCCTCTAAGGTTGTGGGGCGAAGCCTTGCAGCTAACGGTGCTTCTTTCTTCATCTTATTATCCCTCATATAATCAAACAAATCCACGATACCACCTCCTATCAATACATAATAGACTGAACTGTATCTGTAACAGCAATATATGCTTATGAATTAAAATCCTATTATCTATGAATAGTATATCATAAGCTTAATAAAATGCAAACATATGTTTATGCTTTCGTATTACTTGCGGCTCCTGTATAGAATTGATATAATACAATAAATACGGGGCAAAGGAGAGCATAATAATGAAAAAACCAACGGATTCATATATCACCATATACCAAGGCGGTGTAGGCGAAATAGTAGTCAAAAAATCGAGATTTATTGCATCTGTAAGCCCTGCAGAAACCGAAGAGGAAGCTCTTTCATTTATAGAAAATATTAAGAAGAAAAATTGGAATGCATCCCATAATTGTTACGCATATATAATAGGAACAAAAAACCCTATTATGCGTTTTTCTGATGATGGTGAACCCAGCCAAACAGCCGGCAAGCCAATGCTTGATGTTCTGGCAGCCAAAGAACTGACTAATCTTGTAGTAGTGGTAACCCGCTATTTTGGAGGCACCCTGCTCGGAACAGGAGGCCTTGTTAAGGCATATCAATCTGCCACTTTGGCAGGTCTTGAACATAGCATTATAATAAGGAAGGAACTCGGAATTCATTTTCAGATTACAACTGATTATAATTTGGTCGGTAAGATTCAATATTATATTGCACAGGAGAATTTCCCTTTAATATCATCTGATTACACTGATACTGTCACTATGGACTTCATAGTACCGTCGGATAAGGTGGATAATTTCAAAAACAGACTGGCTGACCTGTCGAACGGAGCATTGTCACCGACAGAAATTAAAAAGGTATACTTTACTGTTATAAACGGTAAAGTACACCTGTTTTAATCTCGGATATTATGTACCGCTTTGATTAAATATCCTCGAGTGTTATTAGGTCATCAATGATTTCTATCATTGATATTGGTGTCACAGCATGCTGAAACAAGGTTTTTGTAATTGCTTTTACCTTATCCTTGGAATATGAAATACCTATGGCCTCATCCATCTCCATTTCATTATCGACATACTTGATAATCTGTATTCCATAATAAGGCTTCTCGCTGTCAGTACTGTGATTTTCTGTTATCTTGTACTCCAGTCGCATCAATCTGTCATCTTCTAAAGTCACTTCATTCTTAAACAATAATTCTAACTTTCTCATACTATTACCCCCATAAGTGCAAATTTAACAAAAATAAGTGACAAAACAGATTATATACTAAAAACTTAAAATAATAAAGATAATTTTAACGCACTATTATTTATAGTTCGTGATATTTCGACACTTCCCATATTTTTTAATGATTTTTTATGAATTGTTATCAGTATATTTAAGTTTTATGAAAATATTGTCTAAAAATATGGTATTATTTTATTATTTTGTTTTGCATTTTTTATACAATTAATGCCTTTATTTAGTCGAAATGTTATTATTACTTTATTTAATACTTTATTTAATACTAATAATTTGATATACTTTTCTTATCGCAATAATCCATTTAAGTTGCTTATGCACAATTGTTGCTTCGCACAATGGAGGTAATTATGAATTATAGTCAAAAAGGCATAGAACAAAAACAACAATATATTAAATCTACTTCAAGACGCCTTACATCCAAAATCCGCATTACTTTATTCAGGCTAATTATTATTGCAATAGTTGCAGTAGTCATTATATGTGTATATGCCGGTCTTGGATATATTAAAGGTTTAGTTGACAGTGCTCCAAACATTACTCAGATTGATGTTGTACCAAAAGGATATACCACATATGTATATGATAGTGAAAGTAACGTTATTGAGCACTTGGTCGGAGCACATGCCAACCGGGAATATATAGAGATAAAGCATATTCCAAAGATTGTACAGGATGCATTTATCAGTATTGAAGATGAACGCTTCTATCAGCATGACGGAATTGACGTAAGAGGAATATTTCGTGCATTTGTATTAGGAGTTAAGGGCGGAGAATTCGACCAAGGTGCCAGTACTATCACACAGCAATTGCTTAAAGCACAAGTATTTGAAGGCGGCAGAGAACAGAACTTTATTGACCGTCTGGAGAGAAAAATTCAAGAGCAATATCTGGCTATACAGATTGAAAATAGTATCGACAAGCCTCTAATTCTTGAATACTACCTTAACACAATTAACTTAGGCTCCGGAACCTATGGGGTACAGATGGCATCTAAGAGATATTTTAATAAGAATGTTTGGGAATTAACCTTATCGGAGGCTGCGGTACTGGCAGCTATTGCCCAGCTTCCTGCGTATCATAATCCCATTACGTATCCCGAGAGGAATGAGGTTCGTAAGAATGATGTCCTTAGAAAGATGCTGGAACTTGGACATTGTACTCAGGCACAATATGATGCTGCTATGGCAGATGATGTGTATTCCAGAATACAGGCAGTTAATGAAGAATACTCCTCCACCTCTTATTACAGTTATTTTGTTGATGAGCTGATCGAGCAGGTAATGAATGACCTGCAGGAAAAGCTGGGATATACCCAAGCCCAAGCCTTGGACTTAATATACAGCGGAGGCTTACGAATAATAACCACACAGGATCCTACTATTCAGAGAATAGTTGATGAGGTTATCTCTGACGAATCATTCTTCCCCGAAATAGGCATCTCTTTTTGGGAACTGGATTATGCCATATCCATACAAAAGAATGACAAAGATAAAACCACAATACACTATCATAAAAATGATTTACTTGATTTCTTTAAGGATTATCCCGATCCTGATGATTTATACCTCGACGATAAGGACAGCAAATTCTCCCTGCTTTTTAAAGACAAGGAGGATATGCAAGAGAGAATAAATGAATTTAAGGAAGCCATACTTGATGAAGGAGATAAGATTCTATTAGAGAGAGTCGATATGACTATTCAGCCACAAGTATCCTTTGTGGTAATGGATCAGCATACAGGTCATGTGCTGGCCATAGCCGGGGGACGCGGTGAGAAGAAAGGTAACCGAACTCTAAATAGAGCTACTAATACAGTCAGACAGCCGGGATCCACCTTTAAGATATTATCAACTTATCTACCGGCACTCGACAGTGCGGGCTTCACACTTGCCAGTGTTCAGGATGATACCGGTCCATACTACTACCCGGATGGCGTAACCGAAGTAAGCAACTGGAGATCCACAAAAAAATACGAAGGATTATCCACACTGCGAAAAGGTATCTATGACTCTATGAATATTGTTACTGTTAAAACTCTGGCAGAAGTGACCCCACAGGTTGGCTATGAATACCTTAAGAAATTAGGCTTCACTTCTCTGGTTGAGACAAGAACTGAGCCTAACGGCCGAGTGGTATCTGATATTAACCTTCCTATGGCATTGGGAGGGCTTACTGATGGTGTTTCGAATCTGGAATTGACAGCTGCTTTTGCTACCATAGCAAATGGCGGAGCATATATTAAGCCTGTTTTTTATACTAAGATACTGGATGCTAACGGGAAGGTATTACTCGAAAATGAACCCATAAAGGAACAGGTAATAAAGGAATCTACCTCTTGGCTGCTTACTGATGCTATGGAGGATGTAGTAAATATTGGAACCGGTAAAGTATTAAAACTTCAGGAAATTGATATGCCGGTTGCAGGTAAAACAGGCTCAACTTCAGATTATAATGATCTGTGGTTCAGCGGTTATACCCCTTACTATACAGCCACCATCTGGGCAGGCTTTGACAATAACAAATCGCAGACTGAGCGTACCTTCAACCGTATAATATGGCGGACTATAATGGAAAGAATTCATATTGAGAAGGGGCTGGAGAAAAAGACCTTCACCATGCCTAACACCATAGTATCAGCAAAGATTTGTACTAAATCAGGCAAGCTGGCTGTAGATGGCTTATGCGACCATTATATTGGCGGAGATACTACCCGAATTGAATACTTTGCGAAGGGTACCGAACCCACAGAAAAATGTGATATACATGTTAAAGCATCTATATGTACGGAGTCTTCAGCTCTGGCGACTGAGCACTGCCCTGCAAACAGCCGCAAGGAAGCGGTTTACCTTGATAAAAATGAAACCGGAGTAACAGACGACACTCCTTTCATCCTTCCAAAAGAAAAATGCAGTGTGCATACGGGTATATATTATGAAGATGAATACCCTTACGTACCACCTGCAGATAACAGCTATGACGATTATGAAGATGAGTTTGACACATTCTGGGTCTTCCCATAGCATAAATAAATGAATGTCTTTCTTTGCCTTATGTCTTCATCTTTGGATTGAACACCCAGGATGCCATATAGGAGAAGATTAAGGCTGCGGATATTCCAACTGCGGAGGCTGTAAAGCCTCCTTTAAATATGCCTATAAAGCCCTCCTGATCAACTGATTTTTTTACTCCCTGGAATAATGCATTGCCAAATCCGGTCAGAGGTACACTCGCTCCTGCCCCGCCCCATTTTGCAAAGGGTTCGTACAAACCAAGTGCCCCAAGTATAGCTCCAAAGCATACCAATATTACCATTACCCTACCGGGCATTAGCTTTGTTTTATCAAGTAAAATCTGAGTTAGAGCACATATGGCTCCTCCCACCAAAAACGTTTTAATATAATCCATTTTATAATAGACTCCTTCCTTAGTTTGATATTAAGATGTCTTTATCTGCCGGTCTAAATCACCCTTTTTTTGCTTCTACCATAACTGCATGTGCAATCCCGGGTACTGTATTTCCCTCATTGAAGCTGACCTGTGACAGTAATGCACCGGTTGGCACAAATAACACCCTTTTCCATGCACCTTCCTTAAGCTGCTTAACAATATAAGCTGTAAAGGTAACGGCAGAGCATCCGCAGCCGCTTCCTCCGGCATGAGTATCCTGTGTATCCTTATCAAATATCTCTATACCACAGTCCATATACCTGTCTGATATGTCATAATCTTTTTCCTTCAACAATTCTATAAGAATATTTTTACCTACATAACCTAAATCTCCTGTGATAATCTTGTCATAATAATTCGGTTGTATATTAAAATCCTCAAAATTCTGCTTAATGGTTTCGAATGCAGCAGGAGCCATTGCCGCTCCCATGTTCATGGAATCCTTTATTCCATAATCCACTATTTTACCGCTTGTCACCCCTGTTATTACTATATTCTGCTCACCTGAATTTTTATTATTACATTGATCAGCAATAATAACAGCCCCTGAACCTGTTACTGTCCATGTGGCTGAATACGGTCTTTGGTTGCCATAATCCAGAGGAAATCTGAATTGCTTTTCTGCACCGGCAAAATGACTTGATGTTATAGATAACACCTTATCTGCATATCCTCCATCCACAAGTATCGCTCCTAATGTCATAGCCTCTCCCATAGTCGAGCAGGCTCCATATACACCGAATACAGGAATATGCAGCTCTACTATTCCAAATGAAGTAGCGATTAGCTGCCCCAGAAGATCTCCTCCTATCAGATAACGAATATCCGTATTCTTCAGCCCCGCCTTCATAAGAACTTTCTGAGCGGTAAGCTTCATTAACTCACTTTCAGCCTCTTCCCAATTATCCTTGCCAATCATCGGATCCTCAATTATCTGATCAAAAAGAGTACCGAGAGGTCCTTCACCCTCCTTTTTCCCAACTATAGAGGCTTCTGCAATGATATATGGCGGATTCTTAAATGCTATGCTTTGCTTTCCTGCAAACATATAGCCCTTTACTGCCTTGTCTTTAATGTTTATCCTGTTATTACCGGTATTCTCAGCCATAGATACAACTCCAATCTTAATATTACTGTTATTTTAGTCCGGTTTATCAGATTTTTAAGCTGTTTAAAATTGCTTTAGCAGATAATAAATTAAGCCCAGCAGCCACGAAGAAAACAAACCGTACAAAATTACAGGTCCGGCTATAGTAAACACTTTACAGCCGATACCGAATACCTGACCTTCCTTTTTATATTCAACAGCCGGTGCTGCAACAGAATTGGCAAACCCGGTAATCGGTACCAATGTGCCTGCTCCCCCATATTTGGCCAACTTTTGGTATAATCCCAATCCGGTAAATAATATTGATAAGAATACTAAGGCAATCGTTGTGTAAGACTTAGACAGCTCCATATCACCCGATCTGTCAAAAAAATAATTTGTCAGACCCTGCCCGATGACACATATCAGACCGCCAATTACATAGGCCTTCACACAATTTTTTACCGTACTGAATGTAGGAGTTACCTGCTTGACATATTGGTTGTAGTTCTCATTTCTTATAGTAGTATTCCTTTCTCTTATCACATCGGAAATTCTATTCTTTTCCTTCTCCATCCGATATCACCCTTCCTGTTCTGTTACGTGAAATTTAACTAATGTACCATCGTATTCGTTTTTTTTATCCTCTGTAAAATACCCGACACATAATACTATTGCAATAGCAGCAACTATAAGAAAGGTTGCTATGATAAATATTTTTTTCTTTCTGACCAACATGGAATCTCTCCTAATCTAAAGTCTTTTGAGTCTCATTTCTTTATACTTAGCTAACCGAGTCATCTTCTTATTAATCTCATTTCATACATATATAGTTTACTGATTCAAAGTTAAGACAGTCTTTTAGCATGTAATAGTCTTTTTATGCTAAAAGCATCAGGATTTTTCCTGATGCTTTTACCGGTATTATTATGTGATTTTTACATTTTATTATACTGGAAAATGAATACATATTCATGCGCCCAGCTTGTCTCTTAATATTTTCAAAATTCTTTTTTCCATCCTTGATACCTGCACCTGGGATATTCCCAATTCTTTAGCGATATCGGTC
Organism: Clostridiales bacterium; assembly: GCA_012837605.1. Taxonomy (GTDB): domain Bacteria; phylum Bacillota; class Clostridia; order Lachnospirales; family Lachnospiraceae; genus Mobilitalea. Next base: position 7,747 of record DUQV01000059.1, on the reverse strand, counting down.
TGTGTTCTATCTTTAAAGTATCTAAGCTTGATGATTTCCTGCTCCCTTTCATCCAAAGAGGCAATAATCTCTTTTAAAGCAAGCTTGTCAATCGTATCTTCACTTTCATCCTTAACCTCTGCCAATTTGTCGATCAGATATATCGGGCTTCCATCACCCTGATAAATTGTTTTATATAGCGATTCTATCTCAGCACCCGTCTCTAATGCCATCAATATTTCATCCTTTGAAATACCGATCTCTTTGGATATCTCTTCAACCGTTGGCTCTCTGCCATAAATATTGCTGTATCTTTCTCTGTAAGCTCTAATCTTAGTAGCACTTTCCTTAAGGCTTCTGCTTACCTTTATCATACCATCGTCTCTAAGAAAACGCTTTATTTCACCTGTAATCATAGGAACTGCATAAGTAGAAAACTTAACATCATATGAATAATCAAATTTATCAATTGCCTTTATCAGTCCTATACTGCCGATTTGAAACAAATCCTCCATTTCATGACCCCGGTTGGCAAATCTTCTTACAATGCTCCATACCAGACCTACATTCTGTTCAACAACCAGTTCCCTTGCCTCTTTGTCTCCTTCCCTGGACAATTTAATCAACTCAAGCGTATCCACATCAAACCTCACTCCCTTCGATACCTTATGTACTAACCTGCATTATGTCCGGTTTAATGCGCATACCCTTTTATAACCTGGTTTCCTATGCACTTTTTCATTCTTATTAAGGTACCCTCACCAAAGACAGATTCTACCTCCAAATCGTCCATGAAGGCTTCCATGAAAGAAAATCCCATACCGGACCTCTCTAACTCCGGTCTGGATGTATATAGAGGTTCCATTGCTTTATTTATATCCTTAATACCTACTCCGAAATCCTCCACCTCAATAGTAATTTCATTTCCATTTATGAAGGACCTCATGATAATCATACCTGTGCCGTCTGCATAGCCGTGTATTATGCTGTTAGTAACTGCCTCCGATACGGCTGTCTTAATGTCTGCAAGCTCCTCGATAGTCGGATCCATGGTGGTTGCAAAGGCTGCAATTACGGTTCTTGCAAAGCTTTCATTTTGTGATTTGCTTTCAAACTCCAATACCATCTTATTCGTGTTATCCATGTTAACAACTTATCCCCTTTCATTTACTTTCATATAGCTATTTCAGATAATTCAATGCAGTCTCAACCGAATCATATTTTTCAATAATTTTATACAGCCCTGACAAGCGAAAAATCCTATCCACTGTAGAATTTACACCGGCTACGGCAATTTTGCCTCCGACAAATACAACCTTTTTGTACCGTCCCATAATTACTCCGATTCCGGCACTGTCCATAAAACCGGCACCCGAAAAATCAAATACAATATGCTTTATATGGTTTCTATCTATCAATCTGTCAGCCTTTTCTCTAATCTGAATTGCATTGTGATGATCAAGCTCTTCATTCAGCCTGATTATTAGATGCCGCTGATTAATTTCATAGCTTGTCTCCTCCTTTCCCGACCTTTTATCAGCCTTAATATACCTTTTGCTATCTTGCATCGGATATTTTACCTCCAGTCCTGTTATTTATAGTTATATTATTACATATATCGCCATAATGGGTTATGAAAAAAAGACCTTTTAACGGAATGATAATCATTCTTTCCTAAAACGTCTTTTTTTCATCTTATCTTAAGTATTTGTCTTTATAATATTTGTCTTTATATTAATTTTGTATACGCTGAAGATAACTCTTGGCATTATCATATCTTCTTGTATCCTGAAAATCATTGACTATGATTTCATAATAAATTTTTGCATTGTCATAATCCTGAAGTCTATGATATGCTCTGGCGATGAAATATATTGCATCATAATTGTCCGGATTGTAGAAATATGACAGGAAAAGATCCTCCAGTGCCTCCTCATATCTTGCATCACTATATAAATCATGACCTGTATCATAATACTGTACTGAAACCTCAGGATAAATCATCTGTTTAAGCTTCTCTACCAGCTGTAAGGATGCATCCGTTTCATACATGCTGGTATCCAGAAAACTAAGCTTTTCTGCTATCTGCTTAAAATCTCTTTCTTCCTCATCCTTAGTCAGTTCTTCAATATATTGCAATGATGCTTCAAGCAACGGATCATAAAGGGCAGGATCAACCTCAGGGATAACGATTCCTTCTAACTCTGCCCTAAGTGTAATTATAGTCTCCTCCAGTTTATCCTTTTCGTCCTGAAGCTGTGCTATAACAGCATCTTTTTCTTCTATGACTGCCATACCTGCACTATAGTCATCATTACTTAAGTTTTTACCTTTTGTATCATTATTCTTAATAGTCGGTAAAATCAAGAATGTAGCTACCGCAAGTCCAATCAGGACTCCGACTATCAAATTCACAAATGCCATGACATTGGGCTTATCTTCACGATAGGATGAAACAGGCATAATAGATGAGGTTACATCCTTATCATCACTTACAGCCATATCTCCTTCTTTTGCTAAAACAGGTCGAGGTTCCAGCTCCCTTAAATATCTTAATGTAGTTGTATTAGTTACATCTATGCGTGCTGCTTTTAATAAGCTTTTCTTTGCCCTTTCCTTCTCACCGTTTTTCATATACAGTAAGGAAATCAGATGATATGCTCTGATAAAATTAGGATTAAGCTGCAGCACTCTCTTTAGCTGGATAATGGCCAAGTCATCACTTCCCTGCTTTGCAAAAACCAATGCATTGTTATATCTCTTAATTGCTTGGTTTAGGTTATCCAATCTTGTGGGATTTTCCTGAATATTATTAATATAATTATCAGCATCATTATTATCAGGCTGAAAATGCTTGCTAATTACCCACTCGCTAAGTGCGGCTACGGTTTCACCCATCTCAAAATATATTAATCCCAATAAATTTCTTGCATCAGTATTGGCTTTATTAAGTTCAAGGCTTTTCTTTAAAGCAACAACTGCTCCGGACAAATCCCGTACCTTTGCTCTTGTCAGACCATTATTATAATACATATTGGAAGCTTTGAAGATCTTCTTGTATAATACTAAGTCCTGACCACAGCGATCACAGCGGATTCTTTTGTCGGAAACATTGCTTCTGCATTTTGGGCAAACCATAATATTATTCCCACCTAACCTCTTTCATCATAATAAGTGTTGCTTTTTCCTTTAAGCAACTCCTTCAAAATATCCGATACATCAGTTAAGTCATTATTGTAGATTACATCTTCTGCCTGTTCAATCTCCAGACTCGGTTGGAATTTTTCAATTTCATCTTCAAAATTAATCATCTGAAAATCTCCTTATCTTACACAACAACATTAAACCCATATTTATCTAATTACTCCTATATAACATCATAACTATAATACATATAAAAATCAAGAGTTTCTACACTTCAAAGACAAAATTTCTTAATCACACACAATTGTTTAATTATATTCTTCTATATAATATTAACATATTTTTACATTTAAGTCTATCAAATAATTTCATTCCTTCAGTTTGCTTTATATTTAATAAAACATCTGATTTCTCTCAAGACTTGACTACAAAAATAAATGCTATACAATAAAAGTAATTAAATAAAATCCGGAGGAAAACTCATGGTAAGAAAACAAATAGCATATATTATATTAGTTTTCCTGATACTTAACCTGTCCTTTGTATTTTCTGCCTGCAAAAAGAATCATACTATTGTTCAGATAGATCATGACAAGCTTACCTTGAAGGATTTTCTTTTTGATATATATATTATTGAGCAGGACCGAAAGATATGGAATGAAAAATATAAGGAAATTCTCGGTACCGACTATTGGGATTATGAATTTAACGGTATGACTATGGAGCAGATTTCAAAGAATACCATTATGGCCAAAGTTGTTTATCATGAGATTCTTTCCAGACAAGCGAAAAAAGAAGGCTATACTCTTAATAAGGTTGAACTGGCTGACTCAGAAGCAAATGCAGATAAGCTTCTTTCCTCTATGTCTGATAAGGATATTAATAATTCGGGTATAACCAGAGATGTTCTCATTAAATCATATAATAAACTTGCCCTGGCTGACAAATATTACTCTGCAATTACAAGTGGCTTTAAAGTAGATGAGGAAGCAATTAAAAGTACCATAGATCCGGAAGAATATAGAGAATATGTAACGGAATGCCTATATATCCCTACTGCTGAGGTAAATAGCGGGCGTATTATTTCTTATGGCGAAAGTGAAATAAAAGAAGCATATGACAATATATTATATATAATGAGGCTTATACAAAACGGTAATGACTTTGATACGGTCTTAGATACGGTCGATGGGATTATGCATTATAAACGTAGTTTTATACTAAGCGACAGCACTGCTGAGAAGGAATATAAAGAAGCTGTAAGAAACTTGGATAATGGGGATTATAGTGATGTAATAACTACGCAATTCGGTTATTATATAATTCATATGCTGGATAACAATTCTACTGTCCGTTATGAAGAAGCAACAGAAAGGGCTGTAATGAATGAAAAGGCTGCACTATTTGAGATACATTATGAAAAACTGCTGCAGGATTATGACATTAAGATTAATTCAGAGTATTGGGACAGTATTGACTTAGGTTCTGTAACATCAGAAGGCTAAATATATAAAATGAGGTATGCCATGATAAAATCAACGATAAAAGTATTAAATATGTTTTCCCGAAAAATAAGAGATGATCATGTATCGGCATTTTCAGCTCAGGCTGCATTCTTTATCATCATCTCTTTTTTCCCGTTTATTATGTTTTTATTGAGTATTGTCCCTTTCTTTTCATTAAAAGAAAGTACGATTTTAAATATTGTTACCAGAGTTTTTCCTGATGCCTTTAATTCTCTTATCGTACTTGTCATCACTGAGATATATCAAAAAACAAACACCGGAACACTGATATCTGTAACTGCTGTCACAGCCCTGTGGTCAGCAGGTAAAGGTTTTCTTGCTATTATGAAAGGTTTAAATTCCGTGTATGAAATACAGGAGACCAGAAAATCCATCTTCCTCAGATTCATCTCTACCATTTACACTCTGATATTTGCAGTAATGCTTATTATCACCATAATTCTATTTATTTTTGGTAACAGGCTGTACGTCTGGATTGTAATTCGTTTTCCTGTAATGCAGAACTTAGCTTTATTAATTATTAGCCTCCGTACTATAGTTGGTTTGATTGTATTGCTTATATTCTTCCTGATTATATATATAGCTATTCCAAACAGAAAAACAAAGGTATCAAAGGAGCTTCCGGGAGCACTGGTTTGTTCGGCAGGATGGATGGGCTTTTCCTACGCCTTTTCCTATTATATTGACCATTATTCCAACTATGCCTCCATGTACGGAAGCTTAACGACCATCGTATTGTTCATGCTCTGGATGTATTCCTGCATGTATATCTTATTTATCGGTGCAGAAGTTAATCTGTTGCTTCAAAATAAAACAGCAACTGATAAGATAAAACAGCTTTACAACAACACCTCTGACGAATAGAGGTCACTCATATATGAAACCTATCTCAGTTCCCTTGTAGAAATACTTAATTATTTCTTCGTATTTTTTCCCTGCATCTGATAAGGATTTTGCTCCGTTCTGGCTCATCCCAACACCATGTCCGTAACCGCCTCCGGTTATTGATATACTTTCCAGCTTCCCACTGCGCATATTGTGATCTATGAAGAAAAATGCACTTGGCAACAGGCTTAAGTTGTCTACCCCACTCTCGTCCTGACGATAAACTGTAGCATTTGACGGTGATAAGAACACACGAATATTATATTCTGTCTGAATCTTAATAGTCTTTTCTGTTCCTTGTATTATAAGTTCATATACTATTCCGCCGATACCGCGGGTTCCTACGAATATATCCACTATTTCTCCGATTGTCTCCACAGGCAGGCTCTCATATACAGCATCGTTGTCCTTTGCATTGCCGCTTACAAGTGTCTTTATAAGCTCAGGGTTGGCCTGATATCGTGCTGCCAGCTTTTTGTCCAGATTACTCTTTATATCATCAATATCCACAGTAACATACCACCGATACCAATTATATTCGGAATCATAGGTATCATAGCTCTGATCCAGAATAAAGCTTCGGAAATTATCCTCCTTTACCAAATCACTATAGAGACTATTCTTTATCTGTCCGGACAGCACATCCTCGCTATCATTCTCTACACTGAGCAGTCTGCCGCTAAGATATGGTGTTGCGGTGCCATTAGCCCATACATGCTCGACGGAGGTCGTATGACCGCATGAGGTCGAGAAATAATAGGTTGTAATAACATCACCCTCATACTCCACAACTTTACCATAGGTATCCTTAACAGCAAGGATAGAATCCTCATTCTCTTCAATGTTATTGTATACCTGATAGGATACGCTGTCATCCACATGTGCTCCATATCCGCTTAGACTGTTGGCAATAAGATGACGATATGCATAGCTTCTTGCACATACCGCTTGAACCTTCAATGGTTCTAACCCATAATAAGTTGGCATCTCACTTGGAATAACCGCATACAGATACTCCTCCAAGGGCAGCTCATTTACAATAATTAGCCCCTTATCAGACTGAGCAATCTCAATTCTCCCTCGATATCGGGGAACTCCCATTGAGCGCTCTATTGACAGAAGCTTTATCTTTCCTTCCTCCGATATCGGTTCTATAATTACTCTTCCGGCAGACAGCATCTTATCCTGCGGTGTAAGAGTCAGCGTTTCAGCAGACGTATAAGAAGTTTCAGTATCACCAACCTTAACGATATAATCAGATGTGGCTCCTAATTCTACCTTCTCATGATATATACTCTTAAATCCCGTTGTGTGAATGAGAACCCTGATGTTTTCTGCCTTTATGCTTTCTCTGATTAATGCCGCACTAATTTTACCGCCGGATACAACAAAATCCGTGGTGTCATAACCAACTAAAATGCTGTTGGTTCTCTCCATTGACAGCTCACCATATATTTTATATATCTTATAATTATCCTCAAGAGGAATTCTTCCATAACCCTCTATCTCTATGAAATCATCCCCAGACAGCAATACTTTACCCTGAATAATGTCAGGCTTTATACTAATAGCGACTATTTTTTCATTCTCAACCGATATGTTGCCGATTACCTTCTCAATATCCTGTGACAGCCTAAATTGTGTCTGAAGCTCCTTGTGAATTCCGTTAATAAAAGCATCAACCTTTTCTCCCTTTCCTTGCTTAATCCATACATTATGAAGAACTATTTTTTCATCGTGTATATTAATGATATATACTATTTCATTGCCACAGACCAGGGCTTCAACTCCTTTATTAACAAAGCGGTTAAGAAACTCCTCTCCTGTTAATCTGTCACCGGATTTGACATAGGAATCTGAAAAGAATCTCCCATAATCCGTTGAGTTCTCATAATAATACCTCCCTATATCTGCTCGTAGTGTCAAGTATGACACCCCTTTTTTATTTCAAAACCTTTATATTACAAGGGTTACATAGTCTTTTAAAATAAAATAACAATGACCCCCTGTTTTCTGTTAAAATTGAGTCACCACAACACAAATTTTGAAAGGCAGGTAGCCATTGTTATGAACTCAATTATACTCTATTTACTTTCAATTATTCAATACCAATACAAACAAATCTGCTGGTTATTAAATTTTATTGCAAAATATATTCCTCTTAAGCATTGGGCTTTTGATGATTCCCATTCTCTAAAGTACCAAAAATTTAA
>DUQV01000058.1 GCA_012837605.1 Clostridiales bacterium | reverse complement strand
TGAGCTTATGAAGAAATATCCTAACAACCTGAAATTTTTCGCACAATCCAACCCTTATTTTTCTTACAGACTTTCAAAGCCGCCAAAAGGAAAGGGTGACAATGCCGCCATACTGGAAGACCTTAAGAAGCTGCTTGAGGATTTTAAATCATTATTGTAGCAGAATAATTGCGGCTTGACATTGATTGGTGGCTTAACTACAATTATTCTTGATGGCACATTACACATCGAAATCATTTTCTTAAGATGATAATTCTTAGGATTTATATGAAAGGGACTTATATGAACATATACAGAGTGTATAACAGAGTTAAGGATAAGCTTCGCATGTTAATCAAGACAGCATTATTAATAATGCTGCTTATACCGTTTTTAAGCGGATGCAGGATTGACGAAGCTGATTATGAATTAACCAATTATACCGGTAAGTCCGTTGATACATTTGAGAAAAAAATCAAAACACAACTAACAAAAGACAGTAACGGTGTATATAAGATAGAGGGTGTGCTGCAGCTTATGGCACCAAAGGAGGCCATTACATCTGTTACGCTTCTGGAAGGTGCTAAGGAATATAAGGTTTTTGGTGTTGTTATCGGGATGGAAAAGGCTCAGGCAGAGACCAGGCTTAAGCAGCTCTATGGACCGGAGGTAAATAAAACAATTGAGACAGAAAAGAATTCAATTACCAACACTTATCGGGACAAAGAAAGTGAACTGTATCTGTCCTATGATATTGATACCGGGCTTGTCACGGAGATCTCTTATTATAATCTAAGTATTGAGAGCACACAGGAGCTTACAAATGCCGGTGAGCTTATAGCTCTGGTGGGCGATATCAGGGTATATTATAATGAAGCCATGGTATATCTCAAATCCGCACAGGAGATTTATGAAGCTGAATACGGCAAAGGTATCTGGGATGTTGACATTTTCGGTGACGGAGGCAGCTTTGGCGAATATATTAAGGATGAGGTCTTAAAGCAAATAATTCAGCTTAAGGTTATCCGTGATAAAGCGATAGAGCTGGGAATTTCATTGACAGATGAGGAAAAAGAAGATGCTGCGGCATATGCTAATGAGCATTATATGGGCATTTCCGATGCAGACAGAGACCGCTATCTGATAACCCGAGATCTGTTAGAGAGGGTATACTCGGATAATATATTGGCTGAGAAGGTATTTGAAACCTTAACTATAGATGTGGATACAAATGTACCTGATGTTCATGCACAGCAGATAACTGTCCAACACATATTGGTATACAGTACGGAGTTGAATGAAGAGGGCAAGAGAGTGCTCCTGCCTGCACAACAAAGAAACAGTGCTCTGGATAAGATTAACGGATTGCTTGAAAGGGCAAGAAGCGGAGAGGATTTTTATACTCTTGCGGAGACTAATTCGGAGCATGAGGTGATTGAATATACCTTTGGAAGAGGAGAGGGGCCTGAGGAATTCAGCGATACATTTGAACAGGCAGCCTTTAATCTCAAGACAGGAGAAATCAGCGGGCTGATTACTACCGATTATGGATGGCATATAATATACTGCGTAACTGATTTTAATAAGGATGCAACCATCCGGGTTAAAGAAGCTATTATAGAGGAGAGGCGTACCGAGCTTTTCGCGGAGTATTATTCCCGGTGGTTCTCGGAATATGATGTGGTAATCAACAGTGATGCATGGGATGCGATTTCGTTAGGTGATTAGTAGGATAGTATGATAGTAGAATGGTATGATATCCGTAGGAGAATGGGATTGTCCGGAAAGTCATAGCCATCATGACAGAGATATTAACGTAAGCATAAACATATTAAATGAAGGACTAAGGTTACTAAATGCATAATAACTAATAAAAATCATACCGTAGGGATTACGGAAATAAACGCCTGTGGAGATAGATGTTGCGAAGTCGATGAAGCAGGAATCTCGTCACTTTATTGATGAGAGGTTCGAATGAAAAGCAGGATTCAACTGCTGCAAAGGAAATGGTGATATATTGTTGAAGATATATTTGAGTATATTAAAACCCCGTAAGATTGATAGAGTGACTCTATTGAATCAGACGGGGTGTTATTTATAATTATATATCAGATTCTATATATAATACATGTTCTCCGACGGATAAAACGGGTCAGAGGTTACGTCTATTCCAAGATTTCTAAGGATCTGTTCGTCATTTTTATTAAGCATGGAAGTACAATGAGCCTGAATTCCCTTTAGCATGGACAGTTTATTGTATGCCAGCTGTGCTGTAGGGTTGGTAACGGCACATATACTTAGAGCGATCAGGATTTCATTTGCATTCAGATGCGTTACTCTGCTTTTTAAGTCCTTTTCCTTAAGATCGCGGATAGTACTGAGAATCAGCGGAGAAAGAAGGAAGATTTCATCGCTGATACCGGCCAGATACTTGATAGCATTTAATATGGCAGCAGAGCTGCAGTCCATAGTAGAAGAACTTCTGCCTGTGATAATTTTGCCATCGGGCATTTCAAATGCCATTACAGAGACGTTATCATTTTCATGACCTTTTTCTCTAAGCTTGGCGGCATAATTTCTGGCAGGCATGACGCAGGGTCTGTCCTCCTGCTTTAAAGAAAGCTCCTCCATGATGACCTTCATCCGGTTCAAAGCCTCCTCATCCAGCAGTCCCTTCTTAAAATCGCATGCGGTGGCAAAATACCTGCGGATAATCTCCTGCTTTGAAGCTTCTGAAACCACATCATCATCAATGATTCCAAAGCCGACTCGGTTAACACCCATATCAGTAGGTGATTTATATATAGATTCCCTGCCTGTAATCTTCTCGATGATTCTCTTGACTACAGGGAACATCTCCATATCTCTGTTGTAATTGACGGAAACCTCACGATAATTCTCAAAATGAAAGTTATCAATCATATTTACATCTTTTAAGTCTATAGTAGCAGCCTCATAAGCCAGATTGACAGGATGCTTCAGAGGAAGATTCCAGACGGGGAAGGTTTCGAATTTCGCATAACCGGCAGAGCGGCCTTGCTTATAATCATGATATAGCTGACTTAAGCAGGTCGCAAGCTTTCCGCTGTTTGCTCCGGGAGCAGTGACCACTACGATAGGTCTGGTCGTAGTAATATAAGGATTGCTGCCGTAACCGGCTTCACTAACGATAGTATCCACATCGGCAGGATAGCCGGGGATGGCTGTATGCTTATAAACCTTAATATTTCGTCTTTCAAGCTTATTCACAAAAACATCAGTGGTTGGCTGCTTGTTATATCTGGTTATCACCACACTATTTACCATAAGATCATAGTTGCGGAAGTCATCCAGAAGACGAAGAACCTCCATATCGTAGGTAATTCCGTAATCCCCACGTATCTTATTCCTTTCGATATCACCGGCGTATACAGTTATAATAATCTCCACTTGATCCTTAAGTCTATGAAGCAGCTTAATCTTGGCGTCCTCATCAAAACCGGGCAAAACCCGCTTTGCATGCTTATCACCAATCAGTTTTCCGCCAAATTCCAGATACAGCTTGTCATAATTATTAACCCGCTCCAAGATATATTTAGATTGCTCTTCAATATACTTTTGTGGATCAAACCCGGTTTTCATAAAGCTTCCTCCTAATACATTCTATAAGAATTATCGGCTAATTTAGGGTTTTTTACAAGGCTTTTTCCAACTATTAAGCCCAATATCCTATAACAAAGAATCCGTCAAAATAAATCACAAAAACACTATACTCTATCATAATGTAAAATTGTAAAAAGTCAAATATTTTTTCTTTAATGGTGACAGGCACCATTACGAAAGTATTACAAGCCAAATCAATTTTGTAACAATTTTGTAACGGTGACAGGCACCATTACAAAATTGTTAATTGGCTTGCAGCATATTTTTCAGAATGATAAAATGAGGGAAATAATGAAGTGTTGCCTGATTACTGTCGGTGTATGGGAGGTGTTTGCAGATGTGCGGAAGATATAATTTTACCGTGGAGCAGAGCGATGAACTTAGAGAGATTATAGAAAAATTAAATGCGAAAACACATGGAAAAGTGATAAATAGCGGAGAGATATTTCCTACCAACCAAGTTCCGCTGTTGATCGGCGAAAATGATGAGACATCGCCGGTTCTTAGTATCTGGGGGTTTCCTAAGTTTAGCGGAAAAGGCGTAATAATAAATGCACGTTCTGAAACGGTGTTTGAGAAAAGAACATTTCGGGACAGTGTGATTAATCGAAGATGCATTATCCCTTCGTCAGGTTTTTATGAATGGGACAATGAGAAGAGAAAGATTATGTTCAGGCTTGAGGAAAGTGACGCTCTCTACATGGCGGGCTTATATAATTTTTATCAGGATGAGCTGCGGTTTGTAATTCTAACTACGGCGGCAAATGAATCTATTAATGATGTTCACCATCGTATGCCGCTTGTGATTCCCGGAAATGAAATTGATGCGTGGATTTTTGATGATACGGTTACGGGGGATATCCTTCATAGGGTGCCGCCCTTGCTTACCAGAGAAATTATCTGATAAGTCAGTAAAAAATTAATTTCTGTTTTGAACGAGCAAGTTCTACTGTTTAAAATTGATGGTAAATATTTTAAGTTCATAGTGCCTGACAAATGATTCCCTAAAAAAACATCGTGAACGCCTTAACATACATTTATTCCCTCTTTACATCGAACATAAGTTCTGGTATAATGATGTCAAGGGGTGAACGTATGTATGGATAATTTGATTTTTCATATTGATGTGAATTCGGCTTTCCTAAGCTGGGAAGCCGTTTATAGACTGCGGATCCGTGGAGAGAAGACGGATTTGCGGGATATTCCCTCAGCGGTAGGAGGGGATATTAAGAAACGTCATGGAATTATTCTCGCTAGGTCCACTCCTGCCAAGGCATATGGTGTTAGAACGGGAGACACCATAAATGATGCACTAAAGCTTTGTCCTAATCTGGTTATTGTAGATCCTCATTATGATCTTTATGAGAGCTGTTCGGAGGCATTTGTAGAGATATTGAGGGAGTTTTCGCCCTGTGTGGAGCAATATTCGGTGGATGAAGCGTTCTGTGATATGACGGGAACGGTGGGAATGTACGGCTCACCGGTGGTTGCTGCCACACTTATGAAGGATAAGATTTATAATGAGCTGGGATTTACCGTGAATATAGGTATTTCCACGAACAAGATACTGGCGAAGATGGCATCGGATTTTAAGAAGCCCAATCTTGTACACACTCTATTTCCCAATGAGATAGAGAAGATGTGGAGACTGCCGGTGGGAGATTTATTCTTTGTAGGTCCTGCCACGAAGAGAAAGCTTCATGCCCTGGGGATTCATACAATTGGGGAGTTGGCGGCTACGGATCTGGATGTTTTGCGGGCACATTTTAAGAAGCATGGGGAGCTAATCTATTCCTTTGCAAATGGAATTGATGTGTCGGCAGTGTCCGATGAAGCACCTCCCAATAAAGGCTACGGTAATTCGACTACTATTCCCTTCGATGTGGATGACGGCAGTACCGCCAAGATGGTGCTGCTTTCTTTAGCTGAAAAGGTCTGCACAAGACTGCGGGAGGATTCGGCTATGGCGGCGGTAGTTGCCGTCAGTATTGTGGATACTTATTTTCGCCACGAATCCCATCAGATGCAGCTTTTTTCTCCGTCCAATATAACTAATGAGATACACAGAGCTGCCTGCAGGCTTTTCGATGAGCTTTGGGACGGTTCTCCGATAAGGCAGCTTGGAGTTCACACGAGTAAGATTGTTCGTGGGGATGCCAATAAACAGATTAATTTATTCGATATGAACCGATATGAGAAGCTGTCTAAGCTGGATGTGACTGTTGACATGATAAGAGAGCGATACGGAGAGGATTCTATCATGCGGGCGGTTTTCTTGGACGGACCTATATATCATTTGTCCGGTGGCATTTCACCTGAGAAGCATAAAGCAAAATATGCGGAAGGAATAAAGGATCTATAGTTGTTTTTGATGGCTGTATCGAATAAAAATACCGCAGGAATCATTATGATGTGCTGTATACAATTTCGCAACACCATGGAATATACGTCTGCGGAGATGGAGATTACCAAGACGGAGAGGAAGAAGTCCCATTACTTTAGTGATAAGAAATTCTGAAACTTAGGTTTTATGTCTTGAAAAGGAAGGATATACTATGCTTCATATGCCGGTGGATGTAATTGCAACATTTAATGTGCAGGGAAAAATTAAGCCGAATTACATTCGGCTTGAAGATGAAGATCATGTCCTGCATACTTATAAAATTGAAAATATTGTTTTTAGCCGTGAGGAAAAATATGCGGGGGTTCCCGTTATTCTTTTCTGCTGTAATATATTGCGCGGAGGCATTATGCAGACTATACACATTAAGTACCATGTGAAATCACACCAGTGGGTGCTGGCAAATCCTTAAACGTTTGACGCTTGCATTATAATATTTCTCATCTATCTCGATACCGATAAAACGACGGTTTAACTCTACCGCTGCAGCTCCTGTAGAGCCTACGCCCATGAACATGTCCAGTACAATATCATTTTCATTGCTGGCTATTTTAATTATATGCTTTAGTACGGAAAGTGGTTTTTGAGTGGGATGCTTCGGAGATTTTATTCTCTCATAGCCCATGCATATGGGGGCTTCGATAAAGTTGTGCATCCGGCTTTGACCCAAGAAGTTCCATGTATGACCTTTATTCCACATGCAGGCAATAAGTTCGCAGCTGTTAAGGAATGAGGTCTTTCTTATGTTTGGCACAGGATTTGTCTTGTGCCAGACCATGAACTGGAAAGTATCAAACTCCTTGTCAAAAACCTCATGCCATTTTCCAATCATATGATAACTTGTAAAGACAAAGATATTGCCGGTGGGCGAAAGAAGCCTTTTGAAATCATCAAGCAAATCGGAGGGTGAAAGCTCTGCAAAATCCCATGCTGCCACATCATTGTTAATCTCGCCTCTCCAGTTAAATCTCATATTGCCGGTGGAGTACTTCGCAATGTTATAGGGAGGGTCACATAATATCAGGTCAATGCTGTTGTCCGGAATTTCACGCATTAGCTCCATGCAGTCTCCATGAAGGAGAAGATAAGAATCTATGGCTCTAACATCGATCATTTTTAAATAGACTCCTCTCTATGAAAAGGCATGTCAATGGCATATTTATCCATATACATATTTTAACATAAAGATGGTGACAGGCACCATTACATTTTTGTTACAATCAGTTAATAATCTTGTAATATTTTAATTATGATGTCTCATTATGATTCACCATTACATTTCCACCTTTACAATCGTAATGAAGAATTATAATAGAACATTACGGTGCACCATTACAAAAACATGCTGATTAATCTGAATACCTGCTCCGCTGTTGACATCAGATTATATCTGGCAACATCATATTCCATAGTTTTTTTAACAGTAGTAGGGAGTTGCTGTATTGAAAAGAAAGCATCGATGCCTTCATCGTTACATTTGTAAGCATCCTTTGTCACGCCGCCGGCAAATGCAATGACTGTTTTTCCATGCTTCTTAGCAAGCTTCGCCACGCCTATAGGGGCTTTTCCCATGGTGGTCTGGTAATCCAGTTTTCCCTCTCCGGTAATGACAACATCGCAGTCTTTAATATCGTCTTCCAATCGTATCTCATCCAGAATAATTTCTATGCCTGACTCCAACTTTGCATTAAGAAACGTTATGAAAGCATATCCCAGTCCGCCGGCAGCACCGGCACCCGCTATGGAGGAAGTATCTTTTCCGGTAGTCTTCTTAACAACCTCTGAATAATTACGCAGACCGGCATCAAGGGCTTCTACTATCTGGGGAGTAGCCCCCTTTTGCGGTCCGAAGACATATGCAGCACCGGTCGGTCCATATAGGGGACTGTTGACATCACAGGCGATCCTGAAGCTGCACTCAGACAACTTATCATGTGCATTATCTGTTTTAAGACTTGCTATCTTAGACAAATCATTTCCGATAGGGTTTACGGGAAGACCTTCTGCATCATAGAATTCATACCCAAGAGCCTTTAGCATCCCTATTCCGCCATCGTTAGTAGCACTGCCTCCAATCCCTATAATGAAATTTCTGCAGCCTCGGTCTATAGCATCCTTAATCATTTCCCCAACGCCGTATGTTGTAGTATACAGGGGATTAAGCTTATGCTTAGGCACCAGTTTAATACCTGCTGCCTGCGCCATCTCGATGATTGCGGTTTTTCCACCTTTTAAAATACCGTAGGTGCATGTAACCTTCTCCCCAAGCGGTCCGCTAACATCAATCTTTACTTCGCTTCCATCCGTACCATAAAATAAAGCATCAACAGTTCCTTCTCCGCCGTCTGCCAAGGGTTTTACAACTATCTCGGCATCACAAGCCTTAAGTATACCTTCTTTTATTGCCATGCCTGCCTCTATGGATGACAGACTTCCTTTAAATGAATCTATGGCAATTACTACTTTCATAAGCACTCCTCCTTGATGTGCCGGTTTTTTGTAATTATAACATATATGTAATGGTGCCTGTCACCATTACAAATTCATTACAATAGTATTGCGAAAATATTACGGGTAATTAACATATATGTAATGGTGACAGGCACCATTACATATATGTTATAATATAAAAAAATGACAAGGTGAGCATATGAGTATATTAATAAAAAATGTATTGGCGGTTCTTGAAAAGGACTTGGATTTTTCGATTGAAGAAACGTCAATCTATATAGAGAATGATATTATTGCGGATATAGGAAACGCCGATTATAATGCGGATGTAATAATAGACGGCAAGAACAAGCTGGCGATACCGGGGCTTATCAATAATCATACCCATGCATACATGAGTGTATTTCGAAATTATGCGGATGATTTGCCGTTTAGTCAGTGGCTGTTTGATAAGATACTTCCTATAGAGGACAAGCTGACAGGCGAGGATGCTTACTGGGGCACCATGCTTGGTATTATGGAGATGATTAAGACCGGAACCACCTGCTTTACCGACATGTATATCTATATAAATGAGACCGGCAGAGCGGTGGATGAGGCGGGCATCAGGGTCTGTCTGTCAAGGGGTCTTGTGGGTACCGGCAGCGACGAGGGAGGCAGACGCAGGATTGATGAAGCAAAGCAGGAGATTGAATACTGGAAGGGCAGGGGGAATGGAAGAATCAGCTTTATTGCCGCACCACATGCACCGTATACCTGCGATGATAAATATCTGCTTAATGTAATTGAGTTTGCCAAAGAATATAATCTCGGCATCAACATTCACCTGTCGGAAAGCAGAAGTGAGGTAGTCGAAATATACGACAAATACAAATGTACTCCCACTGAGTTTCTGAACAAGCTTGGAGTATTTGACCTTAATACTCTGGCGGCACACTGCGTGTATCTGACGGATAATGACATAGATATTCTGGCTGAGAAAAATGTGAATGTGATTACATGTCCGGTAAGCAATTTGAAGTTGGGAAATGGTATAGCTCCCATAACAAAGCTGGTGGACAAGGGTATCAATGTCTGTCTCGGGACGGACGGGGCAGCCAGCAACAACACACTTAACCTGTTCAAGGAGCTTCAGTTTGTTACGCTTATTCATAAAGGAACAGAGGAAAGGGCGGATGTCATATCCGCCACCGAGGGTCTGAAGTTCGTAACCTCCAATGCAGCCAAGGCACTGGGACTGGATGACAAAATCGGTAAAATCAAAACCGGATACAAGGCGGACATAGCCATCCTGGACATAGACAAACCGCAGTTTTACCCGAGAAACAATCTCCTGTCGGCACTGGCATACTCCACCTGCGGAGATGAGGTCTGCACGGTCATTGTTGATGGGAAGATACTCATGAAGGACAATGAATTCCTGACGATAGATGCAGAGAAAGTGAAATACCAAATAAGTAAAATAGCTGAAAGATTATTACAATAAGTTGACAGACTATCGGTAAAAAGCAATATAAAGGATCAACAACAGCAAATTTTAATCAAAGATAAAGGAGAAGCCATGGAAAGTATTATAAGAGATAAAACCATATGGGAAAGCGGTCATCAAAAAATTGAATGGGTCAGAAAGAACATGCCGCTGCTTCGCGGGATTGAAGAAGAATTCATAAAAACAAGACCGTTTGAAGGACTGCGTATAGCGTTATCCATTCATCTTGAGGCAAAAACAGCGTATCTGTGCAAGGTTCTTGCAGCAGGCGGAGCCAAGATGTATGTAACAGGAAGTAATCCTCTGTCAACACAGGATGATATCGCTGCGGAGTTGGTAAGATGCGGACTGAATGTATACGCATGGTATAATGCAACCGCAGAGGAATATAACAGCCACATCCAACAGGTCATCCTAAGCAAGCCCAATATAATCATAGATGACGGTGGGGACTTAGTCTCCCTAATCCACGATAAATACCCTGAACTGACCAACAACGTTATCGGAGGCTGTGAAGAGACCACAACCGGCATAATCAGGCTTAAGGCAATGGAGAAGAACGGATTATTAAAATTCCCCATGGTTGCCGTAAATAATGCCAGATGCAAGTACCTGTTTGACAACCGCTATGGCACAGGTCAATCTGTTTGGGACGGAATAAACAGGACGACAAACCTTATAGTCGCAGGCAAGAAGGTCGTCATATGCGGATATGGATGGTGCGGCAAGGGAGTCGCCATGAGAGCCAAAGGCTTGGGTGCAGATGTCATAATTACCGAGATAGACCCGGTTAAGGCTATAGAGGCAATAATGGATGGCTTCAATGTAATGCCGATGAAGGAAGCCGCAAAGATCGGAGATTTATTCATTACGGTAACCGGTTGTAAGGATGTCATAACACTGGAGCATATGCAGACAATGAAGGATGGCGCTATTCTATGTAACGCAGGGCATTTTAACGTGGAAATCGAAGTGGAAAGATTAATAAAAAATGCAAAAAACACCCGCAAGGAAAGGCATAATATTGTTGGTTATCAAATGGATAATAACAATTGGATATACCTTCTTGCAGAAGGAAGATTGGTTAACCTAGCAGCAGGAGACGGTCATCCTGCCGAGATCATGGATATGAGCTTTGCGATACAGGCACTTAGTGCAGAATACTTAGTTAAAAATAATAAAGGAACCTTAAGTAACAGTGTAATAGCCGTTCCGGACGAGATTGACAACATGGTAGCAAGAAGATTGCTTAAATATTGGAATGTAGAAATTGATAAACTCACTGAGGATCAGGAGAAATATTTGGACGGATGGAAGATTGACTAGAGGACTTTTCCAAAAAAGCCAATGCCGAATCCTCATCAACAGGTTTACTGATAAGATATCCCTGTATTCTGTCACAACCATGTTCCCGTAAGTAATTAAGCTGCTGTTCATATTCAACTCCTTCGGCTATGACACAGTGGCCAAGCTTATGGGACATGGAGATTATGTCTATGGTTATGGATTCTTCCGGCTTCAGTACAATCAATTTATCAATAAAGCTTTTATCAATTTTCAGACAATCAACATTTAATTCCTGTTCACGGGCAAGAGAGGAATATCCGGTTCCGAAATCGTCAATCAGTACTTTAACACCGGCAGCTTTAAGGGTATTTATAACCGCATTTATTTCCGCTCTTTCTGTAGCAAATACCGATTCAGTAAGCTCAATACCTACATTCGACGGGTTAATATGCATATCTTTAATCATGTTCAGAAACTTGTCGGCAAATCCTTCCTCCAATATCTGAATCGTAGATATATTAATGGATACGCTAATCGTATCATAGCCATTTTCCTTTAATTTCTGTAAAAACTGAAGGGCTTGGAAGATGATATATTCCCCTAATGGAGAAATCATACTTGTTTTTTCGGCTATCGGTATGAACTCCATAGGACTGATTCTGCCGTATTTATCACTGTTTAGTCTGGCCAAAGCTTCAAATCCGCATATACTGTCTGTCGTAATATCATAAATTGGCTGGTAATGAAGATAAAGTCTCTCCATCTTTATTCCTTCCGCAATTTCTGTGATTTCCTGGCTTATCTCACTCTCCCGTGTAATCTGAATATCTAATTCCTCGCTATGGAACAGGATATTTACGTTATTTTCAGCACCTTTTGCTGCCACTTCACTCGTATTCATAAGCATTTGCAGCAGCTCATTAGAATCACGCTGAATAATAGGATCGTCTATCTGTAGAATTCCTATTCCGACTCCAATTCCATGCATAAATAAATATGACTTTAAGATTTCTGACACTTCATTACAAAATGCAGTCAGATTCGTTTCATTTCCGTAACTTTTTATATAAAAAGCAAATCCATATTCAAATATATAAAACAATGAGTAATTATCATTGCAAAAAACCTTAAGAGAATCGGCAATGTTTTTTAAAAGACCTTGGCTGAAATGATATCCGTAACGAAGGTTTAGGACATGCATATCAGACAGATTAATACCAATTAAAGCCCGCTTGTCCAAATTGGGAAAGAGAGAATCTTTCCCTAATAATTTCTCTAATACAAAACGGTTATAAAGCCCTGTAAGCATATCGTGTTCACTGTTGTATTTCAGAGTTTCTTCGATTTTTTTACGCTCTGTGATGTCCGTAATGATACAAACATGGTCACCGGGATTCTGGCTTAGACTGGCAAACCGGGATATAAGCATATCAACCCAAACAATGGAGCCGTCCGGTCTAACATAACGCTTTTCTCTCGAATATAAATCAATTTCTCCTTTTTTAAACCTTTCAAAGTATTCCAAATCAGCATCAAGATCATCGGGATGAGTAATTTCTAACCAATTTATTCTTTGCAGCTCCTTCTTTGATCGGCCAAGAATGCGTTCGTATGACGGGTTTATATTCAAATCATTGAATTCTTCATCTTTTGAAAATTCATCTTCACTAAATATAGCTATTCCAACCGGTGCCTGATTAAAAACACTGGTGTAAAATTTTTCTCTGAATGCATGCGTGTTGATTCTCTTTATATAGGCAGTATTCTTATCTTTATAAGCTTTGATTAGCGTAATTACCACAAGTATGCCTATATAAGACATGAGAGCCGGCAGGGATGTGCTTGATTTGTATCTGAATAAAAATGCCACCGCACTTACAAGGCTCATAGAGTTCATTATTACAGCAGAGATATACCCCGGTTGATTTTCTTTCAGTACAAGATATATAGAAAGAAACATTTGTATCTGAACAATGATTGCTCTAATTATGGTTTTGTCCCGAACTATAAAGTCTATTGGAGAGCTGTCATTTGAAATTAATACTTGAAAGGCAGAAAGAATTATATAAATCAGAACACTAATGTATAGGGCTATGTAACTGGTTTTTTTTTCAATACCCTCTGTTATGCTGAAGCTGTCTTTTTGAAGGACATGAAAAATGGCAAGTGTAGGTATAAGCAAAATAATGGGTGCCATCTGAGGCAGCTCAGATAAAAGATTGTTTAACACGACATCGGTAATTGTACCGAGAATCAGAGCGATTATGATTGATAAAAACATAATACGTGATTTTTTCTTTATAACTGGATTTTGTGATTTTTTGCCCCATTGATACAATAACCATAATCCCATGAGTGTAAAACCTATATAGTAAATATAGAACATCCAGTCCCAGATGTTATTATTTGCCACATTAATCCAGCCATATCTTGTCATGTGAAAATTATATGGAGAAGGATTCAATCTATTAGGAACGGCAAAAGCAAATAATGTAAGAAAAGCCGGTAAATAGATAAACAGATATAATAACCGCTTATTAAAAGAAGAGAATCTGCCGGTTATAATCAGAATAAAGTGAAGCAGCAATGCATAGACCGTACTCCAGCCTATCGATGAAATACGCCAAAAGATTTCACATCTTGCGATATCAGACGAGATAAATGCCAGAGCCATGCCGCAAGACCATATCGTAATCGTTGCTGTAAGTGCAAAAAAAGCTCTATTGACTGAAGCTTTAAGATTGCTCTGCAATGTAAATACACCACTTGTAAGCACGACCGTACCTACAGCAAAGAATAAAAGTGAAATCATTAATGTAGTTAGCATTATATTTCTCCTTTTTAAGTCCTATTAAGCTGTTTATTCGCGATCATTTACATACACTCAAAGCTTATTTACTATTTTACTATTTAATAAATGAATTTTCAACATTATTCGACAATTCAATAATAAGAAAGACAATACATAATGCTATAAAATAACAGGAATTTTATCTGTAATCTTAACTTCATCCGGCTTTACAACGCATCGGTAGGATAAAACCTCGACTCCCACATGTTTGGCTTCTTCAACTTTCTCCGCAAAGCCCGGATCCATTAACTTGTTAGGTGAAAAGCCTGCAGCCTGCTCAAATTGAACTACAAACAAAGTCTTTCTGTGTTTTGAAGGATGATGGGACAGCATAACAGAGGCATCGGGAACTAATAGCTCCCGTAGTCTGCCTGTATTTGGGACATGGCTGATAACCTCCTTGCCGTCTATGTCTATATGTGCAATAAATCTGTTCGGTCTGTTTCTGAAGATGCCGAAGTGTGTATCGTAGTATAGTATCATGGGAATAACCTTTCGTGATTTTTATTTCATTATACCATGCCAAAACTGATTTGCGCTTATCAAAAAAACAGTATTATTTATTGTATAGTAAAAAAGAATCAGTAAGATTAGTTGGCGTATGATTAATTATTACATTAAAAATAGCTGGAAATCAGTGTTCTATTAAACATTTTTCTGGAGTATAATTAAAGTTGGCATGGGCATATTGATTTGACAGTTAACTGAAAGGAAAACTTATGATGAAAACTAATTATAAAAGATGGCTGCAGCTAATTATAATAACATGTATGGGGATTACATTAGGAGCATGCAGTAATGAAAGCTCAGATAAAAAGGCGGAGGCAGACAGAAATACTTCCGGATTAAAAAAATTTTTTGAGGAAAGTAGTTTATCTGAAGACAAGCTGGTTGAAAAGTCTTCCGTAAAAATCGAGTTTTCAAAAGACAGTGGTTTATATGAAGAGGAATTCGGGCTTGAGTTAAAATGTAGCAGTGGGGCGATTATTTATTATACGACAGATGGAAGCAATCCTATAACAAGCAGCACAAGAATGCAGTATGAATCTCCAATCATGGTTACTGATCGAAGTAATGACAAGAATTATGTCTCGGCTGTTAATCAGTTTCTGTTTGATTCCGCTAATGTTCGTGTTAACGGAACAAGGGACGGATTTACATATAATTTACCCAATTCTCCTGCAGATGAAGCTGTTGATAAATGTACGGTTATCCGGGCAGCAGCTTTAGACGGACAGGGACTTTACAGCGAGGTTGTAACCAATACGTATTTTATCGGAAATATGAAGGATCACATAATAGGTATTGAAGAAAGCTGTAAGGCTGCCGGGACAAGCCTTGCTGTTATATCTCTTACCATGGATTATGGAGACCTGTTCGATGAAAAGACAGGAATATATGTTAAGGGCGAGATTTTTGACAAGGCACTTAAGAATTATCTGGCAGCAGGAAATAAGCTTACCGATCATACTTCCAGAGAGCTTGATGCGAATTATAAGCAAAGAGGCAGGCAGTGGGAGAGAAATGCTCATATTGATTTCTTTGAAAGTGACGGAACCGAAACCTTTTGCCGGCTTCAGCAGAATTGCGGCATCAGGATACAGGGAAATTATTCAAGATCCGATCTTCAAAAAAGTTTTAGACTGTATGCCAGAAATGATTATGGAGAGAAGAACTTCGTGTATCCTTTTTTTGGTGAAGATCTGAAGGATGATTACGGCAACACTATAATGAGATTTAAGACCCTAGTTCTAAGAAACGGTGGAAACTGTGCCTTTACATCGAAGTTCAATGATACCTACTGGCAGTCTCTTGTTAAAGACCTTGCCTGCGATACACAGACCTCAAGACCCTGTGTCTTATATATAAATGGCGAATATTGGGGCTTATATGTGCTTCAGGAGGACTATCAGGCAGAATATTTTGAATATAAGCATTGGGTAAATAAAGATGATGTTGTCTTATATAAAGGAGATGCAGAAACCTACGATATCGGATATAAGCTGGACTTAGGAGAACTGCCTGAAGGTACACAGGATGTAAGCTATTATTTTGAGGATTTGCTTGATTTTTTTGAAACCCATAAGGATTTAACCGACCCGGCAGATTATGAAGAATTCTCAAAGCTGGTTGATGTAGAGTCTGCCAGAGATTATTTTGCCGTACAGATGTGGATTAACAATAAATGGGACTGGCCCGGCAAGAACTGGTCCATGTGGAGAACAATAAAAAAGAATGAAGCTAATCCGTATGCTGACTGCAGGTGGCGTTTTGTGTTTTATGACGTTGAATTCGGAGGAGTCAGCGGGAAAAATGATGCTTACATCAACACAATTAAAGAGAATAATTATAAGCTTTATGGGATGCTGGATAGAGATACAGACAATCCTGCCGTATTAGTCTTCGTATATCTTATGACAAATGAGAGATTTAGAGAGGAGTTTAAGTCGACCCTATTATCATTAAATGATAATCATTTCAATTATAGCAGAGCTTCCAAGGCATTAAACACATTTAAGGATGTCTACGAACC
>DUQV01000057.1 GCA_012837605.1 Clostridiales bacterium | reverse complement strand
GCTTATATTGAAAACGGAATAATAGATACAGAGGATATAGCAGGTCTGATACATAATAGGAAGGTATTTCCGTGCTTTTTTGGCTCTGCATTAAGACAGGAGGGCGTGACACAGCTTCTGTGGGGTTTAAGGGAATATACCATCAAAAAGCAGTATCCGGATGTCTTCGGTGCAAAGGTATACAAGATTGCCAGAGATGAACGGGGAAACCGTATAACATTTATGAAGATTACAGGCGGAAGCCTTAAGGTTAAGATGCCGGTTACGAACAGGAAAGTGTATGATGAAGCAGAAGGATACAGTAAAGAAGTATATAAGGATAATATAAAGCGACCATATGGTATATCCGAGGAAACTGTAACCAATAAAGAACTGCAAACAAACAGAGGACCGGAAGCTTTTGAAGAACGACAAGATATTTGGGAAGAGAAAGTCGACCGGATACGGATATATTCAGGTACAAAGTACGAGGTTGTGGATGAGATAGAAGCAGGAAGGGTTTGTGCGGTTACAGGACTGACCAAGACATTTCCGGGTGAAGGGCTGGGAGCGGAAAAAGATATGGTTATGCCTGCACTTAAACCGGTTCTTACTTACCGGCTAATATTGCCACCGCAGTATAATGCATTTCAAATGCTTTTAAAGCTTCGTGAGCTGGAGGATGAGGATCCGACGCTCCATATTGTATGGCATGAAAGGCTTCAGGAGATTCACATTCAGCTTATGGGTGAGGTACAGATTGAGATACTAAAGAGCTTGATATATGAACGTTTCGGAGTTGAGGTAGAGTTCGGAGCAGGCAACATACTGTACAAAGAGACCATACAGCAGCCTGTTGTTGGTATAGGACATTTTGAGCCTTTGCGTCATTATGCCGAGGTTCATGTTCTTATGGAACCGACAGAACGTGGAAGCGGACTTTCATTTGCCGGTATGTGCAGTGAAGATGTGCTGGACCGAAATTGGCAAAGACTGATTTTAACTCATTTAAAGGAAAAGGAGCATGTAGGTGTTTTGACCGGTTCTCCGATTACCGACATGAAGATAACACTGGTGTCGGGAAGGAGCCATAATAAGCATACGGAGGGCGGGGATTTCAGGCAGGCTACATATCGTGCAGTCCGTCAGGGTTTGAAGAAGACAAAGAGTATTCTTCTTGAGCCGTATTATAATTTCAGATTGGCAGTCCCCACAGACGTTGTAGGACGGGCCATGACGGACATACAGCAGATGAGCGGAAGCTTTGAACTGCCTGAAATAGAAGGAGACATGGCGGTTCTGACCGGAAGCTGTCCGGTGGCAACCATGAGCAGCTATCATGTGGAGGTCAAGGCTTATACCAGAGGAAGGGGGACCTTATCCTGCAATCCGGCAGGTTATCGCCCGTGCCATAACGAGGAAGAGGTAATAGAAAGAATTGGCTATGACAGTGAGGCTGATATTGATAATCCCACAGGATCGGTGTTTTGCTCCCATGGAGCGGGATTTATAGTACCGTGGAATCAGGTTGAAGAATACATGCATATCGAAAACAACATGAAGGAATTATTTCCGGTTAGTGATACCGGTGATTCCGAAGACACTGACTTGGAATATAATAATACGGGTAGGGCAGCCAAGTCCTCAAAAAGCAAAACAGATTTCTGGCAGGAGGATAAAGAGCTTGAGGATATATTTACACGGACATATGGTCCTATCAGGCCAAGCACTGTCTTTACACCGAGTAAGCTTGGTTATGAGAAAAATTACGGCGAATCAAATACCGGACAGGATAGCATCAGGCAAAACAGCGTCACCGTAAAGCCTAAATCAAAAGAACCGGTTAAAGAATATCTGTTAGTTGACGGTTATAATATAATATTTTCATGGGATGAGCTGAGCGATCTGGCAAGCGTCAGCATGGACGGTGCAAGACAAAAGCTGATGGACATATTAAGCAATTACCAAGGCTATAAAAAATGCATCCTTATCCTTGTATTTGATGCCTATAAGGTCAAAGGCGGTGTGGGATCAATTCAAAAATACCACAACATAGATGTGGTATACACCAAGGAAGCAGAAACTGCAGACCAATACATCGAGAAAGTTGCCCATGAAATTGCAAGGGATCATCATGTAACAGTGGCAACCTCCGATGCATTGGAACAGATCATAATCCTCGGCAGAGGAGCAGTTAGAATGTCTGCCAAAGACCTAAAGAAAGAAATCCTAAGAGCAAATGCGGATATGCGTAAGTACTTTTAATGGTGCCTGTCACCATTAATATGGTGCCTGACACCGTTAATGTTCTTCATCCTCTTTTGTTACATGAACTGTTCCATGAGGATGATTTGGCGGAGCATAGATTGAATACAGCTTAATAGGAGTATTGCCGGTGTTAATCAGATTATGCCATGTACCTGCTGGAATGAATATAACATAATCTTTGCTGACATTTTTCTGATAGCAAAGGTTGTTTTTATCAGTTCCCATCTTGACAAGTCCCTGTCCCTGTTCTAATCGTAGAAACTGATCGACATCAGGGTGCATCTCCAGACCGATATCATCATTTACATCTATACTCATAAGAGTTAGCTGCAAATATTCTCCGGTCCATAGCGCTGTTCGAAATGTATTATTGCATAGGGTGGCTTCGCGAATATTTGTGACATAGGGATTTGGACCGCGGTCTCTTGAATATCTATTAGGGTACGGTGACCGATAAAAATTCTTTCTACTTGAGTAGTCTGACTCGCGTCTATTGTTGTAGAATTTTTTATCAAAATACATGGCTGTATATTTCCTTTCGATAATTAAATGATTACTAATACATAATATGAGTTTATCTAAAAAGGGTGAATTTTAAAAACACCTAAAGGGAGAGAAGGTATAATATGATAGTAAATGTTACTTATATTGATCACAGTGGATTTTTATTGGAATGGGACAATTGCTATTGGTTATTCGACTACTGTAAGGGACAGATTCCGAATCTTAGCAGTAATAAATTGCTTGTGATATTTGTC
>DUQV01000056.1 GCA_012837605.1 Clostridiales bacterium | reverse complement strand
TGCTTGTATTAATTCTTTTGGTGGTTTTATTTAGAGACCAGATAACAGGAATAATTAATAATGTATTTCAAACCATTAACGACCAAGTAGGATCATTAAATGCTTCTTAAGAGGTAAAAATTGAAGAAACAAAGAATTATAACGCTTAACAGAAAAAAGAATCATGATGCCTCTATTACTGTTTTTCTAAGCCTGGTGCTGCTTCTTATTCTGTCTCTGGTCATGACTGTTATTGAAGGGACCAGACAAAAAACGGCCATGGTCTTTACAGAGAGGGCACTGATTACAGCCATGGACTCGGTTTTAGCAGGGTATTATGGTCCGCTTATGGACGAATACCATATATTCGGACTGAACCTCCCATATGAAGAAGATTTGGATAAACATGATGAGATTTCTCTAAGAATTCAGGACTATATGTCATACACCTTAAATCCCGGTCATGGTATTAGTGGGGCGGGCAATTCACTTTATCTGTTTTCTAATACATTAGAATCGGTTGAGGTGATTAACAGCACTGGTCTTTTAGATTATCAGGGAGAAATATTTATTAACGAGGTTATCGAGTATATGAAATACCGCAGTATAGGTAATGTTATTGAATTCTTCATGGACAAGGCATCCCTGCTTGAGCAGCCGGGAAAAATCAGTGTATTGTATGAAGAAAAGGCAGAACTTGAAGAGAAGCTGGTAGCTATAGATGAGGCAATTCTTGCTCTTATGAAGCATATAGACGGAATATCTACCGGAAGGAAGGGACTTATTAGGGCTGCTGGCGGCAAGCTTAAGACAGAAGAAAGCTTTGTTAAGAAGATTTTATACGGACCTGTGACCATGGAAAGCGTGGGCATTAATAATGAGGTTGTATTTCTTGCTCTGAAAGATAATTATATAGACCCCTCGGAAGGATTTGATATAATTGCCGACAGCTTTATAAGGCTTGATACGGTTCTTGAAACCATTGAAGTACTGGAAAACCGTCTGGCAATTAACCGCCAAACAGTTAAGGAAGAACAAAAAGCTATAGAAAAGCTGCAGGAGATACCGGCTAACAGCAGTGAGACGGTTGATGATTATGAGGAAACCATTAATAAGCACATTCTTGAAATAAAGGACAGAATATCGGCACTTGATGATGAGGCTGAGAATATTTCATCAGACATTGGTTCATATATGGCTGAGAAGAAAAAACTTATAGATACTATTAATTCATATGGAAAGAATATATATAATTTGGTATCAAATTGTCTTGCATCAGCAGAACAGGCATTAAATAAGCTGGAGATAATAATTTCAACGGCTGAAGATGCAGAGCCGCTGATCAGATCCTATGAGGAAAATCTTAATAATAAGAAGTCAGAATTGGAAGTACAAATCTATGACAGCCTTCAGGAAGAGTTTAATGAGATAAAGAAGTATCTTATAGATAACAGTAATGGATACGATTTTATCCGGATGAAGGATATATTAACCGTGAATTGCAGCGTTCTGTCGTCATGCTTAGACAGTCTTAATCATGGCTATGAAGCCATGTCAACAGAGAATTATTCAAGGGCAAAAGCATCCTTTTCCTGTGCATCCAATGAACTGCCTGCTTACAAAACGCAGGGACTTAATATTGATTACAGTACTTTAACAGCTAAGGAAGAGGATACTCCTGACTACATAGAGGGTATGAAGGATCTTATCGGTAAAGGAATTGTAAGTCTGGTAATGGATTCGGATATCATATCTGATAAGAAAATAACAAATGAGCGGTTGCCGTCTGATGTTGAAATGATTTTGGAAGAGAAGGAAGGTTTTTCGTTTTCTAAGCTTCTTAAGAACATGACAATCGGAGCTAAGGAGTCTAAAACTGGTGACCTGTTTGGCAGCTTTGGTGATTACAGTCTGGGCTCTCTTATCGGTAATGGAGCCGATGAGATATTAGAACGTGT
This sequence comes from Clostridiales bacterium, assembly GCA_012837605.1. Taxonomy (GTDB): domain Bacteria; phylum Bacillota; class Clostridia; order Lachnospirales; family Lachnospiraceae; genus Mobilitalea. The sequence goes on along the minus strand of DUQV01000056.1, from coordinate 4,390 downwards.
ATTGGTTTTGGAATATATTAAGGAGCATTTTTACAGGTTTCCTACGATAGATGATGAAACAGAAGGAAGAAAGCCTTCCGCTCTGACCTATGAGATGGAGTACCTTTTGTTTGGAAAGACTTCGGACAGGGGTAATCTTGAAGCGGTTATAGGCAGACTCCTTCTTATAAGAACACTTCTGAATTTTACAACCATATTAGCGTGCAAGGAAAAATGGAAGGAAGCAAAAGTCATAGCCACTTCGCTGGTAGGATTTACAGGTCTTCCCATATTGGTTGCGATTACCCAGGGAATATTGATGATATTATTAGCACTTGCATCAGCTCTTATAGATGTCTGTGCGATGCTTACAGGTAAGGAACTGCCAATAATTAAGAAAGATATAGACTTAGAATACATCGACATCTTATTGCTGACCCGAGAGAATATTCGTAAAAAGGCAGATTCATATAATGATGAAAAAGGTTTTTCATATAATGATTATCTGATCTTGTTCTTATGCCTTACCAATCAAAGAAAACTTTCATATCGAATGATGGATCTTGTTCAGGAGAACGTTAATATCCGATATGAAACAGACATTAGCCTTCAAAATTGTGTTTTCGGATACGAAGCCAAAGTAAAATATAGTATTAAACCTATTTTTACATCCTTTACTTTCATGAATAAGTTCATCAATACGGGAAATAGCGAGTCTCACATTATTACAGCGGAATGCAGTTATTAGAATTTACATAGTACCGTGGTGATTCGGGATGTCCGTTCATCTAAAATTTTTCACATCTAAAATATTATCTAAAAACAAATAAAATAAAAAATCTCTCTCCAAGAAATCATTTGCTGACACGTTTTTATTAGAGGAACGGACATCCCGGATCATCACCATATATAAGTGTAAAGTGGGTGCCGACAGTAATATGAAGCTGATATTTAATACAAAAAATTATAAAGGAAAAGAAATAAGCGCTTCTTTAACTGTGGAAGCTTCATTGGTGCTACCGTTATTCCTATTCTTTTTTATAAGCTTACTTTACTTTATGCAATTATTCCTGCTTCAGGAGGAGCTGCAAAAGGCAATAACCGAAACGGGTTTAAGCATGGCAAGAGCAGCATACTTTTTATCAGACTTTCATGATGCTAAGGATGCCGAAGAGTCGGACTTTTCCATGTTTAATGAGGAGCTTCAGGATGAATTAAGAGAACTTACGGTTGCGGCTGTCAATAATGTCTTTCTAAAGTATGCAGTTGCAGGCAGGCTTAATTCGGACGGCATAAAAAATTTGTTTATTGCCGGAGGTTTTGAAGGTATCCGATTTGATGATTCTATGGTGCTTCATGGTTGTGATGATATTGATATTGTTATCAGATATCGTGTTAGAATTCCTTTAAGTGTTTTTGGTCTTCAGGATATGAACATGATACAAAGGGTGAAGCTGAGGGGATGGAACGGTCACAGACTTTCTCCCCTATATACGATAACAGAGGAAGACAATGAGGAAGAAGCCAAGGTGTACGTTACCGAGAGCGGTACGGTATATCATTGTCAAAGAAGCTGCTCACATATAAGCTTGTCGATACAATCCGTTACAGGCAAGCCGACATGGCAGAGAAATAACAACGGAGGGAAATATTATCCATGTGAAGCGTGCTGCATAGAAGAAGCCTCCGATTCGGGCATTTATTATATAACATCATACGGAGACAGATATCATATGAATAAGAGTTGTTCCAAAATCAAAAGAACTGTTAAGGAGATACCATTGTCTGAGGCAGGAGACAGATTACCCTGTAAACGCTGTGGAAGGCACTGAGACAATAGAATCCGGTTGAGGATAACGCACATTCGATTTAATTATGTATGAAGGGAAGAAAATCACATGTGGGAGTATATTATTAAGGGACTTATAGGATTGCTGTTAATTATAGCAGCAATTCAGGATATCAGATGGAAGAAAATAAAAGTAGGAACAGTATTAACAGCAGCCATCATCATATGTTTTTGCGTTCTTTTTTGCTCCAAGCCATCTGTTTTGGACAGCTTACTGGGAGCGGCCTTGGGACTGGGAGTGGTTTTGCTGAGCAAGATAACAGGAGGAAAGATAGGTGTCGGTGACGGGCTGGTGCTTGGCATAACCGGAATAGGACTTGGCTTTTGGAGTAATATTGAGCTGTTTGCCTTGGCCCTTTTCATGGCAGCAGTATTTTCCATAGGGCTTATTGTGCTTCGCAGGGCAGACAGGAAGAAAGCGATTCCCTTTATGCCATTTCTTTTTCTGGCATATCTGCTGCTGAATCTTTCTCTATGGGGCACAAATTCTCCGATGTAAGCCGTTATAAGAGTAATATATGGGAGGATGTGTATGTATATTTGAGAAACAGCATTAAAGCCAGTTTTACCATAGAGGCAGTCTTTATTATGCCCGTTGTCCTTTTTATAATTGTCTTTATTATTTATCTGTCCTTCTTTCTTCATGATTACTGCAGGATAAAAGGGACTGTTGACATGGTTTTGTATAAGGCGGCCATTAATCTTAAGCATGAATCAGATATAGAGACAGGAAAGATTAATTATGATGAGATTAATAAGGGACTAATAAATCAGATATTGGAAAAACCCAACACAAAAGAAAGAGAGATAGAAGATTATATAAGCAGGCAATTATCAAAGGGACTGATTGCCTCAAGGATTACAGATGTACATGCATCAAAGGGTATTTCGAGGCTTACGCTAAAGGTTGAAGCCGAATTTATGTTCCCTCTAAAAGGATGGCAGTGGTTAACAGCAATAGATAATAACTTGGTTGTAAAAGCAGGGTCTGTATATCATCATCCTGCGAATACGATCCGCATATCGGAGGTAATATTAGATACCGGATCCAAGATTAAGGGCTATGACAAAATAAAAGAAATCATAGGATGGCTGGTGCCGCGATAAGGTCAGTAAAAAAACGCATGAAAACACACAGCCTAACAAACAGGCATCATAAAGACAATTTAATTACATATGAGAATCTATAGTCTATAAACAGCAGTATAAATAAAGGAGTAAGAAAATGGACGTCAGTTACAGAAAGGATCTATTACATAGTTATCTTGTAATACCAATGCCGGACAACAGCAGTGACGAGGCTTATTGTGTGAGTATGCTGCAGGCTAATTCGATAGAAGGCATTATAAAGCCGGAGCCTAGAAATATCGATAACCGGGTATTGTATTATTATGATATAACATCAAAGCAGTCTATTGAAACCATTTATATTAAGAACACATTAAAATATAATGAGCTTAAAAGTTTGTTTACAGATTTGGCGGATTTGATAGAACAGACCTATGAATATTTACTTAATGAAAATGACCTTATACTTAAGCCGGAGCATATCTATATCGATCTTACTACCGGAAAAGCAAGCGTTAGCTATCTTCCCGGATATAACAAGAACATGGGCACACAGATGACTATGCTTATTGAATATCTTATGAATAAAGTGGAATACAATGATAAGGACGCGGTTCTTTATATTTATAACTTGTATGCCGCGTGCCGTGGTGAAGGATTTTCTTTTAGTACTCTTTTGTCGGCTATCAGAGACAGTAAAACAGAAAATAAAAGCCTTGTAGAAGAAAATATAAAAGAAAGAAGGAAAGATGGAGAGAATAAGAATATCATATCTGAAGACCTCTCAGAAGCACATAAGATTAATAAGACTGATAAGCCGATTCCGTTTATGATGGAGAAGATAACTGATGAGAAGGAATTATATTATTATCCGTTGAGCACATATATTTATACGGGGGCATGTATAATAGCGGCTATATGTGTGATTATTATTGCTGTCAATATGAGAATCGTATACACCTCTATTGGAAACAGAATAGATTACGGTAAGCTTATGGCATTGGTTTTAATCTTAGTGATATCGGACGGATATCTTATAAAACATATATGGAATAAAAACAACAGGTTAACAAAGATTGTCAGCAAACATGAATATATTGATCCAAGAACGGATTATAATACCGGGGTATACGCAAAAGAAAATCATGAACAGATAAATAAAACATACGAGTATGACATAGCAGATAAGAAATCCGAAGATATATGCAGGCAGGAGGACAAATCCGATCTGACTGTTCTGTTAAATGCAAAATCTTTCTCATACGAATGCTGTCTTGAACCGGAGAATAAGGAAGTATATGATGTTATACAGATAACAGACTTTCCGTTTGTAATCGGAAAGCTGAGAGACAATGTAGATTACTGCTTAGATAATGACGTGGTTAGCAGATTTCATGTTAAGATAACAAAGGAAGAGAATGATTATTACATCACAGACTTAAACTCTACAAACGGAACTACTGTGAATGAAAAGGCATTATCCTGCTATCAGAG
>DUQV01000007.1 GCA_012837605.1 Clostridiales bacterium | reverse complement strand
GTTTTTGAGTATGCCCAGCTTAAGGGTACTCTTGATGGTATGGATACAAGAGTAATAACTGAGATAGCCGAATACTATGAGAAGGAGATAGGCTACAGAGTTCCTTCAAGAACTCCTTTTGTAGGTCGAAATTTCAATGTTACGAGAGCCGGTATTCATGCTGACGGTCTGATTAAGAATGAGGAAATCTATAATATTTTTGACACTGAGAAATTTTTAAACCGGCCTGCAAGAGTAGCAGTATCGAACACCTCCGGATTTGCCGGTATTGCCCATTGGATAAACTGCTATTATAAGCTTAAGGGCGACATGGCTTATGATAAGAACCATCCTCTTGTAGCAAAGGTTAAGGAATGGGTGGATGAACAATACGACAGCGGTAGAATCACTGTGATTACAGACGAAGAAATGATAAGTGCTATTAATAAAGCTAAGGAAGAGCTTGGAACTGTGGGTTGACAACCCTGACTCCTTAACATACAATAAAATCTGGTATTTTATTTTAAAACCTAATAATATAATCAGATGATTTGGAGGTTGAAGATGTATAAAACAGAGCAAATTGAAGCGGCTAAGGAGAAATTCGGACAGCTGCTTGCAGAGCAGTTGGAAAGAGTAGAGAAAATGAAGAGTCAGGGAGATTTTATTGATTACAAATCCTTGAATCAGATTATTGTCGGTGTATGTGGTGGAGACGGTATAGGACCTGCAATCACAGCACAGGCTCAGAGAGTTTTAGAATACCTATTAAAGGATGATGTTAAATCCGGCAAGGTGGTTTTTAAAAATATAGAAGGTCTTACTATTGAAAGAAGAGCAGAGGAAAATGCAGCAATTCCTCCTGCAGTTTTGGAGGAAATCAAGGAATGTCACGTTATTCTAAAAGGACCTACAACTACTCCAAGAAAAGGCGATCCCTGGCCTAATGTTGAAAGTGCCAATGTAGCCATGAGAAAGGAACTGGATCTGTTTGCCAATGTCAGACCTGTAAGGATTCCTGAACAAGGCATTGACTGGACATTCTTCCGTGAGAACACAGAAGGGGCTTATGCGGTAGGCAGTAAAGGTGTCAATGTAACAGAGGATCTTGGGGTTGACTTTACTGTGGTTACAAGTCAGGGCTGTGAACGTATTATTAAGGCAGCATTTGAATATGCAAAGACTAACAACAAGACCAGAGTTACCGCAGTTACAAAGGCTAATATTATTAAGACGACAGACGGTAAGTTTCTTGATATATTCTATAAGACAGCCAAGGAATATCCTGATATAGCAGCGGATGACTGGTATATTGATATAATGACAGCCAAGCTTGTGGATGAGAAGAGAAGAAAGGATTTCCAGGTTGTAGTACTGCCTAATCTATACGGAGATATCATAACAGATGAAGCAGCAGAATTCCAAGGCGGTGTAGGTACAGCCGGAAGTGCCAATATTGGCAAACGTTATGCAATGTTTGAAGCTATTCACGGTTCAGCACCCAGAATGGTCAGGGAAGGCAGAGAAATATATGCGGATCCATGCAGCATGATTCGTGCCGGAGCCATGCTTCTTGCACATATTGGCTATACTAAGGAAGCTGATAAGCTGTATAAAGCATTGGATATCTGCACTGTAACCGAGAAGAAGCTGGTTATAACAGGCAGAGACACAGGAGCTACCGGTGAAGAATTTGCCGATTATCTGATGGAAACCATTGAGAAACTGTAGGAATATGAAAATTGCAGGCATATGAGAAATTGCATGATTGCATGTAGATTAAGGAGGAAGTTCCTTGATGGAAATCAATATTCAAAAAGAGATAGCAGACAGGTATTCTCTTAGAGGTAGAGTATACAATTCTATCAGGGAGAAGATTCTGGCGGGATATTATAATGAAAATGAAGAACTGAAGGAAAATGCCATTGCTGCCGAGCTTGGAGTAAGCAGAACTCCGGTTAGAGAAGCACTTCGACAGCTGGAGCTTGAGGGATTAGTAAATATCATACCTAACAAAGGAGCTTATGTAACCGGAATTACCAAGAAGGACATTCATGATATATATACCATACGCTCTTATCTTGAAGGTCTGTGTGCAAAATGGGCTTGCGAGAATATTACTAATGCTCAGATTGAAGAATTGGAAGAGATATTATATTTATCTGATTTTCATGCAAGAAGAAGCCACTATAGTCAGCTTGTAGAGCTGGATAATAAATTTCATGATCTGCTTTATAAGGCATCAGGAAGCAAGATATTAAATCATGTGCTGTCAGATTTCCATCAGTATGTTGAACGCGTTCGAAAGATTACACTCTCAAGACCTTATAGGGCTGAACAATCCAGAAAAGAACATGCCGCCATTGTAGAAGCCATCAAGAAACGTGATAAAGATTTAGCTGAAGCTCTTGCTCATGAACACATGATAAACACAATACAAAACATAACAGAACAGGGACTATAGAACATATACGGAATTTCATAACTGCACAAATATAATGATTAGAAAGCGAATTGAGATATAAACAGACGACGAGAATTCATAATCGTATAGGGGAGCTGCCGATATACATCACACACCCGTACAAGTACATCTGCCATATTTGTGTGTCTTAATCGGACTAAAGTCCGCTTACGATCACACAAATATGGCAGCCGTTCTTCTAAGGGTGCATGATATATACCAGCAGCTCCCCTATACGATTATGAATTCTCTTTCACAGCTTATTGCTCAATTCGCTTTCATTTTGATTATAAGATATATGCAGTTATGAAATCCCATGTTTGTTCTATATTTGTGCAGTTATGAAATCCCGTATATGTTCTATAATTTTTGCTCTTCAGCTGCCAACTGCTCCCATTGTTCCAGCAGTTTTTCAAGCCGTGCTTCTATATTTTTTTTCTCGGTGTGCAGTTCCATGAGTTTTTGAGGATTTGTAAAGATCTCTTCTTGCAGTAAAAGAGTATCGATCTCTTCGTTTTTTAGTTCCAGTTGGTGAATTTCATCTTCAGTCTTTTTCAGGTCATTTTTTATTTTGCGGATTCTTGCCTGTTCTTCCTTTTGCTTTTGCCATGAAAGCTTATTGCTACTTAACGGTTCATCGCTGTTAATATCAGAGGTCTTGGTACCGGACCAAGGAAGGCCATGAGCTTCGTTTGATCGCTCCTCAGAAACTTTACTTAAGTATGCTGCCTCAACTACAGGTTTTTTCTCTAAGTAATAATCATAATTGCCTATATAATTAAGCAGCTGATTATCGGTCAGATCCAGAATTCTTGTTGCGGTTTTATTAATAAAATAACGGTCATGAGATACATATAGGATTGTTCCGCTATAGGAGTTAAGTACATTTTCAAGTATTTCCTTTGAGGTTATGTCCAGATGGTTGGTAGGCTCATCAAGGATTAGGAAATTAGCCTCTGACAGCATCAGCTTAGCAAGTGAGACTCTTCCCCGTTCACCACCGCTTATATACTTTATCTTTTTAAACACATCATCCTCTGTGAACAGGAATGCAGCAAGTATGTTTCTGACCGTAGTATTATCAAGATGCGGGTATGCATCCTGCAGCTCGTCAAATAGTGTTTTATTCGGATTAAGCTGCTGCATCTCCTGATCGTAATAACCTATGTGAACCTTACTGCCAAATTGTATTTTACCTGCATCCGGAGCCACAGAGCTTGTGATAATCTTAAGAATAGTGGTTTTTCCTGTACCGTTATTACCTATAATCGCAACTTTTTCACCCCGCTTTATCTCAAAGCTGATATCTGTAAACAGCTTAAGATTGCCATATGATTTTGAAAGCCCTTCAACGCTTAATACATCATTTCCGCTTGTTATCCTTGGTTCCAATGTAAAATGCATCTGCATATTTTCCACAGGCTTTTCAATCCGTTCGATTTTCTCAAGCATCTTCTCGCGGCTTTCAGCCCGACGGATGGATTTTTCTCTGTTAAAGGAACGCAGCTTGGCTATTATCTCTTCCTGGCGTTTGATTTCCCTTTGCTGGTTGTTGTATGCTCTTAGTAAAGCATTTTGCTGCATGTTTTTTTTGTATACATAGTCAGAATAGTTTCCAAGATAGGTGTTTGCTTTTCTGTGGTCAATCTCAATAATCTTTGTAACAACCTTATCAAGAAAATATCTGTCATGGGCTACTACAATCACAGCCCCATTGTAATTCAACAGGTATGTTTCCAACCATGCAATAGATATGAGGTCAAGATGGTTGGTAGGCTCATCAAGAAGAAGGATGCTTGGCTGTGAAAGAAGAAGCTTACCAAGGGCAATCCGGGTTTTTTGACCTCCCGATAGAGTGTTAATTCTCTTGTCAAAATCCTCCTCGGTAAATCCCAAGCCTTTAAGTATGCCTATAACCTCGCTTTTGTAGGCATAGCCGTTTTGTATTTCGAATTCATGAGTCAGTCTGGTATAAGTTTGAAGCATATGCTCCAGTTCCTTTCCTACAGCATGCTTCATCTTAAGCTCCAATTTGCGGATTTTTTCATCTAACTGTGTTAATTCCTGCTTTACGCTGTACATCTCCTCATAAATGGTATTTTCAGATGTTAAATCCTGCTGTTGAGAAAGATATCCAATGGTACTGCCCTTAGCAAGAATAACAGTACCCTCATCGGCAGTCAGTTCGCCAACTATAATTTTAAGCAAAGTGGATTTACCTGACCCGTTAATCCCTACTATGGCAGCCTTCTCTCTGTCATTTATATGAAAGCTGACATCCTTAAGAATCTCTGTTGTTCCAAAGGATTTGCTGATATTATTACATGACAATACCATGATATAAAACCTCTTTCAATTATCTTCGTTATAAAAATCATAGCTTAATTATTCTATCATAACCTAAAAACCAAGTAAAGCACGGTCGGAATCGTGCTGATGTATATTATGATATGTTAGGGTAATGCTAGGATTCAGGAGCTTTTTGACATTCAGATTGGCTATGCAATTGATTGACTTATTCTTAACAATCAAATATAATAATCCATATAGATTCATTCGCCGAAAGGAGGATAAGGTGTTGCAGAAAAAGCGTATATCTAAGGCAGTTATTGACAGATTACCCAGGTATTATCGCTATTTAGGAGATTTATTGGAGAAGGATGTTGTACGTATTTCTTCTAAAGAGCTGAGTGAGAAAATGAAAGTAACTGCATCACAGATTAGACAGGACCTTAATAATTTTGGTGGATTTGGTCAACAAGGATATGGATATAATGTTGAGTATCTTCATACTGAGATAGGAAAAATATTAGGACTTGATAATAAATACAACATGATTATCGTCGGTGCAGGTAATCTGGGACAGGCATTAGCCAATTATACAGATTTTGAACGCAGAGGATTCTATGTTAAATGTATTTTTGATATAAATCCCAGACTTGTGGGTCTTACAATTCGCGGTATAGAGGTTAAATACATTGATGAAATGGAAGAGTTCGTTAAATTGAATTCGGTAGATATAGCTGTTTTGACCTTACCTAAAGCAAAGGCACCGCAGATTGCTTCCAATCTGGTAAAATGGGGTGTAAAAAGTATATGGAACTTCGCTCCGACAGATCTGCATTTGCATGAGAGTGTAGTTGTTGAAAATGTACACCTTGAAGAGAGCTTAATGAAGTTGTCTTACAAGCTGTCTGAATTGCAGGATTCCGACAACAAATAAAATATATGTCTTTCTGAAGGCGGCTGATATATGAGTAAAAGAAAACGCAGTAATTATCTTAATATTATTAAGAATAAAAAATTCCCAATACTAACATTAGATAGCAGATGGCACGAATTATTTCCTGATGAATTAAAATCATCCCGCATTAAGGAGCTTGAGCAAAAGGTAAATCAATTGTTAAAAAAACAGGGGAAGATGGTTAATGATATCAAGGATATGAAGAAGCTGAAAAAGTCTCTTTTATCAGATATTGTAACAAATATGGAGACTGCGAATGATCTGCACAGTAAATCAAGGGAAAAAAGGGTAGAGCGGAATAAGAGATTTATATATGAATTGAACAACAAGATAGATAGATCTTCGGAACGGCTATCGGAGCTTCCTTATAAAATTAAAGAAGCCAATGAAGAGCTTCTGCTGGAAAGCCTAAAAAATTGTTATGAGAGATTGAATAATAATCATAAGGAGCTTGAAAATATATCAAAATGGATAAAAAAGACCAGAGATGAATTAAAAATGAAAATTCTTGCTAAAAATGATATAGAGGCAGATATCAATAAAATATATACATATATGCATGATGTCTTAGGCTCGGATATTATTGAGATTTTTGACCTAAAGCATAATCCTATTAATCCAGATAAAAGGAACACTAAGGAATGATGTGCTTGATTACCGGTGTTGGAATAGATTTAATTGAGGTTGACAGAATAAGTAAAGCCTGTGAAAAAGAAGGCTTTTTAAGGCGCTGCTTTACGGAGAATGAAATTAAACTGATAGACCGAAAATGGCAAAGAGCAGCAGGTAATTTTGCAGTAAAAGAAGCAGTAGTAAAGATGTTCGGTACTGGTTTTCGCGGCATATCATTTAAGGAGATTGAAGTTCTGAGGGATGAATTAGGAAAGCCTTATGTGAAGCTTTATGATAAAGCAGCAGAGCTTGCTGAGAAACTGGGTATAACGAATATACATGTTTCAATAACCAATACAAAGAACTATGCGAATGCCTTCGTTATTGGTGAAGACAGAACCTCGGGGCAATATAACAGATAAAAGCACAGACTCATGGAGTGAGGCGATTTAATGGAATACATTGTGGATTCTGTTAAAATGAAAAATATCGATAATTATACCATTGAAGTTATCAAAATATCTCCCCTTGTGCTTATGGAAAGAGCAGCAATGGAGATTGTTTCAGTTGTAAAAAAATCATTAAATCGTAATGATCGCATATTGGTTGTTTGCGGTCCCGGAAATAATGGTGGAGATGGAGTTGCAGCCGGTAGAATCCTGCATCTGCAGGGCTACCAAGTTGCAATTTTTTTGCCGTTTCAAAGAGAAAAATGCAGTGATCAGATGAAGGCTCAGCTTACGATTGCTGAAAATTTAGGTATAAGTATTTATAACAGCGTCAGCTTCAATGAATATAATATAATAATTGATGCTATGTTTGGCATAGGATTAACTAAGCCTATTGAGGGAAGGCTTGCCGATATTGTAAAAGAAATTAACAAAGATAATCACAAGGTATTTTCTGTAGACATTCCGTCAGGGATATCGGCAGATACGGGAAAAATTATGAATGTGGCAGTAAAAGCAGATTATACCATAACCTTTGGATATATGAAACAAGGTCTGTTATTATATCCCGGGGCTGACTATGCCGGAAGAATATACGTGGCTGATATCGGTTTCCCGCATGAAGCCTTACAAAACGTTCAGGCAGATACTTTCTGTTACACTTTAGATGATTTAAGTCTGCTTCCGAAAAGAAGAAATGACGGACATAAAGGGACATTTGGCAAGGTATTGGTTATAGCGGGAAGCGAAGGAATGAGTGGTGCGGCATATCTGTCTGCCAAGGCCTGCTTAAGAACCGGTGCAGGTATGGTTAAGGTTCTGTCAAGCTCAAAAAACCGCAATATTATACAATCACTTCTTTCGGAGGCGATGTTTGCATCCTATGATACAGATGAGGATCTTTCATCGGTTATAAGCTGGTCTGATGTTATAGTTATCGGTCCCGGTCTGGGACTGTCCGGGAAAGCCAAAGAGCTTGTCAACATGATAATAAAAAAGGAACAAAAGGCTCAATTAATTATTGATGCCGATGCAATCAATATACTGGCTGAAATAATCGAAGACAGCAGTGCTAAAGACAATAATAATTTATTAAATAGCAATCGAATCAATAATAGGATTAATAAGTTAGCCGACATATTGCCAAAAGATACGATATTAACTCCTCATCCTATGGAATTATCCAGATTAATTGGTGTTAGTATGGATGATATATCTGATAATATAATTGACATTGCAAATCAGTGTTCTTATAATAATGAATTAGTATATGTACTGAAAAGTGCAAGAACCATTGTTTCATGTTCCGCTAAGAAATATATAAACACCTCCGGTAACAATGGAATGGCAACAGCAGGAAGTGGTGATGTTCTCACCGGGATCATAGCAGGTCTTATGGCTCAGAAAATGGAAGCCTTTGATGCCGCATCACTTGGTGTTTACATTCATGGACTGGCGGGAGATACTGCTAAGGAGAAAGTCGGAACATACTCCTTAACTGCCGGAGATATAACTGATGCTATCAGTGATGTGCTTAGACTTAAAAACTGACATATCATACTGAAAGCACCTTTTAAGCAACATAGCAGAAGTATAAAATCAAGAAACCGGGTGAAGATAAGTTGGATAGATGTGACTATTATAGAGTTCAGGCAAATATTAATCTTGATACAATAAGGAATAATATAATTAATGTAAGAAACAGTATTAATAAAAATACAAAGCTAATGGTTATCGTTAAGGCCGATGCTTATGGACATGGTGCGGTCGCAGTGTCAAAAGCTCTTGAAAACGGTATAGTAGATGCCTATGGCGTAGCTATTATTGAAGAAGCTATAGAGCTTCGAAAGGCAGGTATCACAAAGCCTATTCTGATATTGGGATTCACACCAAAAGAGCAGTACAATCTCGTAATATCTTATGATGTTATGCAGACTGTGTATCAGTATGAAATGGCAAAGGATTTTGCCAAGGAAGCTATTAGGCAGGGCAAAACAGCTAAAATTCATATCAAGGTTGACACAGGCATGTCAAGACTTGGATTTAGCGATACCTATGAGAGTATAAAGATTATTAAGCAGATTGCTTCGCTTGAAGGTATATATATTGACGGATTGTTTTCGCATTTTGCCAAGGCGGACGAAGCAGATAAAGAGAGTGCAAGGCTTCAAATACAGAGGTTTAAACGTTTTAACGATTTGTTACGTGATGAGGGTATACATATTCCGATACGTCATATTTCTAACAGTGCAGGAGTGATTGAATTTCCGGAAGCAGAGTATGATATGGTCAGATGCGGAATCGTCACGTATGGAATATATCCTTCTGATGAAGTAAATCGCAGTTCGTTAAACCTTATTCCCGCAATGGAATTAAAAAGTCATGTGGTATATATCAAAGAAGTAGAGGCCGGGACCGGTATTAGCTATGGTTCAACATATATTACAAACAGAAAAACAAAGGTAGCTACCATTCCTGTTGGCTATGCAGACGGTTATTCCAGAAATATGTCAAATGTAGGCAAGGTTATTATAAGAGGGCAGTATGCACCGATTATAGGAAGAATCTGCATGGATTACTTTATGGTTGATGTCACTGATATAGAAGGAGTAAGTCAGGGTGATGTGGTTACTCTGCTGGGAAAAGAGGGAGATAGTGTAATCAGCGTGGAGACATTAGCAAAGTGGTCACACTCATTTCCATATGAATTAGTGTGTACGGTAGGGAAAAGAATTCCTAGGGTTTATTTATAATATCTAAAGAATACTAATAGTGAAAACCCTAGGAAATCTTTAAAGAATTCCTAGGATTTATATATAATATATCTAAAGAATACTAATAGTGAAAACCCTAGGAAATCTTTGAAGAATTCCCGGAGTTTATATTCAGCAGCCGCACGGATGACTATATCAATTGAATAAGAAACGATATCACTTTATGGAATACACACGAGGAAACTGGCAATAATAAGATATAGCCTACAATTGGAGTGTGAGAATAAAGTGGTAATTAAAAGAGGAGATATCTTTTATGCAGATTTAAGACCTGTAATAGGTTCTGAGCAGGGAGGTATCAGACCGGTGTTGATTGTTCAGAATGATACAGGCAACAAGCACAGTCCCACAGTTATATGTGCGGCAATTACATCAAAGATGAATAAAGCCAAGCTGCCTACACATGTAGAGCTGGATGCAGATAGATACGGAATTGTCAAGGACTCGGTTATCCTGCTGGAGCAGGTTAGGACAATTGACAAATCAAGACTGAAGGAAAAAGTGTGTCATTTGGATCAGGATGTATTAAAGAAAATTGATAAGGCATTAATTATTAGTTTTTCTTTAGATACATATTTTAAACATATATTTTTTTAATAATGGAAGGAAGGGATAATTCTTAACATGGAAAGTGATAATCCTTTATGGGGAACAGTGATAACATTATTACTTATCCTTATAATGGCGGTCATATCCGGCATGAAGTACTCGCTGGAATATGTCAACGAGAATACCATAAGAAAAAAGGCAGACACAGGTGACAGGAGAGCGGTTGTATTATTGAAGCTTATCGGGACTGATACTAAATTTCAAAGTATTATGACGATACTGCTGTTTTGTATCTCTGCAGTTACGGGTATATATTTTATTACCGGATTTTTAGTTAACATTGGACCTACCGATTATGGGCTTCTGAATACCTTATACACTATTTTATTTGCAGGCTTACTGATTTTCTTGATGACTTTGTTTGGATTAGTGCTACCTAAAAAGCTGGCAATGAAATATTCTGAGAAGATTTGCTTTGGATTTTATGGACTTATTCGACTGATTTGCTTTATATTCAGTCCTTTGGGTTTGCTGATTGATGAAGCTGTAAATCTGATTTTAAAAATATTTAAAATCAATCCGAAGGAATTACAGGAAAATGAAATTGAAGATGATATAATATCCATGGTAAATGAAGGACATGAACAAGGAGTGTTTGATGCCGGCAAAGCTGAGATGATATCGAATATATTTGAGCTGGATGATAAAGAAGTCGATGATATCATGACACACAAAAAGCGTATCATAGCGGTAGATGCCAAGCTGAGTTTGGAGGAAGCATTAAAATTCATGCTGTCTGCGAACTATTCCAGATATCCTCTATATGTAGATAACTTGGACAATATTGTTGGGATATTGCATTTGAAGGATGTGGCATCAGCGTACATATCTCCTGACAGTAATAAAAAAACACTGCAGGAAATTGCAAGAGAGCCATTCTTTGTACCCGATACTCAAAGTGTTAATCTTCTTTTTCATGAGATGCAGTCAAAGAATATCCATATGGCAATCGTCATAGATGAGTATGGTCAGACAGCCGGATTAGTGGCAATGGAAGATTTTCTTGAAGAAATAGTAGGTAATATTCAGGACGAGTATGATCAGGAAGAGAAAATGATACTGTCAATAGATAATGACTCATGTGTGGTGAAAGGCTCAATAAGCTTGGAAGACTTAGAGGACGAGCTTAATATCATGATTAACCATGAAGATTTTGACACATTAAACGGATTACTGATATCCATACTGGATAGGATTCCGGCAGATGGAGAGCAGGCCACTTTAAAATATGGCGGATATCGGTTTGATATTCTTAAAACCATGAATAAAATGATTGAACAGGTTCGTATATCAAAGCTGCCGCAAAACAGCTGATAATAGCACTAACTATATAAACATAAGAAAACGCCGGCACAAACCGGCGTTTTCGGTAAACAACAGGGGTGTTAGTTTACCATAGCGTATAATAGGGTGGGAGTAGAAAGTGATTTATCACTATCTGTGGTCATAGTATACAAAAAAGATGTGTCTATTATGTGAATGATTTATAAAAAAAAAATAAAAAAACTTATTATAAAATAGATTTTTGTTATATAAATATATAAATTAAGTAAAATAACACAAGAGAGGGTGTCTATCAAGTAAAACCTGTAGACACCCTCAAATCTATGTAAATAAGTAGGGAGGAGGAGAGTGAAAAAAATTATTTCTACACTTCTGCATATAGTATAAATCAAATATATGATTAAAGTATGGATAGAATAAAGACATTTTGTTAACAAATTGGTTCATTTTTATGTCACAATTGGGATTAAATATGTAGAATAGTTGAAAAAATATATGAAATTATGTATCCTTGGTCTTTTTCACTTGAAATATGACAATATTCTATGTACAATGGGAAATAGTTTTAGCATACATCTTTTGCAGAGCAAATTTTAACACGCAGTAAAACTTGATCAGCAGGGGTACATATGAGAATAGGATTATTAAGACATTTTAAGGTGCATTGCCCTCATAAAAGAATGATGACATCCCGGGAATTCAGGGAGTGGTCTAAAAAGTATGAGGTGTCAAAGGTAATCAAAAAGAATGTAGATATGTATGGTATAGAATGGGACATCTGCTACGTTAGTGATTTGCCCAGGGCTATTTCGACTGCTAAAGAGGTATACAGTGGAAATCTTATTATAGATAAGCTGCTCAGAGAGGTTGATAATGCTCCTTTTATACATACGGAAAGAATAAAGCTGCCATTTTGTGTATGGCATATATGCGGAAGGCTGGCATGGTTCTTTAAGTCAAAAAGCCAACCGGAGACAATTGACGGCACCAGAATAAGAATAAAAAAGTTCTTAGACAGAATTGATTGGTCTAAGGAGAACATACTTATAGTATTTCACGGTTTTATGCTTTATAATTTTCAAAAGGAACTGCGCAAGCGCGGTTTTAAAGGAGATAAGCTGAAGCTCGTTAAAAACGGTGTATTATATGAGTATGTCAGAGAATAAGTAAAGGATAATTTGGATAATGAAAATCTCTCTG
The DNA here is from genome assembly GCA_012837605.1 of Clostridiales bacterium. Lineage (GTDB taxonomy): Bacteria > Bacillota > Clostridia > Lachnospirales > Lachnospiraceae > Mobilitalea. Next base: position 46,666 of record DUQV01000007.1, on the reverse strand, counting down.
ATTTGTGTGGGCAAGCTAAAAGAAAAATATCTTTCTATGGGAATTGACGAATATAAAAAAAGACTAAAAAGGTATTGCACTCTGGATATTATTGAGCTTCCCGATGAAAGTATACCTGACAATGCAGGCTTTGCCATAGTGGAAGCTATTAAAAAGAAAGAAGGAGACAGAATCCTAAAGACATTAAAGAGTGATTCTTATTGTATAGCTCTGGTTATTAAGGGAAACATGCTCTCCTCTGAGGAGATGGCACAGCAGTTTGAGAAGATATTTATCTCCGGTAAAAGTCATATAACTCTTATAATCGGAGGTTCTCTTGGGCTTTCTGATGATGTATTGTCACGGGCAGATTATCAGCTTAGCTTTTCTAAAATGACCTTCCCGCATCAGCTGATGCGCTTGATATTACTGGAGCAGATATATCGGACATACAGGATTATGAATAATGAGCCGTATCATAAATAATTATACATTTGGTATCTGACACCAAGATCTTTAAGATATTTGGTATCAGATACCTTTTCAGGTGATTTTAAGATATTAATTATGCAGGAGAAAATCCAAAGTATCTTAAAATACCGATATATATACCATATGCAAAACCATATTGATTATCACGAAGTTTTGCAGCATCTGAGGAATTTGTCAGATAGCCCATCTCGACCAGAATAGAGGGCATTGTGGTTCGTCTTAGTACATAGAATGTCTGGTTTTCTCTTATGCCGTTGTTTCGGGTACCGACATTCTGAACGATTCCGTTCATTACTTGCTGAGCCAACCAATTTGATTGAGTGCCGTATTGGAATATATAGATTTCCGTACCGTTAATTGCAGGATTTGGATTGGCATTACAATGAATGCTGATAAAGTAATTTGCCGGCCATTCATTAGCCAGGCGTACTCTTTCAGCTACGCTGGTTGCATTATTGGTTCCTAGGACAGTTGTTGGAGTCGGTCTGGATAATCGTGCTTCAAATCTTGCATCATTATTTAAAAGATTTGCGAGAAATATACCTACTTGAAAATTTATCTCGGATTCAAACAAACCGTTGCCGGTAGCACCTGCATTATGAAATCCGGTGGGATTGTGACCTTGATCTATGAATATTTTAATAGCCATGATGGTACTTCCTTTCTTTTCCGATACCGGATACCGTAAATGGTATGGCTTCCGGTATAATCACTCATTACATCATATTCTGTTGAGTATAAGTTGTTACTTAAGAGTTGTTCAAAAGTATAGTGAACATAAAATTTTTAGATTGACAAAGCAGTAAGATAATTGTAAAATGTGCTACATATTCATTTTCATTTATAAATACAATAGAGAGATCCATAGGATTTGGGAGGTAAATAATGAAATTTGTAATACCCGAAGGCTACAAGCCGCACTTGAATGTTAAGGAAACAGAAATTGCCATTAAAGAGGTTAAGGACTTTTTTGAAAGAGAGCTGGCAAGACAATTGAATCTGGTCAGAGTATCGTCACCGCTGTTTGTTAAGCCTGAGACAGGGCTGAATGATAATCTGAGCGGTGTTGAAAGACCTGTTGCCTTTGGTATTAAGGAGCAAAATGAAGCAGTAGCGGAAATCGTACATTCTCTTGCAAAGTGGAAACGCATGGCACTGAAAAAATATGGATTCTCAGTTGGTGAAGGTCTATATACAGACATGAATGCCATTCGCAGAGATGAGGATACCGATAATATACATTCGCTTTATGTGGATCAATGGGATTGGGAATTAATTATTAATAAGAGTGACAGAAATGAAGAGACATTAAGAAAAACAGTTAAATTAGTTTATAATGCTTTAAAAAATACGGAAAAGTATATTGCCGGAAAATACAGCTATGTCGGTGAAATTCTGCCTGAGGAAATATATTTTATTACATCGCAGGAGCTCGAAGACCGTTATCCTAATCTTACACCAAAAGACAGAGAGCATGAAATTGCCAAGGAGATGGGTGCTGTATTCATTATGCAGATTGGTGGAACATTGGCATCAGGAGAACCACACGATGGAAGAGCCCCCGATTATGATGACTGGAAGCTGAATGGAGATATTATTGTATATTATCCTTTGCTTGATATTGCTCTTGAATTATCCTCAATGGGTATACGTGTTGATGAGGTTTCTCTGAGAGAACAGCTTATGATCAGCGGATGCATGGATAGGGCAGAGCTTCCGTTCCAGAAGGCATTATTAAATAAGGAGCTGCCATATACTGTCGGCGGTGGAATAGGTCAGTCCAGGATATGTATGTTCTATCTGCGCAAAGCTCATATAGGGGAAGTACAGGCTTCCGTTTGGCCTGACTCGGTCGTTGAGATGGCAGAAAAATATAATATTCCTCTTTTATAAAATTTGTATATTATATAGAGTATAAAGAGCACCGATATTCAGATAACTCTGTAAATAAGGGCGTAGGAATATCAGTGCTCTTTAATATTATATCGGTCTTATACTAACTAGAATTCTGCCGTATCAGGATGTGGTCCGGTTCTTCCATAGGTTTCGAGGACCTTCATAGCTTCAATATCCTCCTCGGACAATTGGAAATCAAATATATTAGCATTTTCCAGCATTCTCTCCCTAGTTGATGACTTAGGAAGTGGAAGAAAACCATGCTGTATGCTCCAGCGAAGCAGTATCTGTGGTATAGTTTTGTTATACTTCTTAGAGATATCAACCAGAACCGGATAATTGAATTCACCCCTCATCAGAGGGCTCCAAGCTTCTACTACAATTCTGCGTTCTTTACAATAACGTACGGCGTCTCTTTGCACATATCTTGGATGAAGCTCAATCTGATTTACCATAGGGGCTATGGTCGCAGTATCCAGTAAGGCTTCCAAGTGAGTGTCCAAGAAGTTGCTGACACCGATTGCTTTAACCTTTCCCGCATTATATAACTCCTCAAATGCCTTCCAGGTGCCCTCATTATGCTCTTTCCAGGTATCTCGTACTGCAATTGGTCTTGGCCAATGAATTAAGTACAAGTCTACATAATCTATATCCAGATTGTTCATCGACATCTCGAATTCTTTCATGGTATTCTCATAGCCGTGTGATCCGTTACTAAGCTTTGTGGTAACAAAGAGCTCATTTCTTTTTAATCCGCAGGTTCGAACAGCCTTGCCAACCGAGGCTTCATTATGATAGCCAAAGGCGGTATCAATATGCCTGTATCCGCAGTCAATGGCTGTCTTAATGATATCTACCGTGGTGCTTGATTCAGTAAGATTCCATGTTCCAAAACCTACGCATGGGATTTTATTACCATTAGATAATACATAACAGTCCTGAATACTGTTCATAATATACCTCCTCCATAATAAGCGATAATTCGACAATAGGCTGCTATCTAATAATAGCATAGGTAATTATATGAAACAATACTATATGTTCTGCTAATCATGTACTTTTTATACTGTTTTGTTTCAACCACACTGCTACGCCATCCTTTGAATTGCTTCCTATTATATTCTCTCATATTCATCTCTTAGTAGACCCATTATATAATAATCAGTCATTACATCCAATATGGCACCGTTACGTATCAGACCTTCCTGCTTAAAGCCCAGCTTCTGTGCTACTCTTACTGACGCAGGATTGTTCCTGAAGCATCTTATTTGAAGCCTATCAAGCTTTAAGGTATCAAAGGCGAATCCAACTATCGCATGCCCGGCTTCCGTTGCATATCCTTTGCCCCAATAATTCTTATTGAGTCTGTATCCCATATCAGCCTGTTTTTCAAGCAAAAAATCATATAAAATAATTTCACCAATAACTTTATTGTTATCTTTTAACTGCATAAGCCAAGCCAGTTCGTTGCCGGCTTTGTATTCCTTCATGGTTTCATGATAATGAAAATCCTTTCGTATTTTCTTTATTAACCTATTATTTTCTCTATTTCGTTTCTCATCATCTATACCCCAAAAACGGGATACGCTATAATCATTTATGAATTCCAAGCTGTCCCTGCCGTCGCTTTTACTGTTGGTGATTTGACGAAGCAGGAGGTTGTTTGTTTCAATTTCAGGCAGACTGTGAAAATACTTGTAAAAGTTCAATATCTTACTCCTTTCACAAGGCTGTACATTCAGCAAAGATCTTTATACCTACAAGTATAAGAAGAATGCCGCCGCCAAATTTAGCTCTTATGCCTAACAGCACTCCAAATTTTCTTCCTATATAAACACCAAATGCACAGCACACAAATGTTATGCTTCCAATTATAATTGAGGTAGCAGTAATATTAGCATCAATTGCCAGTAAGCTTATTCCTACGGCTAAAGCATCAATGCTGGTTGCAATACCTTGAAGAATAAGGTTTTTAGCTGAAAAGACATTGGTTGAATTGCATAAGCCTTCAGGGTTTTTATTCTCTTTTACAGCATCAACAATCATATTTAATCCAATAGCACTTAGTAAGAAAAGAGCTACAAAGTGCTGAAATTTTGATATTATACCGGTTAAACCATTTCCAAGAAGATAGCCTATTATCGGCATTATACCTTGAAACAATCCAAAGGTTAAGGCGGTAGTAATGACATTTTTTCTTGTAATCTTAATGCTGCATATTCCATTTGAAATAGATACCGCAAAAGCATCTGTTGCAAGACAGAAGCTTAGGAGTATCTGTGTCAGTATGTCCATAATTATAACCTTCCAATTTAAATGCTATTAAACATTATAAAGCAAATCCGTATAAAATGTAAATGTCTTTTTATGTTATTGAGCATAATATAATATTGAATAATCTTTGCAAGTGGCTGATAATCGCTTGCGAACAGCACGGTAATCGTATAAAATGTTTCTAGAGTTATATCATCATTTGGAGGAGAGATTATTTTGAGAGATTATGTTATTGTAAGTGATGCAACATTGGATCTGCCATACTCCATAATCGCCGAGCATGATATAAGGGTAATACCCATGGGAGTTGATATTAACGATGTTGCCTATAACTACCATCCGGATGAGAAGGAGCTAAGTATTGAGGAATTCTATACCAGACTAAGAGCCGGTGCAAACACTCATACAACCCAGATAACTCCGGCTGTGTTCTCAGAATACTTTAAAGATATTTTGGATAAAGAGTTGGATGTATTATATATTGGATTTTCATCGGGACTAAGCAGTACATATTACGCTGCACATATGGTAGTGGAAGAGTTGAGCAAGGAATATCCTGACAGGAAGATTTACGGCATAGACTCCAAATGTGCTTCCATAGGTGAGGGTTTATTAGTACTTCATTCGGCATTACAGAAAAAGAAAGGTCTTACGATTGATGAGTTAAGAGATTGGGTTGAAGCCAACAAATACAATTCCCGTCATTGGTTTACTGTTAAGGATTTATTCTATCTGAAAAAAGGCGGAAGAGTAACCTCTTTGGAGGCTGTAGTGGGAACAGCTCTGCGAATAAGACCGGTATTAAGCACAGATGAAGCAGGAAAGCTTGTAGTTGTATCAAAGATTAGAGGAGTCAAAGCGGAAATAGATTTCCTTATAACAAAAATGATAACCGAAGGAACCGATTTGTCCTCACAGACTGTTATGGTCGGTCATGCAGACAATCTAGAAAACGCTAAAAAATTAGCCGATCAAATACGCAGCATGAATATTGTTAAGGATGTAATAATAGCTCAGATAGGTCCTATTATCGGTACTCATACCGGCCCCGGGATGCTGGCTTTAGTTTATATGGGTAAAAAAATTGATTAAGTGAAGGGTGTACAATCATGAGAATTGGCGGAGGCATCAAAAAACCATATTCTGATTCTGCAGAGTGGTTAATGCGGGTAAAGGAATTGAATTACAGCACTGTCCATACTCCTGTTGAGCATGATGCATCTTATGAAGATAAGAAGGCATACATGGACTGTGCTAAAGAAAACAACATATTAATCGGAGAAGTGGGAGCATGGAGAAATCCTATATCTCTTGATACGGAAGAAGCAAGGGCTAATATCAGGTACTGCAAAGAAAGACTTGCCTTGGCTGATGAGCTTGGTGCCAATTGCTGTGTTAATATTGTAGGTGCAAGAGGAGAAATATGGGATGGCTTTTATAAGAAAAACTATGATAAAGACGTATATACTCTTATTGTTGACACCACCCGGGATATAATAGACAGTGTTGATCCCAAGCGTACATTCTATACCTTAGAGCCTATGCCTTGGATGATACCGGATTCACCCGATTCTTATCTTAAGCTTATCAAGGATATCGACCGTAAAGCTTTTGGGGTTCATCTGGATTTTACCAATATGATAAACAGCACCATGCGATTCTTAAAAAGTGATGAGTTTATAGAGGAGTGCTTCAATAAGCTTGGACCTTATATAAAAAGTATCCATGCAAAGGATGTAATAATGGAGAAAGCACTTCCGTGTGTTATAAGAGAGGTCATGCCGGGGAAGGGCATGCTGAATTATAGAAAAATTGTTCATTTAATTGATAAGTTGGGAGAGGATATTCCGGTATTTGTTGAGCATCTAGATACTCATGAAGAGTATTTGGAGGCGTCATCCTTTATAAGAACAATTGCGATAAAAGAAGGTATAAATGTCATCTGATTGCAGAGAAACGGAGTAGACATGGAACAGACAGACAATGATAGATTCACAGAGCATACACAGATAAAACCTTATAAAAAGGATGCACTATATTCCTATACACTAGGAGCATTTCCGACATATGAGCTTATTCTAAGCAAGCCTGAGGCTGTATTAAAGGTGCTGATTCATTCGGGTTATACTGATGCGGATGGCATAAAGGCATTGTGTACCCGAAGCAATATACCTATCGAAGTCAACAATAAGCTTATCGGCAGGCTCAGTGATAAAGAAAACTGCTATGTTGTAGGTGTATTTAAGAAATATAGCTGTAGGCTGGCTGAGGATAAGCCTCATATTGTTTTAGTGAATCCAAGCAATATGGGAAACCTGGGGACAATTCTTCGGACCATTGTTGGATTTGGCATATATGATATAGCTATTGTCCTTCCGGGGGCGGATATATTTCATCCGAAGAGTGTCAGGGCATCAATGGGAGCATTATTTAAGCTGAACTTTCAGCTTTATGATTCTTTTGATGATTACCGCAGTGAATTTAACAAGCACGAATTATTTACATTCATGATAAATAAAGAAAATACGCAAAATATAAAGAATTGTCCAAAACCAAGGCTGTTTTCGCTTGTATTTGGGAATGAGGCGACGGGTTTGGATGATTCATATCTTAACGTAGGAACAAGTGTTATGATACCTCAGACTGCGGATGTAGATTCACTCAATCTCACCATTGCAGTGGGGATAGGGGTGTACGAGTTTACACGATAAGCAGATTAGTCCAAGGGGTGCGGAGGCTAAAACCTCCGTTGTATGCTATCAAAAAATATAATGTATAGGAGGTTTGGGATGAAGCTTAATTACAAACGTACTTTTTTTGTGGGGTTTGCATTTTTATCAATCTGTGCTTTTTGGGAACTGTATGATGGAATAATTCCCAAAATGCTGGATGGCACATTTGGCCTTGGTGAAACTGCTGTAGGAGGCATAATGGCCATAGACAATGTGCTTGCCTTATTCTTTCTGCCGCTTGTTGGAGCCTTGTCAGATAAGGTTAATACCCGTTTGGGTAAAAGAATACCGTTCATATTAGGAGGCACATTGGTTGCTTCTGTATTTATTCTAATACTGCCAATAGCAGAGCATCAGGGTAATCTGGTTTTATTTATGATTGCACTAGGTATAATATTATTGGCCATGTCATCGTATAGAACCCCGGCAGTTGCTTTAATGCCGGACGTAACACCTAAACCTCTAAGGAGCAAGGCGAATGCTGTAATCAATCTGATGGGAACGATAGGCGGAATGTATGCGTTAGGCATGACATTTTTGCTGTATAAAGAGGACGGCAGATTAAATATCCCTGTATTTGCAAGTGTGATATTTATAATGATTTTATCTGTTGTCTTTTTACTTGTGACAATTAAAGAGAATAAGCTGAGAGAAAAGGTCAGGGAGGAAGAGAAAGTATTTAACAGCGGCAAGGACCATTCCGACGAGACAGATAATGCGGATGAAAATATGTCAAAGGATGTCAAACGCAGCTTTGGATTTATTCTGGCATCGATCTTTCTCTGGTTTTTTGCTTATAATGCTGTTAAAACCGCTTTTTCAAGATACGCAGACAAAGTATGGGGTTATGGTGACGGAACTTATACGCTCCCGTTGATGGTTGCTATGGGAGCAGCATTAATCAGCTACATACCGATAGGTATAATATCGAGTAAAATAGGCAGAAAAAAGACTATTATGGGCGGGATAGTATTAATAACATTATCCTACCTTAGCGGATTCTTTTTTGCCAAGCCTTCACCGCTGATAAATGTGGTATTTGCCTGTACAGGAATAGCTTGGGCTGCCATAAATGTTAATTCTTATCCCATGGTTGTTGAGATGTGCAAAAGCTCAGATACGGGTAAGTATACCGGATATTATTACACCTTCTCCATGTCTTCTCAGATTATTACTCCGATTGTTTCAGGTTTTCTGCTTGAAAATGTTGATTATAAGATACTGTTTCCCTATGCGGTAGTATTTTCTGTTGCATCACTGTGTACAATGATTTTTGTAAAACACGGTGATTCCAAACCGCCAAAAATAAAGAAAGGCGAAAATGCAGGTGTTGCCGGGTGATAGGGCAAAAATAAGGAGAAAGAAAGCAACATGTTAATTGAACTATGTATATTTGTAACAGTACTGACGGTTCTTTATCTGCTGGCTATTATGCCCAAGCTTAGGAGAAACCCTGAGCGGACAAGGTTTGAAGGCCGGTATTATGCTCATAGGGGACTGCATGATAACAAGAACGGTGCACCGGAGAATTCACTGGGAGCATTTAGAGCTGCGGTGGAGAAGGGTTATGGAATAGAATTAGATGTACAGATAACCAAGGACCTGGTAGCAGTGGTATTTCATGATTATAATTTGCGCCGTGTATGTGGAGTTAATAAGAAGGTATCCGAATTAGATTATGAGGAGCTTCTGGAGTATAGATTATTTAACTCTCAGGAGAGAATACCTACTCTTCGTGAGGCACTTGATTGTATCGGCGGAAGGGTACCGATAATTGTTGAATTAAAGATACCCTGGAGTCCGGACAATACATGTAAGGCAGCGGCAAAGGAACTGGCAGGTTATAATGGCTTGTACTGTATAGAATCCTTTAATCCGTTTGGGTTGGGATGGTATAAAAAGCATCATCCCGAGATAGTACGCGGTCAATTGTCTACTGATTTTTTTAAGGAAAAGATAGAGGGCAGCAGGATGCAGTATTTCATATTAAAGCATTTGCTGTTTAACTTCTATACAAAGCCTGATTTTATTGCATACCAGCACAAATATAAGAGGGAGCTTTCATTCTTGATTTGCAGAAAACTGTACAAAGCTTGGACAATAGCCTGGACTATCGAGTCTGAAAAGGATATGGAGAGTTGCAAAGATTATTTTGACTTATTTATATTTGAGGACTTTTCTCCGAACAGAAATTTATAATATGTATCAAACAGTAATATTAGAGCTATAAGGGGCGTAGATACGCCCCTATCTTTTTAGGCATATCTTATTGAATATTCTGTTAACATCTGGGTATTATTTATTTCATATAAATAATGTGGATGTGTTCGATACCGGTATCACTGAGGTTTTTATATATACATGTAATTCCATTTTTGTTCTATGGAGGTAGCAATGTTAGAGCTGTTTCTGATATGGTTGGGCGGGGGCATATGGTTTCTATCAAATATGATTTTGCGGCCGAAAAAGCTTTCGAATAACAGAATATACCGGATAGGAGCAAAAACAGGCAGATTTAATGAGACTGTATATAAGAACTCTATGAAGAAGCAGTTCATGATTCTATCCGATTATGGATACTTTTTATCCTGCGAGGTATTGGAACCGGAAGAGGCAGACCGGATACCTATTGCAATTTTATGTCATGGCTATTCCCAAGGAAAGTACAGATCATTAATGTATGCTGAGATTTTTCTTAAACTGGGATTTAGGGTCATTATATATGATCACAGAAACCATGGTTTAAGCGGCAAGGCTTTTACATCTATGGGGTATTATGAGAAATATGATTTAAAGAAGATTGTGGATTGGTGCTATGATACCTATGGTCCTGACTGTAAGATCATAACTCATGGAGAATCTATGGGAGCAGCCACATCATTGCTGCATCTTGATATAGATAATAGAGTACTGTGTACTATAGCAGATTGTGCATACTCAGATTTGAAGGAGTTATTAAAATATCAGCTTAAGCACTATTATCATATGCCGATTTTTCTAATACCTTTAGAAAGCTTTATTACATTCCTGCGAGCCGGCTTCTGGTATGGGCAGGTGTCTCCAATAAGTGTTGTACGTAAGGTAGATACTCCGATTTTATTTATACATGGAAAAAAAGACAAATATGTACCTACAGAAATGTCTGTTAAGATGTATAAAGCTAAAAGGAATAATAAAGGATTGTACCTTATCGCAGGAGCGGCTCATGCCCAGTCGTGTGTGACAGATAAGAACGGCTATGAGAAGGTATTAAGGAGATTTCTTAAGAAATATTCAGGCTGTACCATAAATAATATAAAACATTTTACAACTTAGTATTATTTATATAATTAATATAATTTATTTACACAAAATCAAGTAATAAATATAGGGTATATAATGCCTATTGGCATCGCCTATTGGCATCGCCTATTGCCATCGCCTATTGCCATCGCCTATTGGTAATGCCTATTTGCTATGTCTATTGGCGAAGCCAATTGACAATGTCTATGGGCGAAGCCAATTGACAATGTCTATTGGCGAAGCCAATTGACATTATATACCCCCCCTAATACCTCACAAAACACTTATGGCGGAAACAGCGTAAGTATCTCCGTTTTATGAATTGAATTTCATAGCCCTAACTTTCATGGATAAACCGAACAGATTAATAAAGCCTTCGGCATCCTTATGATTATATAACTCTCCTGTGGTAAATGAAGCGATATCTTCGTCATATAGCGAGTATGGTGAGGTTGTTCCCTGCTTAATAATATTTCCTTTGTACAGTTTAAGCTTTACTTCACCTGTAACATATTCCTGCGTAGTATCAACAAAAGCCTGATAAGCTTCTCTTAAAGGAGTAAACCATTTTCCTTCGTATACTAAGGAAGCAAAATGATTAGCTACGTCTTTCTTGGCTGCCAGAGTTTCGCGGTCAAGTATCAGTTCCTCAAGCTGTTGATGTGCTTCCATTAAAATAGTACCACCGGGTGTTTCATATACACCTCTGGATTTCATGCCAACAACACGATTCTCAACAATATCTACTATACCGATTCCATGCTTGCCGCCAAGCTTATTCAGCTCCTTTATAATATTTGCAGATGACATGGATCTGCCGTTCAGTGATGTGGGTATTCCCTTTTCAAAGGTCAGGCTGATAGTCTCACCCTCATCAGGTGCTTTCTCAGGAGATACACCAAGTACAAGAAGATGATCATAATTTGGTGCCAGTGCAGGATCCTCAAGTTCCAGTCCTTCATGACTGATATGCCATATATTACGGTCGCGGGAATAGCTGTTATCCGCTGAAAATGGCAGGTTAATACCATGTTTTGCACAGTATTCTATTTCTTCCTCACGGGAAGAGAGATCCCATATTCTCCACGGTGCGATTATCTTCAGCTCAGGAGCTAAAGCTTTAATCGTAAGCTCAAAACGCACCTGATCGTTGCCCTTGCCTGTTGCCCCGTGGCATATGGCTGTAGCACCCTCAAGCTTAGCAATCTCAACCAGTCTTTTTGCAATAACAGGTCTTGCCATAGATGTTCCCAGAAGATATTTGTGTTCATATACAGCACCTGCTTTTACACAGGGGATAATATAATCGTCAACGAATTCATCTACTACATCTTCAATATAAAGCTTTGTGGCACCTGATAATTTAGCTCTTTCTTCTAAGCCGTCAAGTTCACTTTCCTGACCGACATCAATACATACACAGATAACTTCATAATCATAATTTTCCTTGAGCCAAGGGATAATTGCCGTGGTGTCAAGACCACCGGAATAAGCAAGAATAATTTTTTCTTTCATAACATCCTCCATTCTCTTATTGTGCCAATTTGGTATTGAATAAGCATATAATATATGATTAAATATACACCATAATAAATTAATATGCAACAAGAAATTTATAATTATGTATAAATAATTATTATGGAATATATTTACTGGCAATATACTGTCTTTACATCCTGTTCAATTGCAATATAATAATAACATATAAATGCGGATAAGAGCTGCCGGGTAAATAGAACCGATTTATACTGTTGAATTTGAAAGGAGATACTATGTATCGTATTATATTAGCTTCAGAATCACCCAGAAGAAAAGAGATTATGGATCAGATGGGCATAGCATATGAAACCATGCCTGCAAATGTTGCTGAGGAAGCATCGGGGGATGGTCCGTCCGATATGGTTAAAGCTCTGGCCAAGCTTAAAGCAAGAAATGTGAATATACAAACCAAAAAGCTGCAGTCCGGTGAGGAGGGATTAATCGTTATTGGAGCAGATACCGTTGTTTATCATAATGGAAAAATCTTGGGAAAACCTAAAGACAGAGAAGATGCTGTTAAGATGCTGGAAGCTTTGTCCGGCGACATTCACGAGGTATATACAGGAGTATGTATAATAATAAGTAGGAATAAGCAGGAGCATGGCGATAATGTCAAGGATGAGGAGATTGTATTTAGCGTAAGTACCAAGGTAGCAGTAAATCCTTTGACAAGGGAACAGATAGAGGATTATGTAGATACGAAGGAACCGTTTGATAAAGCCGGTGCTTATGCTATTCAGGGAGGATTTGGTATATATATTAAAGAAATACATGGTGATTATTATAATGTAGTGGGTTTCCCCATTGCCAGAATATACGAAGAATTGCTTGCTCATGGTATAAATATAAAAAAATAAAATAATGGTTGCATAATTTTTAATTCGGATGTATAATTATAAATAATTTTATCAGATGTATAAAAAACCAATTTTTTAGGACTGGAGGCATAACATGAAACTAATCAGCGGTGGTGTTACGGCACCTAAAGGATTCTCTGCATCGGGAATATATGCAGGTATAAAAAAGAAAAGAAAGGACATGGCTCTTGTTTATTCGGATATTCCGGCTAAGGGAGCGGGCACATTTACGACTAATGTTGTAAAAGCCGCACCGGTACTGTGGGATATTAAGCTGACAAGAGAAAGTGATAATATTCAGGCTATTGTAATAAATAGCGGCGTAGCAAATGCATGTACAGGTGAGGAAGGAAATAAGAATAATTTTATTATGGCCGAGACAGTGGCAAATGAGCTGAAGCTTCCGGTTAATGCTGTCTATACGGCATCCACCGGTGTTATCGGAAAGCAGCTGCCGATTGAAATAATAAAAAACGGTATTCCCGGTCTTGTTAAAGAACTGGATTCTTCGATAAAAGCGGGAACAATTGCGGCCGAAGCTATTATGACCACCGATACTTATTCTAAGGAATGTGCGGTCTCCTGTAATATCGGAGGTAAGGAGATAACAATCGGAGGCATGGCAAAGGGCTCGGGCATGATACATCCTAATATGGCTACTCTGATTTGTGTTGTTACAACAGATGCTTCAATCAGCAAGGAACTTTTGCAGGAAGCATTAAGTGAGGATGTTAAGTATACCTTCAATATGATTTCCGTGGATCGGGATACAAGTACAAATGATTCTTTGCTGATACTGGCTAACGGTAAAGCCGGTAATGAAGAAATAACAGAAAAGAATGAGGATTATCATACATTTTGCAAGGCACTTAATACAGTGACAACAAAGCTTGCGAAAATGATTGCCGCAGATGGTGAAGGAGCAACAAAGCTTATTGAGGTTACCGTAAAGGGAGCAGGCAGCCGGGAAGAAGCGGCAGCACTCAGCAAATCGATTATCAGCTCAAATCTTGTTAAGGCTGCAGTCTTTGGAAATGATGCAAATTGGGGAAGAATATTGTGTGCTATGGGATATTCAGGGGTTGATTTTAATCCATATACTGTGGATCTTGTTATTGAAAGTGAGGACGGAAGCCTTCAGTTGGTTAAGGACGGGATGGCGACAGATTATTCTGAAAAAACTGCAACGAAGATTCTGTCTGCCAAGGAGGTTAAGGCTATAGCAGACATGAAGCAGGGGACAGCTTTTGCTACGGCATGGGGCTGTGACTTATCCTATGATTATGTCAGGATTAATGCCGATTATCGCTCATAAATCAATGCTTACAAGGCAGTCAATATATATTTATCGGTATATGAATCGAAAGATTATTTTATTACAGAATACAGAACATTGATTGAAAGGAATATGCAGTTATGGAATACATGGATCAGATTCTGCTAAAGGCAGAAACATTGATTGAAGCATTGCCATATATCCGGGAGTTTAACAACAAGATAGTTGTAGTAAAGTATGGAGGCAGTGCAATGATTGATGATGCTCTGCAGTCAAATGTTATTAAGGATGTGGCTTTACTTAAGCTTGTAGGCATGAAGCCTATTATTGTTCATGGCGGCGGAAAAGAAATTACAAGCTGGCTTAAGAAGCTTGGACATGAATCCACCTTTGTTGAAGGACTCAGGGTTACTGATGATATGACTATGGAGATTGCAGAGATGGTGCTTGGCAAGGTTAACAAAGGTCTTGTCCAAATGCTTGAAAAGCTTGGAGTAAAGGCGGTTGGAATAAGTGGGAAGGACGGAGCTACGCTAAAGGTTGAGAAGAAGTATGTAGATAATACGGATATAGGCTTCGTTGGTAATATCAAGGAAGTTAACGTGGATCTGATAGAAACTCTTCTAGACAGTGATTTTGTTCCTGTTATTGCTCCTATCGGGCTTGATGACAATTATGTAAATTATAATATTAATGCCGATGATGTCGCATGTGCGGTCGCAACAGCAATCGGAGCTGAAAAGCTGGTGTTTTTGACTGATATAGAAGGAGTATATGCAGACCCCGAGAATAAGGACAGTTTAATCTCAGTGCTTACACTGGATAAGGCAGATGAACTATTAGCAAGCGGTTTTGTAGGCGGAGGAATGCTGCCAAAATTAAAAAATTGTGTTGATGCCGTAAAAAACGGAGTAACGAGAGTTCACATATTGGACGGTCGGATGCAGCATTGTTTATTGCTTGAGTTTTTTACAAATAAGGGAATAGGTACTGCGATAATCCGTAATGAAAATCTTTTTGACAATGAAGTTGTTCAAATATAAACATTATTTAAAGGGATGTGAGCAAAATGAAGCAGTATATTGATGAGGCTGAAAAGGTATTGATGCATACCTACAATCGGTATAAGATTGTGCTTGATCACGGCAAAGGTATGTATCTTTATGATATTGAGGGAAAAAAGTATCTGGATTTTGTAGCCGGAATTGCTGTGTTTGCACTGGGGTATAATTATGAACAGTATAACGAAGCATTGAAGAAGCAGTTGGATACCCTGATTCATACCTCTAATATTTTTTACAGTATTCCTCCTTTGGAGGCTGCAAAGAAGCTTATTAAGGCTTCAGGCATGGACAGGGTATTCTTTACCAACAGCGGGACAGAGGCGGTTGAAGGAGCTATAAAGCTTGCCAGAAAATATTATTATAATAAAACAGGTAAGGCCGGCGGAGAGATTATCTCAATGGAACACTCCTTCCACGGCAGGAGCATGGGTGCCTTAAGCATTACCGGTACGAAGAAATACAGAGAAGCATTTGAACCCTTAATCGGAGGGGTAAGATTTGCAGAGTTTAATGATTTGAGCAGTGTCAAAGCAAATATTAATGACAATACCTGTGCTGTCATAATGGAACCGATCCAAGGTGAGGGCGGAATATATCCTGCGACGGAGGAATTCATCAAAGGGGTAAGAAAGCTTTGCGATGATAATGATATTTTATTGATTTTTGATGAGATTCAATGTGGTATGGGAAGAACCGGTTCTATGTTTGCATATCAGAGCTATGGTGTAAAACCGGACATCATAACCTGTGCGAAGGGATTGGGTTGTGGAATACCGGTAGGTGCATTTGCTGCAACTGAAGAGGTTGCGATGGCTTTTCAGCCCGGAGACCACGGAACAACATATGGAGGCAACCCATTTGCCACAAAAGCCGTGAGTACAGTGTTTGATATTTTTGAAAGTACGAATATTCTTGAGAATGTAAATGTCATGGGACAATATCTGTCCTTAAAGCTGGATGAATTAAAGAATAAATACAGTATAATAACCGACCATAGAGGAAAGGGTTTACTTCAGGGGCTGGAATTTTCAATTCCTGTAAAAGATATTATAGCTCATGCAATGGATGAGGGGCTTTTATTGATATCGGCAGGAGAGCATGTAATACGTTTTATACCTCCTCTAATTGTAGAAAAAAAGCATGTGGATGATATGACAGAAATATTTACAAAGTGCCTGAATAAGGTTGTATAGTTTGAGCCAAATGTGGAAAGCTTAAATAGAAAGCTATCTACAGTCAGAAGGGTTTGGTTTAAATTATGTGGGGTTTTATCATTGCCATTATTTCCGGAGCACTTATGAGTATGCAGGGCGTATTTAATACAGGGGTAACAAAACAGACCGGCATATGGGTATGTGCCGGTTTTGTACAGTTTAGTGCTTTGATTGTATGCCTTGGTGCATGGCTTGCTACCGGTCGTGAAGGCAGCTTTTCTGAGCTTTTTAAAATCGATAACAAGTATATGCTGCTTGGAGGAGTTATGGGTGCAGCTATAACCTATACGGTTATAAAAAGTGTTGATGCACTGGGGGCTGCAAGGGCAAATATGTTCATAATAACAGCCCAGCTAATTGTGGCTTATATTATTGAGCTGTTAGGCATCTTTGGGGCTGAGAGGGCTGAATTTGAGTGGCGTAAACTCATTGGAATAATAATTATTATTGTAGGGATTATTACTTTTAAATGGAAATAAGTAATATAAAAATTAAAATAATTTGTATAAATGCCTATTGTATTCATTCTTTAGTTTATGTAAAATGGATATAGCATCAAAATAAAGTATAGAGGGTACTTTTAAGTCCTATTATATCTTTAAGATATTTTCTTAAAGTAATAAAAGGATGATGCTGATGAAAAACAAACATGTTACTGTAATAATCGCCTGTTTATTTCTGATACTGGCAGGAGTAAGCTACAGCTGCTCTTATCGGAAAAACCGGGGGCAGGAGATTGTACTTACATCCGTGCATAATGCACAAGGAGATCAAGAAATTTCGAAAACAGAGATTATGACCGGAGATAGCCTATGTACAGAGGATTGCCCGGATACTGAATCAGGTCAACGGGGAAATGAAGAAGATGATTTGAAGGAAACTGTTATATATGTTCATATATGCGGAGCGGTAGTAAATCCTGATGTATATAAGCTAGAGAGAGGAACAAGACTTGTAGAGCTGATTGATATTGCAGGAGGATTAACACCAGATGCAGCGGACGATTATATAAACCAAGCCATGACTGTTGAAGACGGGCAAAGGATTTATATTCCGACCGCTGAGGAGATTAAAGAGCTTGGTGTATATGATTATCTTACAGGAGACAACACATACCGGGCTAATGATAAGACTAACAAAAAGGTAAATATTAATACAGCTGATGAGACAGAGCTTATGAGCCTTCCCGGAATAGGACAAGCAAAGGCAAGAAGTATTGTTGAATACCGAAAAAAGAATGGAAACTTTAAATCAGTCAATGACTTGACCAACATCTCCGGAATTAAGGAAGGTTTGCTGGATAAGATAAAAGATTTCGTAACTGTAAAATAATATTGTTAAACATACAAAGAATGGGGTGTATATATGGCAAAGAAAGTACTTGTAGTCGATGATGAAAAATTAATTGTTAAAGGAATCCGCTTTAGCCTGGAGCAGGACGGAATGGAAGTGGATTGTGCTTATGATGGCGAAGAGGCACTGGAGGCAGCCAGAAATAAGGAGTATGATGTGGTGCTTTTGGATATCATGCTTCCAAAGCTGTCAGGTTTTGAAGTGTGTCAGCAGATTCGTGAATTTTCATCTATGCCGATCATTATGCTGACTGCAAAGGGCGACGACATGGACAAGATATTAGGTCTTGAGTATGGAGCAGATGACTATATTACCAAGCCCTTTAATATTCTTGAAGTTAAGGCAAGAATTAAGGCTATTATGCGCAGGAGCAATAAGGGTATAGGTTCGACCGATGAGTCTAAGATGGTCACATTTAATGATATGAAGATTGATTGTGAGAACAGAAGAGTATATATATCGGACAAGGAAGTAAATCTGACTGTTAAAGAGTTTGATTTGCTTGAGCTGATGGTATTCAATCCGAATAAGGTGTATAGCCGTGAAAATCTTCTTAACATTGTATGGGGATATGACTATCCCGGTGATGTTAGGACTGTAGATGTTCATATCAGAAGACTTCGTGAAAAAATTGAAAGCAATCCGAGCGAACCAAAATATATACATACAAAATGGGGTGTAGGATATTTTTTCCAGAATCAAGAATAAGCTTAAAATACTTTATAGCATGAGAATGCACATGCTGTTTGTATTTATAATAGTAGGTATTATACCGCTATATTTATTTTCCTATGTCCTTCTTAACAACTATAAGGAAAAGGCTGTTGGCGACAGATTTAATCAGATGCAGAATCAGATAATTATGCTGTCAAATCTGATGCTCCCCACGGGTTATCTGACTTTAGCTGATGTGCCTGAAATTGACGCTGAGATAAATCGTGTTGCTGAATTCTATCAGGGGAGAATAGTTGTCGTCAATAACAACCTCAATATTGTAGAGGATACTTATGGGCTTTATGATGAGAATAAGTACCTTGTATCTAAAGAAGTAATCCAATGCTTTAGCGGAAACAGCAGCAAGGTTCATGATACGGAAAACAATTATTTAATATTAACTCAACCAATCATCCATACTACCGAGGAACAGAAGGTCGTTGTGGGTGCTATTGTCATGAATTCCTCTACTAAAGACATACAGAGCACTTTAGTAAGTATGGAGCAAAGAGCCTCCATATTTATTCTTGCAATTACAATGTTTATTGTTATATTTGCCATATATTTTTCAAGTAAATTGACTAAGCCGCTTACAAAGGTAGTCAGCTCTATTGACCATTTAACTGAAGGTTATTTGGATGAGGAAGTATCAATTAAGGGGTATTACGAGATTGAGAAGATTTCAGATTCATTCAACAAGATGATTAGCCGAATGCAGAAGATTGAAAATACCAGACAAGAGTTTGTCTCTAATGTATCACATGAATTAAAAACCCCGATTACATCTATTAAGGTTCTGGCGGAATCACTTCTTATGCAGGAGGATGTTCCTGTGGAGGTTTATCGGGAGTTCTTAATAGATATTAACAAGGAGATAGAAAGAGAGAATGAGATAATCAATGACCTGCTGTCTTTAGTCAAGCTTAATAAGACAGCCGGTGACATGAATATATCCAGCATTAATATCAATGAGCTTTTGGAGCAAATACTAAAGAGACTGCGTCCGTTAGCGAAGAAGCAAAGCATTGAAATGGTTTATGAAAGCTTCAGACCTGTTATAGCTGAGGTGGATGAGGTTAAGCTTTCACTGGCAATGACAAATCTGATAGAAAATGCCATAAAATACAATGTTCCGGACGGATGGGTAAGAGTGTCTTTGAATGCTGACCATAAGTATTTCTATATTAAGGTTTCGGATTCAGGTATTGGTATACCTGAGGACGTTCAGGATCTGATATTTGAACGCTTCTACAGGGTGGACAAAGCCAGGTCCAGAGAGTCCGGAGGAACGGGCTTAGGACTGGCCATTACGAAAAATGTTATTCAGATGCATAGAGGTGCTATAAAGGTATACAGTGTTGAGGGAGAGGGCACAACTTTTAATGTTAGAATTCCTCTTAACTATATAGCACAGTCGTAGCGATGCTCATATTCAAAGGGACACAGCAGTTCCGGTATAATTGCACCTTTACGGATACCATGTTATCTGCTGCGGGTTGTGATTACGGTTGTTTATTGATGAATTACTGTTCATCAAATAATAGATATCTATTTTTACGGGAAATGAGGTTACTTATATATGAAGCGTGCATTAATAAAAATTCTGTTTAGCATCATACTGCTGCTAAGTAATGTACTGCTTGCTTCCTGCAGTAACAATAACAATACAGACAAATCCAAAAAGGAATATCAGATTTATTATATAGACAGTAAATCCTATGGAATTGTCAGTGAAGGGTATGTCCCTAAGGGGAATACCAAAGAACAGCTTGTTAAGGAGCTGCTGGAAGTACTGCAAAAAGAGCCTTCAAATATGATATACAGGAAGGCTATACCTGAAGGTGTTTCAATAATTGATTATAATATTGTAGATGAACAGCTTATCATTAACTTTGATACAAAGTATGGTGAGCTCAAAGGAATACCTGAGGTTTTATGCCGTGCGACTGTGGTAAAGACTATGTGTCAGATTCCGGGGATAGATTTTGTGTTGTTTAATGTCAATAATCAGCCATTGATTGATTCAAACGGAGTTCAAATAGGATTAATGACAGCAGAATTCTTTATTGAAAACACTGCTGCGGAGACCAATTATAAGGTTACCCTATATTTTGCCAATGAGACAGGAGATTTACTTAGAAAGACAACCAGAACCATATTCTATACCGGAACCTCATCCATAGAGGAGCTTGTGATTAACCAGATTATTAACGGACCGACAGAGGTGGGCTTATATGCGACAATTCCGGCTGGAACAACACTTCTGAACGTATCTACTAAGGAGAGTATATGCTATGTGGATTTCAATGAGAAATTTCTTGAGAAGCTTCCTGATGTAACAGATGAGGTTGCAATATACTCAATAGTAAATTCATTAGTAGAGCTGCCCGGCATTAATAAAGTACAATTTCGAATTAATGGTCAACCTGCGGAGACCTTTCATAATACAAATCTTGGTGTGTTATTCGAGCGAAACCTTGCTATTAATGAAGATAACCAATAGAGGGGAGGATTTAAATATTGATGAAGAGACCTTTCCTCTGGGGGATTGCCGCCTTTATAGGCGGTATACTTTCGGCTTGGTATGGAATTCCCCTGATATACATAGCATTAACTGCTTTCGGGGCGTGGCTGATCATATATCTGCTGATGTTTTGCATTAAGAGGTATATAAACCGCAAGGACTTTTTTTTATGGGGATTGCCGCTTCTTATGCTTGTTGGATTTTTTGCCATGAAAGACAGGATGAAACCGCCGGATATCGATGCGGTATTTGAAGAAAAATCCGAATGCAGCCTTACAGGCGAAATAGATATGATTGTGAAAAAGTCTTTGGGAACGACGTATTATCTAAAAAATAATCGAATAACCCTGCCTGACAATCATACATATTTGGTTGAAGAAGTTATAGTTAATGAATATACATATGATTATCCATTATCAAAACAGTATCGTGTCGGAAATATTATCTCAGTCTCAGGAACTGTCAAAAAATTCTCTGTAAATTCTAATCCCGGTACATTCAATGAATATCTGTATTACAAATCCCAAAACATATCTTATAAGGTAACAGCTGAAAACATCTCTATAATCAACAGTAAGTATTCTGTCTTTCGTTCAATCCTAGATAATATAAAAGAGGAACTTGTCAGGGTTTACAGTAAAGTACTTCCAAAGAAAGAAGCCGGAATACTTATGGCAATGGTTCTTGGCGAGAAATATCTTCTGGAGGATGAAATCAAGTTGCTATATCAGGAAAATGGTATTTCTCATATTCTGGCTATTTCCGGTCTTCATGTGTCTATGGTAGGAGCCGCCATATACTATTTATTAAAAAGGTTAAGGCTTGGACTTGCTGTATCTACACTTATGTCTCTGGCATTTGTCTATAGCTACGGAATACTCACTAACTTTAGCGTATCGACTAACAGGGCGGTCGTAATGTACAGTATTTTTATCATTGCCAAGCTTATAGGAAGGACATTTGATATTCTTACCGCCATGTCTCTAAGTGCATTTCTGATCCTTCTTCAAAATCCCATGGAATTGTTCCAAGCAGGTTTTTTATTATCTTTTGGTGCAGTGCTTGGAATTGCTGTTATTTTACCATGCTTTAGCTGCCTGCATGAGTCAAAGAATTTATTGGTGAGAGGTATCTGTGCAAGCATCTCTGCACAGGTACTGACGCTTCCGGTTATCCTTTATTATTTCTTTCAAATTCCGCTGTATAGTGTGTTTATTAATCTATTGGTTTTGCCGTTGACATCGATGTTAATGCTGTCAGCGATAATATCAGGAATAGCCGGGATAATATCTTCATCCTTGGGAGTGTTTCTTGCAGGAGGAGCAAATTATATTCTAAAAATCTATGAAATGATATGCAGACTGGGAAGCAGTCTGCCAAAGAATCTGATTACCGTAGGAAGACCTGATACCATAAGAATTATAATATATTATGCGGCAATATCGGTATTTATAATAAGTGCAAAAAGGCTTAAGAAGAAGGGGACTTTAGTGTTTTTTATTGCGGCGGTAGTTATTCTGATTGCTCCCAAGCTGAAAAACAGCCTTACTGTTACCGTGCTCGATGTGGGTCAGGGAGAAGCGATATTCATGGAGAATGATAATGGAACTACATATTTAGTAGACGGCGGCAGTTCGGATGTCAGTCAGGTGGGAAGATACAGGATAACACCCTATTTATTGTCCAAGGGTGTCGATACCCTAGATTATGTCTTTGTTACTCATACTGACATGGATCATGTCAGTGGGATTATGGAGATAATAGCGGGTAAACATATATCCGTAAGACACTTAATATTGCCTGATATATCGCTAAGGAATGAGACCTATAATAAGCTGGAGGAACTTGCTAAGGATAAGGGTATTATGCTTATGTATGTTGCTGCAGGTGATATGATAACAGACGGTAAATTAAAAATAAATGTTCTCCACCCGTGTGTGGGATACCAGTCTGCGTCTAACAATGACTATTCGACGGTATTAAGCGTAAGCTATGGGGAATTCGATATGCTTCTGACCGGTGATATAGAGACTAAAGGGGATCAGGAGTTAATTACATTTTTTATAAAACAGGAGTATATAAATCGCTGCAATAATGATTCTACAACATTTATTCAAACGGATTATGACGTGCTTAAGGTAGCGCATCATGGCTCGAAAAATTCCACGAGTGAAGAAATTCTAAGTATAATTAGACCCGAATATGCACTGATATCATGCAGTAAGAAAAATAAATACGGTCATCCGCATGAGGAAGTTCTTGAAAGACTTAAGGAGTGTAAAAGTCAGATAATGATTACACCCAAGCATGGGGCGATTATGCTTAAAACGGATGGTAATAAGCTATGGGTTGATTATTACCTGAAGGATGGAGGAGGATAAGATTGATATAATTACCGTATTATGTTAAAATGTGTAATGAGTATAATGACCCTATGTAATATTAATGGTATGGTGCGGGGTACTTATGTTGCAGAAAATATCATTGAAGGAGGGCTATATTGAAAAAATTGCTTTTTTACTATATAACATTAATATGCTCCGGTATCCAATACAGGCAGATTAAAGACACTTATATATAATTTGCTTGGTGGATATCCATATAAGGTAGATGTAGAGATCGTGAACAATGTTGACGTTATCTTAGAAGGTTCGGTTCAAATAATTACCTCTGACGCAATAGTATTAAATAAATGTTATAGTTGGTACAATCTTGTAGCAGCTGTTCTGGAGGAAAAGTTCCCGGATATCCCGATAATTAATTTGTCGTCGCCGAATGAATATTATGGAGGTATAGCATGAGCAATTGGATATATGATGAATACAAACATTGTGGGGTAGATTATTCGAGTGTCGGGAATGCTGATAACTATGACAATCGACATACGGCGTTTAGGGATTATAAGAAAGAGTTTTATGATATGCTTGAATTTCTAGGATTAAAGGATATCGGTAAACTATCTATGATTGATCTGGGCTGTGGAACAGGAGCAAGCACCATTATAGCAGCAGAGCATTTTAAGCATGTATATGGAGTTGATGTATCCGATGCTATGCTCTTACAAGCAAAGAATAAGGTTTGCAATAAGACTAAGAACAATATTGAATTCATTAAGGCTGGGTTTTTAACTTATGAACATAAGGATGAACCGGTTGATTTATTGATAACAAAAGCTGCATTTCACCATCTGCCTGACTTCTGGAAACAGATTGCCTTGCTGAGAATGAATAAGATGATAAAAGCAGGCGGAAGCTTATATATTTTTGATATTGTATTTCATTTCAACCCTTGTGAATATAAAGAGAAAATAAGTGAATGGATTTCTGATTTTGAAAAAAATGCCGGAGCGGAGCTTCGAAAGGAAGTCGAAATACATATAAGAGACGAGTATAGTACTTTCGGATGGATATTAGATGGTATGCTTGAGAGAGCCGGATTTAGTATTAAAAAATGCCGATCAGGGGATGAATTTATTACAGAGTATCATTGTATAAAAGAAAAAGAAGTTGGGTTTTTGTTTTAAGTTAAATAATCATAAGGTCTCTGAGTTTTTCATTAACTTGGAGGCTTTTTATATACTTAGATATATGTTAACAATTATGTTACAATTCTGTAATGATTTTGTAATGGTGCCTGTCACCATTACAAAATTGACTTTACAAAATCTCTAATTAGCCTATAATGATAAATGACTACAAATATATTGTGGTTAACAATTTTGTAATATTTCTGTAATGGTGTTGTAATGGTGACAGGCACCATTAAGGAGGCGAATATATGTATTTGGACAGTTTGTTGGAGGGGCTTGAGTATACCTGCCTGCGGGGGGATGAACATACTTTGGTCACAGATTTGGTGTATGATTCAAGAAGGGCAGTAAAGGATGCGGTGTTTGTATGCATCATGGGTACAGTGTCGGATGGGCACGATTATATTCCCCAAGCGATTGAAAAGGGAGCATCGGTCATTGTAATAGAGAAAGAAATTGAATTACCTAAAGATGTGACTGTTATTAGGGTGGAGAATGCAAGGAAAGCTCTGGCTTTTATGTCGGCGGCTTACTTTGGACATCCGGCCAGAAAGCTTACGACTATAGGGATTACAGGAACAAAAGGCAAGACTACTACGGCTTATATGGTAAAATCCATTTTGGAGAATACGGGTATTAAGACCGGATTAATCGGTACAATCGAGACTATTATCGGTGATGAGGTTATACCGGCTAATAATACCACACCGGAATCTTATATTATTCAGGAGACTTTTGCCAAGATGGTTGACGCAGGGCTGGAGTGTGTGGTTATGGAAGCGTCTTCGCAAGGGTTTTTACATAATAGGATTGACGGGTTTGTGTTTGATTTTGGAGTATTTACCAATCTTGGATATGATCACATAGGAGATAAGGAACATAAGGATTTTGACGATTATCTAAGATGCAAAAGTCAATTATTCAGACAGTGCAAGGTAGGTTTGGTTAATATAGATGATGAACATGCCAAGGACATCTTGGAAGGTCATACCTGTAAGGTGGAAACCTTTGGATTTTCTGAGAATGCCGATATAAGGGCAACTGATGTCAAGCTGGTTCACAAGCCGGGTTATCTTGGAGTTTCTTACCGTGTTACCGGGCTTTTGAATTTTGATGTGGCTATCGATATTCCGGGAAAGTTTAATGTGCTAAATTCCCTATGTGCTATTGCAATATGCAGGCATTTTAATGTAAATGAAAAAGATGTGATTAAGGCTCTAAATAATATCAAGGTAAGAGGCAGGGTTGAGATTGTACCTGTAGACGGTAATTACTCGGTTATTATTGACTATGCACACAATGCCATGAGTTTAAAGAGTCTTCTTACCACCATAAGAGAATATAATCCCAAACGTTTGGTTTGTGTATTTGGCTGTGGCGGAAACCGCTCCAAGGACAGAAGATATCTTATGGGTGAGATATCCTCCAATATGGCGGATCTTACCGTGGTCACATCAGATAATCCAAGATATGAGGAGCCTGAAGACATTATAAATGATATAATCACCGGAGTAAAAAAAGGACCCGGAGAATATATAAAAATAACCGACAGAAGAGAAGCTATAAAATATTGCATTGATCATGCAAAAGATGGTGATGTTATCATAATCGCAGGAAAGGGTCATGAGGATTACCAGGAGATTAAGGGTGTGAAGTACCACATGGATGATAGAGAGCTTGTAAGGGATGCTCTTCGTACCAAGGAGGTCTGATATGTCTTATCAACGCTATGCCGATATAATAATTGATATATCTCATGGGAATCTTGACAAGACATATCAGTATGCAGTTCCTGATGAATATGCTTCATCAGCCGTTATTGGTGCACCTGTTGTAGTTCCTTTTGGTAAAGGAAGCCGAACTGTTAACGGATATATTGTAGGTCTTTCAAATGAGCCTAAGATTGATATTGAAAAGATAAAACCCATAAGCTCGGTAGTTGAGGGTGCTCCCGTGATTGAAAGTCATTTGATTTTCTTGGCATATTGGATAAAAGAGACTTACGGTGGTACAATAAATGAAGCACTAAAGACTGTAATGCCTGTTAAGAAGGCTGTAAAGATTAAGAAACAAAGACAAATTGTTCTGATAAAACCATATGCGGAGCTTTTAGATATTTATGAAGAACAGCTTAAAAAGAACAATGCAGCAAGAGTCAGAATTCTAAAAGCTTTAATTGATAAGAGTATTATTGACTATGACAAAGCAATCAAAAACCTTAATATAAACAGTAAGGTAATTGCATGGCTGTCAGATAATGAGATTATTAAGATAGACAGTAAGCAAATATACCGCAATCCTATCGGCAATCAAAGTACAATGAAAAGCCCGGTGGAATTAAACAGTGAGCAGCAAATGATTGTTGATAATATACTTAAGGATTATTATGACGGCAAACGCTATACTTATTTAATCCATGGGATTACGGGAAGCGGAAAAACAGAAGTATATATGGAAGTTATCTCAAAGGTGGTAGCTTCAGGAAAGCAGGTCATAGTGCTGATACCTGAGATTGCTCTTACTTATCAGACTGTTAACAGGTTCTATGACAGATTCGGGAATCGTATATCTGTCTTAAATTCAAGAATGTCTGACGGCGAACGGTATGACCAAAGCTTAAGAGCTAAAAAGGGTGAAATAGATATTATGATAGGACCTAGGTCAGCACTGTTTACACCGTTTAAAAATCTTGGACTGATTATTGTGGATGAGGAGCATGAAGGAAGCTATAAAAATGAAACCACTCCTAAATACCATACGGTAGAGGTTTCCATTAAGCGTGCAAAACTTACCAATTCCTTTGTAATTCTTGGCTCTGCTACGCCATCACTGGAATCCTACAGCAGATGCATCAAAGGTGAATATAAACTCCATACTCTTACCAAAAGAGCAAAAGATGCTAATCCTCCAAAGGTTTGGATTGTTGACCTTAGGGAAGAATTAAGACAGAAAAACAGGTCAATATTCAGCAGGAAGCTTAAGATGCTTATAGATGAAAAGTTAAGCAAGAACGAGCAAATTATGCTGTTTATTAACAGAAGAGGATATTCGGGATTCGTATCCTGCAGAAGCTGCGGTCATGTTATGAAGTGTTTACATTGCGATATTTCATTGACCTCTCACGTGAATAATAATCTTCTATGCCATTACTGCGGATATGAGGAGCGGATGCCGACTACATGTCCTGTATGCGGTTCTAAATATATAGCAGCTTTCGGTACAGGTACTCAGAAGGTTGAAGAGATTGCCAAACGGGAATTTCCCGGTGCAAGAATTCTTAGGATGGATACCGATACAACCAAGAAAAAAGGCGGTCATCAGAGAATTCTGTCTGCATTTGCAAATCATGAGGCTGATATCCTGGTGGGTACACAGATGATTGTGAAGGGGCATGACTTTCCGCTGGTGTCTCTGGTAGGCATTATCGCAGCAGACTTATCATTATATGCAGGAGATTTTCGGGCAGGTGAAAGAACATTTCAGCTACTGTCTCAGGCAGCAGGAAGAGCAGGACGTGATGCGGTACCGGGCGAGGTGGTTATACAGACCTACCATCCGGAGCATTACAGTATTGTTACGGCAGCTAACGGTAATTATGATGAGTTCTACGAACAGGAGATGTTGTATCGCAGTCTGATGCAATATCCCCCGGCAGCCAATATTTTACTGGTTCTTATATCCTCTAAAGAAGAAGAAAAAACGGAAAATGCAATAAAACATGTTGCAGATGCACTGAACGAATATATCTCAGAAAACAAATTATCCTCGCAGATTATCGGACCGGCTCCGGCAGAATTGGCGAAGGTTAAAGATATTTATAGAAGAGTTATCTATATCAAAGACAAAAATTATGATATACTTGTTGGAATAAAGAATCATTTGGAAGGCAGCTTTGGCTATTCAGGGCAGTTTGCAGGCTGCAATCTTCAGTTTGATTTTAATCCGATGAGTACATATTGAAGCGTACTCGAATATTGTTTACTATCACTAAGTATTATATTTTGCTTTAAAAATTTTATTATATTATTGATATTTGATTTTCAGATTGGATTGGAGGAATACTATGGCCATAAGAAATATTAGAACAATGGGAGACAGCATACTGACCAAGGTCAGCAAAAAAGTTGAGAAGATAGATAAAAGACTGTTGGTTTTAATTGACGACATGCTGGATACCCTATATGATGCAGAAGGTGTTGGCTTGGCCGCTCCACAGATTGGTGTACTTAAGCGGGTTGTAGTCATAGATGTATCAGAGGAGGCTAATAATCCTATAATTCTTATCAATCCGGAAATTATAGAGACAGACGGCTGTCAGACAGGTGACGAAGGATGTCTTAGTGTTCCGGGCAAGGTTGGAACTGTTGAGAGACCTAATTATGTTAAAGTAAAAGCCTATGATAAAGATATGAAAGAATTTACTTTGGAAGGAACCGAACTGCTGGCACGGGCAATATGCCACGAAATTGATCATCTGAATGGTATATTATATGTTGAAAAGGTTAAGGACGGGCTTAGAGACACAGCATATCAGGAAGAAGAGACTGACGAGTAATATCATAAAGAGAGAGGAAGTATTTTATGAAGGTTTTATTTATGGGTACTCCTGATTTTGCAGTCAGCATATTGGAGGAAATAATACGGGAAGGTCATGAGGTTATCGGGGTGGTAACACAGCCGGATAAGGTTAAGGGAAGGGGCGGAAAGATAAGCTTCCCTGCCGTTAAAGAGGCAGCCCTAAAGCACAACCTGAATATATACCAGCCGGTTAAGGTTGGAAATCCTAAAGTTTTACAGACTATCCGAAATCTTAAGCCCGAGGTTATTGTGGTTGCAGCTTTCGGTCAGATCCTGCCTAAGGAGCTTCTTGATATACCGCCTTATGGCTGTATAAATGTCCATGCATCACTGCTGCCAAAATACAGAGGTGCTGCACCTATTCAGGCGGCTATTATAAACGGAGACAAGGAAACCGGAGTAACCATAATGCATATGGATGTAAAACTTGATACCGGAGATATGATTCTGTGGGAAAGCATTCCCATAGCAGATGATGAGACAGGGGGAAGCCTTCATGATAAGCTTGCAGTACTGGGTGCAAAGCTGTTAGTCAAAGCACTGAAGCAGCTTGAGGATGGGAGTGCTGCAAGAATACCTCAGGACGACTCATTGGCCACTTATGTAAAAATGATGGACAAAGAGATGGGAGATATTGATTTTCGCAAGTCAGCCGTAGAAATCGAGCGGTTGATACGGGGACTTAATCCATGGCCTAGTGCTTATACCAAGTTAAACGGAAAAATACTTAAAATATGGAAGGCCAAGGTGGTAGAATGTGCCGAGGGTGGAAAGCCCGGTGAGGTGATTAAGACAGACAGGGACACAATTACTGTTATGACAGGAAAGGATGCTCTTGAGATATATGAACTTCAGTTAGAGGGCAAGAAACGGCTAAGCTGCGATGCATTCTTAAGAGGATATCCTATAGAAAAAGGAACGGTACTTGGATAGCTGCCGAATATTACATTTTAATATTTTAAGATAATTGAACCGAGTAATCACTGCTTTAGCAAGTGATGGTGACATATAGACAACAAGACAACATGTAACAATAAAAAACAGCATTAAGAAAGAAGGTGGATGTATGTTATTTCCTTTTTATTTTGATCCGACATATATTCTTGTAATTATAGGAGTTATTTTATCTTTGGCAGCTTCTGCAAAGGTAAAATCAACATTTGCAAAATTCTCCCGAGTAAGAAGTCTATCAGGAATGACAGGAGCTCAGGCAGCAGAAAGAATTCTTCAACGTGCCGGTATATATGATGTAAATATTGAGCATGTACATGGACAGTTGACAGATCATTACGATCCCAGAAGGAAAGTACTTCGTTTATCAGATTCAGTATATGGCAGCAATTCAATTGCGGCCATAGGTGTTGCAGCTCATGAGTGCGGACATGCGATCCAGCATCGGAATGCATATGTCCCGTTGAAGTTGAGAAGTGCATTGGTTCCTGTAGCCAATTTTGGTGCGGCAATTGCATGGCCGTTAATTCTTATCGGACTTTTGCTGACCGGCTCACAGACATTGATTGATATAGGTATTATACTCTTTTCAACAGCGGTATTATTCCAACTGGTAACTTTACCTGTTGAATTCAATGCTTCCAGAAGAGCGATACGGTGTCTGGGAGAGACCGGGATTCTTCACTATGAGGAATTGGCACAGTCAAAAAAGGTATTGGATGCAGCGGCACTGACATATGTTGCGGCAGCAGCGGCAACAATTCTGCAGCTATTGCGTTTGATTTTATTATTTGGAGGAAGACGCCGTGACTGATCAAGACAACGAAAGAGAGATTGTACTTGATATGCTTCTTCAGGTAATTGATGGGGATGAGTTTAGCCATAGAGTATTAGATAGGGTACTAAAGCAAAATCAGGACAGATCAAAACAGGAAAGAGCATTTATATCAAGACTTTTTACGGGTACTGTAAAGCATTACATTACCCTTGATTATGTAATTGAACTATTTTCAACCCTGCCTGTCAGGAAAATGAAGCCGTTAATAAGGAATCTCCTTAGACTTAGCGTATATCAGCTTCTATATATGGATAGTATACCATCCTTTGCCGTGTGTAATGAGGCGGTTAAGCTGGCTAAAAAGCGCGGATTTGCAAAACTGTCGGGATTTGTAAATGCCAACCTGAGAAAAATAGCCGGAATGGGAGATATTATTTATCCTGATAAGGAAGTTGATATACTTAAGTATCTGAGTGTTCGGTATTCTGCCCCGGGATGGCTTGTGGAAATGCTGCTTAACCAATATAACCCCGGGCAGGTTGAGAAGATGTTGGAAGCTTCTTTAAAGGAAAAGGAAATTACCATTCGCTGTAACCGATTAAAGACAACTCCGGAGGAACTTAAGAAGGAGTTAGCCGGTGAAGGGATAACGGTATATGAGCACCCATACCTTAAAGAAGCTTTTATTATAAAGAATTTTGATTATTTGGAAAACATAAAAGCATTTAAAGACGGTTTATTTGCTGTTCAGGATGTCAGCTCTATGCTGGTAGGAGAAGTATCCGGTGCAGATAATGGAGACTTTGTGGTTGATGTGTGCTCTGCCCCCGGTGGGAAAGCACTGCATATAGCAGAGAAGGCAGGAAGGGTATCAGCAAGAGATTTAACTGAACACAAAATCATGCTTATTCAGGAGAATATACTCCGGATGGGTATTACCAATATAGAAACCAAGGTATGGGATGCAACGGTACCCGATGTTGATATTATAAACAAAGCAGATGTGGTTATTGCCGATCTCCCATGCTCCGGATTAGGTGTATTGGGGAAAAAATATGATATAAAATATAAAATGACACAAAACCAACAAAAAGAGCTGGTAGAATTACAAAGAAAAATCCTAAATGTAGTCTCAGAATATGTAAAACCGGGTGGAATATTAATATATTCTACCTGTACAGTTGACCGTAATGAGAATATAGGAAACATGGAATGGTTTCTGGCTAATCATGACTTTTCTCCTGAAAGTCTGGATAATTATCTTCCGGAGGTTTTACATTCAGATACCACCAAATCCGGTTATATACAGCTTCTGCAGGGAATCCATCCCACCGATGGATTTTTCATATGCAGAATGAGGAAAGAGAAAAATCTGTAATGGTGCCTGACACCATTACATGAAAGTAGGTAAAACATTTGGATATAAAGTCCCTATATTTGGATGAACTGGTAATTGAAATGAATAAATTGGATCAGCCGGCTTTTAGGGCAAAACAGATTTATAAATGGATTCACAAAAAGCTGGTGGGCTCATATGATGATATGACAAATCTGCCTAAGCAGTTAAGGAATATACTTAATGAACACTATCCCCTAACAGTCCTTAAAGCAGCAGACAGTCTTGTATCTGAAAAAGATGGAACCGTAAAATACCTGTTTCGTCTAAATGATGACAGAGTAATTGAAAGTGTACTGATGAAATATCACCATGGCAACAGTGTATGTATCTCCTCGCAAGTAGGATGCAGAATGGGGTGTACCTTCTGTGCATCTACTATCGGCGGGAAGGAAAGAGATCTTACCGCATCCGAAATGCTTGATCAGATATATCGAATTCAAACGATATCAGGAGAAAGAGTAAGTAATGTTGTGGTAATGGGAACAGGAGAACCCTTGGACAATTATAATAATCTGGTGCGTTTTATACGCATCTTATCTGATTCGGGCGGACTCAATATTAGTGCAAGAAATATTACCGTATCCACTTGCGGGATTCCGGATAAGATCCGCGTGCTTGCCGATGAAGAGCTTCCGATTACCTTGGCATTGTCACTTCATGCACCTAATAATGAGATAAGAAAGAAGCTGATGCCGATAGCCCGACAATATGAGCTTTCGGTCGTTATGGAAGCCGTCAAATACTATTATGAAAGAACCGGCAGGCGGCTGACATTTGAATATTGCCTGACAGAGGGAATCAATGATGAAGAAGAGCATGCAAAGGAGCTAAGTCAATTATTAAAAGGATATAATTGTCATGTAAATTTAATACCTGTCAATCCAATAAAAGAAAGAACCTTTATAAAATCAAATAGCAATAAAATACAAAAATTCAAAAATATACTTGAAAAATATAGAATAAATGTTACTATTAGAAGAGAAATGGGCTCAGATATTAATGCTGCTTGTGGTCAGCTAAGAAAAAGCCACTTAGATCAAAGTAGTAAATAAAAAGATACAGGTAGTTGTATCCTATGAAATTGTTTGATAAAATATGGGGATGAGAAGTACCTGCCTGAAGCCTAAGTGTTTGGGTTGGACGAGGAGGTGCGGGCTTGAAAGCATTTTCAATCACTGATATTGGGGAAAAGAGAAGGATAAACCAAGATTATGTCTTTTGTGAAGTAAATGCCATCGGTAATCTACCAAACTTATTTATCGTTGCAGACGGTATGGGGGGACATAATGCAGGCGATTATGCTTCAAGGTTCTGCGTTGAATTTTTTACAGAACATATAAGAAATAGCGACATTACATCACCGATAGCCTTGATAGAAGAGGCGATTACTGTTACAAACGATAAGCTGTATGAAAAGTCAAAACAACAGGCTGATTATGAAGGTATGGGCACTACGTTTGTTGCAGCGACTATATGTGATAATGTAATGTACGTGGCGAACATAGGAGATAGCAGACTATATGTTATCAGCAATGAGATTATACAAATAACAGAAGATCACAGCTTGGTACAGGCAATGGTGAAAACAGGAGAGTTGGATAAGGATGAGGCAAAGTCTCATCCGAATAAGAACATAATTACACGAGCACTGGGAACCAACGAAACAGCCCAGCCTGATTTTTTTGAGGTTGAGCTTGATGAAGGCGATATTGTTCTTCTGTGCTCCGACGGACTGACTAATATGTTGAATGACGAGACCATAGAGAAAATCATTAGAGAAAATGCAGATAATCTGCAGGCTGCAACAGAAATTCTTGTAAAGCAGGCTAATGAAAACGGAGGTAAGGACAACATAACAGTCATAATAGTTAAAGTATGAAAATGAGGTGAAGGATCATGTTAAAACCCGGTATGTTTATCAGCGATCGATATGAAATCATTGATATTGTCGGATCGGGCGGTATGGCGGACGTCTATAAAGCGAAGGACGAAAGGTTAAACCGCTTTGTTGCGATTAAAGTATTAAAACCGGAATATTCAAGCGATAAAAGCTTTGTCAATAAATTCAGGGGCGAAGCTCAATCTGCAGCAGGGCTGTCCCACCCAAACATTGTCAATGTATATGATGTTGGTGATGATGGGGGATTACATTATATTGTAATGGAGCTGGTGGAAGGCATAACCCTTAAAAGATTTATTGAAAGAAAGGGAAAGCTGGAGGTAAAAGAAGCAGTTGGTATAGCTATTCAGATAGCGCAGGGAATGGAAGCTGCCCATGATAATCATATCATTCATAGGGATATCAAGCCTCAGAATATTATTATATCCAGAGACGGCAAGGTAAAGGTAACAGATTTTGGTATAGCAAAGGCTTCAAACTCCAATACTGTTACATCTAATGCCATGGGTTCCGTTCATTATCTGTCTCCGGAGCAGGCCAGAGGCGGATATAGTGATGAAAAAAGTGATATCTACTCTCTTGGAGTTACATTATATGAGATGCTTTCAGGAAAGGTACCCTTCGCGGGTGATAATACCGTATCCGTAGCGATGCTTCATATTCAAGGAGAAGCTATGCCTCTTCGGGAATTGGATGACAATATCCCGTTAAGCGTGGATAAAATAGTTCAAAAGTGTATGCAAAAAAGACCGGAGAGAAGATATCACTCTGCCTCTGAGTTAATAGTTGATTTAAAGAGAGCTCTTTCCAATCCGAACGGAGATTTTGTTCAGATTCCTTCGTTTGTGGCAAATGATTCTCCAACCATAAATATATCAAATGATTTGGGCAGAATAAAAAGTACAGCATACTACGGTGACAAATATAAAAATGCAAGACCCAACAAAGTGGTAGATGATGATGACGATGATTTAGATTCTACAAGTTCAAAAATGGATAAAATATTTACCGCACTGACCATAACAGCAATTTTAGTTTTGGCAGCAGTAATTATGTTTATAGTGGGACGCTTTATACTTCTAAAAGATGACAATACAAATCCGGATAATGATCCTGTTCCTACTTTAACACCTACACCGGAACCTACTTTGGAGCCAACACCATCTCCTGAACCGACTCCTTCCATTGAAACCTACACATTCCCTTCAGTTATAGGACATAAATTGGAGGATGCAGAAAGGGCGATTAAAGCAAAGAATCCTAAAGCACATATTATTCCTCAGGAGGAATATTCTGCCGAATATGAAGTGGGTTATGTAATGAGACAGTACCCGCTGTCGGGTACGGATTACCCTGTAGATTCGGAAGTAATCCTATATGTAAGCATAGGAGCCGAGCCGGTGACGATACCTTATGTATACGGCAATACATGGGAACATGCTGAGCAGAAGCTTAAGGAATATGGACTTGTACCTGAAAGAGAAGATGTATTCAGCAGTGAGATTCCAAGCGGCAGTGTAGTGTCTACGGATCCGCCGAAGGAATCCATAGTCAAGCCGGGTGATACCATTATGGTATATGTAAGCAAAGGACCTGAGGCTGTTCAAACTGCAGTTCCCAGTTTGGTAGGTAAGACGGTTGCTCAAGCAGAAGAACTCTTAAGTGAAGCCGGATTGATTCGGGGCGACATAAATTATGAGCCGTCTGGGACATATTCTGAAGGAGTAATTACTTATCAGGATAATACTGCCGGTGAGCTGGTTGATATAGGTACGAAGATAAATATTACAGTAAGTACAGGATCCGAGACAGATGTTGATCCGGGTGCAGGTGGTTCCGGATCAGGCAATTACAGATATATAGGCAGTGTTACAATTGATGTTAACCCGTTCTATTATGTTGGAGACGGTGAAGCTGAAATCATACTTGAGATGGAGCAAAACGGCTATGGAACTGAAATTTATAATGAAATGGCTTCCATTGTCGATTTCCCTCTTACTGTCCGAAATATTGAAGGAGAAAGTGCATCAATTGGATTAGTAACAATGTATGTAGATGGCATAATATTTAAAGATGAACAAGGGAACCCTTATGTATGGGTTGTAGAATTTGAAGCAGTGGAGGAATAGTTTGAAGGGTAAGATTGTCAAAGGAATAGCAGGCTTCTACTATGTCCATGTACCTAAATCAGACGAAATCTTTGAATGTAAAGCAAAAGGGTTATTTCGTATTCAGAATATCAAGCCGCTTGTTGGTGATGATGTAGAGATTGATATCAGTAATCAGCCTGAGGGCAAAGGCGTAATTACCCGTATTCTTCCCAGAAAAAATGAAATTATCAGACCTGCTGTCGCTAATGTAGATCAGGCAATGGTTATCTTTGCGGCAGCAGAGCCTGCTCCAAATCTGAACCTTCTGGATCGTTTTCTTATTATGATGCAGAGACAGAAGGTTCATACAATAATATGCTTCAACAAAAAGGATATTGTCGGTAGAAAGGAAATGAGCTTACTGATCGACACATATATTCGCAGTGGCTATGAGATAGTCAGTATAAGTGTACTTCAGGAGGATGGAATACCTACTATACGTAAGCTTTTAAAGGGGAAAACCACTGTACTGGCGGGTCCGTCAGGTGTAGGCAAATCCTCTTTGATTAATACAATCAATCCCAAAGCTCAGATGGAGATAGGAAGTGTCAGTGAAAAGATTAAGAGGGGAAGGCATACCACAAGACATTCTGAGCTTATCTATGTAGATGATAACAGCTACGTCATGGACACACCCGGTTTCAGCTCCCTGTATATTGATGAGGTGGAAAAAGAGGAGCTTAAAGAGTATTTTAATGAATTTAATGAGTATGAGGATAAATGCCGATTTATCGGATGCATGCATTTGAATGAACCGGGATGTGCTGTTAAAGCAGCACTTAACGAGGGTAAAATAAGCAGCATCCGATATGATAATTATAAGGCATTATATGAGGAACTTAAGGATATTAAAAGATATTAAGGGGGAGATTAAATGTATTATCAGTTATTAAAAAAATGAAAAATTTAATGGAGAATGAAAAATGAAGATTATACTTTCGCCATCTATTCTGGCAGCAGATTTTAATGCATTGGGAAAACAAATTAACATGATTGAAGAAGCAGGTGTAAGTTATCTGCACATTGATGTTATGGACGGACATTACGTTCCCGGTATCAGTTTTGGAACACCTGTGATAAAATCAATCCGCAGAAATTCAAACCTAGTTTTTGATGTGCATCTTATGGTTGAAGAACCGATAAGAATGCTTGAAGATTATAAGAACGCCGGAGCAGATATAATAACAGTTCATGCGGAGGCATGCTCAGACCTTATGGCTACTGTGAACCGTATAAAGTCTATGGGGTTGAAAGCAGGCGTATCCTTAAATCCCGGAACGGGATTGGACAGGCTTGATCCGGTATTAAACAGCATAGATATGGTTCTTATTATGAGTGTTGAACCGGGAGCAGGCGGACAAGCCTTTATTCCATCTGCCCTGCAGAAGATAAGGGATCTAAAGGAAAAAGCAGAAAAAGCCGGTGCTGCAATTGATATTGAGGTGGATGGTGGTATCAGGCCTGATAATGTTATGAATGTGCTTATGGCAGGAGCGAATGTAATTGTATCCGGAACAAGTATTTTTCATGGGGATATTATGGAGAATGTTAATAACTATAATAAAAAATTCAAAGAATTTGAAGAAATAATCCGAGAATCTATTTAACATAATTATTTTAGCTGTTTTGCCAATCATATTTAATATTCTGATATTTATAGTTTTATTTCAGAGGAAGAGGATTTCAGTGGATAAAACAACTGATTTATCATATAAAAAGATATTAATTATTACAGGGGGATATATCAAAGAAGGATTATTGGAGTCCTTAATCAGGAAGGAGAAATATTCATTTGTTATTGCAGCAGATAAGGGGTTGGTATCAGCCAACAGAATAAATCTTAAGCCGGATTATATTATTGGTGATTTTGATTCCGTTCCTCCGAAGCTGCTGTCAGAATATAAGGCTAAAGCTATTCCGGTTGAGACCTTTCCTAAGATGAAGGACAAGACTGACACGCATATAGCACTTGAGATTGCTCTAGGGTATAATCCGTCGTTCATAGATATAGTAGGTGCGACAGGAAGTAGGATGGATCATACAATTTCCAATATAGAGCTTCTCATGAATGCTTTAAATCAGGATGTGAATGTCAGGATATTGGATGAGAATAATTGTATATATCTGAAGAATAAGAATTTTATAATAAAAAAATCCGAACAGTATGGTGATTTTATATCGCTGCTGGCATTCTCCAATCAAGTAAATGGATTAAAGCTGGTTGGATTCAAGTATCCGCTAAATTGTGTTACCTTAACTAAGGGCAGCAGCTTAGGAGTAAGCAATGAGCTTCTTGAGGAAGAAGGCAGGGTTTATTTTGAAGAAGGTATTCTGGCAGTAATCGAAGCCAGAGACTGAGACAAATACCACTTATGTGAACATTTACTTATTTGAATGATCCATGATTTCGTAAGGTCATAAGGATATCTTATATTGTTTGATATTAACAGACACAAAAATACTCAGGGGTATACTTGAGTACATATATACATACACGGAAGGAACAAAATATATGAAACTTGGAATTGAAATGTGTTGCCCTAGTTTTAATATCTACGCATAAGCCTTTAAATATCGATAAAACAGCATAAGTAAGGGATTCTGTAAAAATATGATTAACATATAATTTTATATAAATTCATGTGTCTTTTGAAAGAATGGCACTCGTTGTGGCACTTGATTTTATGAAATGTGATACGGAAAAATAGATTTAGAAGCCCTAAATAGCAATAGAATATTAGATGATTAGAAAAAGGATACTGATTTAAGTATTCTTTTTTTCTGCCTTTGAATTGGCAGTGATATTCTTAACGTGTTCTTTTACAACGAGGTTAATATATTGGGATAGAGAACGGTCACCCTGTTCAGCAAGTTATTTTAGAATATCAAGTAAATCACCATCCAAAGTGATACTAATTTTAGTTTTTAACGATTTCATAAAATGTGCTCCTTTTTCACACAATATATCATTTTGGAGCATGAACTATTGACTTATAAAACAGGATAAAGTAGTATTTATGAATGGGATAAAAAAGCAAAAGGAGATGTTTAAAAATGAAGTGTAAAAACTGTGGCTTTAAATTAGAGAATAACGCAAAATTCTGTGAGAAATGCGGAGCGTCACAAGAAAAAGAAAGTCAAACGGATATGAATAGGATAGAGAATACACAAAAAGGCTTACCACGAAATAAAAAGAGAATCATGATAGCGGTTGCTCTAGTAATATATTTGATTTTGTGTATTACTGTAAAATATTATGTTTTGATTCCTACGGCTATTTTGTTAATAGGAGCGTTGACAATATATGTGAATCGAAAAATATTGTTAAAGCGTAAAAACAGGGGGAACAAAGCTATTGAGCAGTGTAATTTGACGGATAAGGAAACCCAAAAGCTTTCAGAATACTTTGTAAAGAAAGAGGAGAGGTATATTTCTTCTCTTGGAAATGGGTATATCATGAATTACTTTGCGCATGGAAAGCTAAGTCGAGGCTTTGCGGTGGTTTCTGATAAGAGAGTTTATTTTAGAGGAAGTTGTTTTAGTGGAACAGGAAAAACACTTATTAAGACGGATGAAGAAAGAACAGTAGATATAAAGGATATAACAGGAAGTGGTTTTATCTATAAGAGATATTACGGAGTACTGTTGGGATTATTTTTAGCACTGATTGTTCTGCTTGGAGGAATTGCAGGCAGTGTAGGTGGAATAATGTGGTCAGGTTCTAAAATAACGAATAATAACAAACATCAAACTTCAATAAAGCAAAATATTGAAGTTAAAGAAAATGAGATTGAGGAATTGGAGAAAGAAATAGCAGAAGCAGAAAAACAGGAAGAACTACAGAGAAGAGAAATAGAACAGAAATATGAAGAAAATAAAAAACAGAATAATGGACTAGAAATCTATGAGTTTACG
Source organism: Clostridiales bacterium (assembly GCA_012837605.1). Lineage (GTDB taxonomy): Bacteria > Bacillota > Clostridia > Lachnospirales > Lachnospiraceae > Mobilitalea. The sequence goes on along the minus strand of DUQV01000007.1, from coordinate 6,270 downwards.
TCAGGGCAAAAGGAAATAATTGACTCCTTGTCTATTGGTATGGAAAATTTCTTACAAGACCCTGAAATAAGACAAGCATACGAGGAGTATGTTGCCCAATTAATTAGTGCTTATCAAAATAGTGGAATGAGAGATATTGCTAGAAAAGTTGTGGAAAATCCTGGGTATTTTGTACATGATGTATGGACTTATAAAGATTGGAAAGATGGACATTCGATTTACAATATGATGAAGAGTTTTGATTCCTATTTCGATTCTAGTATGGATTTTTTAAAGCATGATGTTATGTTGACTAATCACTTTTATCCTGATTTTTTGAATACTTTCGGGATAGATTATGAAAGTTATTGTATTGCTTATGTGGCAACGCAGTATCTTGAAGATGATGTATTTGTGTGTTCACAAGCAAGTTTTGAAAGAGCTAACAATGACGTACATTATTATATGGATGAGTTGTGTGATATGATAATTAGAATGGGGTATGAATGGAAAATTGATATTAATTCATTTTACAATACATTTCCGGCAGACGGGGATATTTATATCGATTTTTTGAAAAAAATTGCGCCAGTATATATGGCAGATAAAGAAAACTGGTTAGCAAGTGATATTTTTGATGATGTTAATTTCCCTGATACAACCCAACTGGCCAAAGATTATATTCGCGTTAATCCTTATTCGACCTTGGCACAGTCGGTGGGAATATATGCGGAACAATCAGTTACAGACGAAAATGGTTCATTAGTATCATATGGTTCGTCAGATGTGTTAAAAGAGGAAAAAGAAAAACTTAGCGAAGACTTGGAGCTGATGAAAAAGAGATTTGATGAAAATGTAAGACAGGCAGAAGAAGAAAATGCCGGATATTTTTCATTGGTTTGTATAGCAAGTACAGCGGCAGGTTTGTTATTAACATTTATGATTTCATGTTTCATTGTATTTTTGGATTATTTGAAAAAAAGAAAAACTATGGTCCAAATTCAGTATGCAGGGGGCGCGATTGCGTTTGATGTTTCTTTTTATGCAAAAGCAGAAATAGATGATTTTCAGAAGCAACTGCGTCGAGCAAAAGATTTATATGAACAAAGTATGACAAGCAACATATCAGATGTGGTCGCGGCTGTTCAACAAGTAGCTTCGGTGCAACAGTTAGAAACAGCTACTGTACAAGCTCCTGCTGATGAATTACGTAAATATGCGGAACTTTTAAAAGAGGGACTTATTACACAAGAGGAATATGATGCCATGAAGAAAAAAGTATTGGGATTATAGGGGAAACTATGGAGTTATTACATATCAAAAGTTTAGAAAAACAGTCAGACACCCATATTCGAGTGACAGAGGATAGCTTTTATATAGAGGGGAACTACTATTATTTGGTTAATAAGGAGTTTCGCAAAGTAAAGGGAGCAAAGGATGGATGTCCTATTAAGGAATATATGGGATTTGGCACTTTGCGAAAACGGTCGCCAAAGAAATTGTTGCAGTTTTTCTTTCTCGCGATTGTATTAGAATTTGTGGATATGGTTGCCGGAAAAATAGGAGATTATTTGTTTTTTATGAATACAGATTTGACTTCCTATATTGTTAATACTGCTGCGATATTATGTTTATTACAGGGGGTTCGGTTGTTTTTTTCAAAGAAAAAGGTTTATGAAATTTCTTTCCTGTCAAAACGATTTTGTGTTGATGAAAAGGATTTTAATGAGCAGGATATAAATAAGATGAATGAAGTTATGATAAAACTTCGTTAATACATTTAAAAATACAAAAAAGAATATCTAATAAAGAAAACAGGCTTCCTCGTGTGGGGAAGCCTGTTGCTGTTATGCCAATCTTAAGGAAGGTAAATTCCAAAGCCAATTTAATAAAATAATCAAAGATTCTTTTTCGTTAATAGGATAATTGGGGATGTTTTCATCATCCAGTGAAGCTATTTTGTTATGGAACTCAATCAATGTATTCCATGCATCGGCATCCATGCGTTGGAAAAGACATAATTCCTCGGCATATTCGGGAGCATATCGGCTGATACACCCTAACCTGTCAGTAAGCATTTGAGGTGTTATGGATGAATCGGTACTACGCATAGAAACTTGGGATAGTTTTTTTAATATCTGTATAGATTCATCTTCGGAAACATTGTTACTTTTGTCAATATTAATAGATAATGCTTCTCTAAAAAGGCTTCTGCCGTATGTATTTAATTCTGTGTAGAAGCTAATAAAATCAATATCATAGGCGGTTGTATAAGATAATACATCTGCAATTTGATATAAATAGGAAATATCTTGTTGGGATAAAACGGAAAATTTATCTGTAATTTCTTGTTCTAAAAAATTCCACTCTTGTTCTATCTGTTTTTCAACAGAATCATCACTGCTATTGTTAATAAGGCGTTCAATATTTTTTGCTCGATAGTTTGAAGATGAGGATAGTTTTGAAGAGTTATCATCAATCATTTGTAAATAAGCCAATGCTGTGTTTCCAATGTTAAGGGCATTAAAACTATCTGCAAAAATATCTATTTTGAGAAATTCACAATATTTGATACATGCATCTTCTGGTAAAGGACGTCTGAAGCGAAGGTAGTCGTGAATAGTTGATTTTGATGTAGAAGATTTTTCTGATAAAGATATTGCTTCTTTACAGGGGGATACAGGAGTATCTTTTCGGAATGGTTCATAAACCGTATTAAAGAATGCATTCCAAAAGTAAGGGTGTAATTCTGCAAATTTTTCCAATAAAGCTTTGTTTCTAATCATGATTTTTCTCCTTTTTATTTGTGATAATCTGTTTTTAGAAAGTAATATATACTTTCTAATTGTACTATATCAGAATTTGGTTGTAAAAAAATCCGACATAGAAAAAAAAATCTTCGGAATTATTATTTCAAAGTATGTGTGATAATGATAGCAACACAGGAAAACCGGTTGAATGTGAATATAAAAAAAGAGGTAAACAATATGAGAGTTAAAGCAGTAATACAATTGCTCGCTAAAATGAGCAAAACATGGAAGGATAAGGATGGGGTTTCACATCCTGCCTACAGTGCCAACATTATGCAGAATAACGGAGAGATTGTTGATACAATCCGTTTGAATGCAGACCAGTATAACACAGTAGAAGCGGGAAAAATTTATACAATTTCTGCTGACTATGCAAATGGTCGTAATGGTGCATATCTGAATATCGTTGATATTGCAGAAGGTAGCAAATAAAAACTGAATAATGTATCTCTGCTCCCAATAGGGAGCAGAGAAAAAACTAAAAAATATAGAAATGGAGTAAGACACTATGAGAGACTTTTTTAGAAAAATGTGTGAATCATTTGCAAAAGATAAAGCAGAAAAGCGGTGGGAGAGATATATACTCAAATGGATTGTGTATATATTGGTAGTTTCATGCATGGCATATGTAATAGCAGAAGTGGCGTGGTTGGTATTTGACTATAAGGAGCAAATTGCAAAGGCAATAGGAGCAATTATATGTATAGGTATTTTATACTTGGGATTTTCGACAAAAAAGGAAGTTCCAATAGAAGAAAAACCACAGGAGAATGACAGCATTCTGTCATTTGATGAAAATGATCTTGAGCGTACCTACTTAAAATTGCAGGAAAGTTTATATATACCTATATTGGAAAATGCTGATTTATTAAATCTGCGTAAACCTACCAGTTTCAAGCAAAGCGAGGCAATGATACATTATGATATCGTGGGGAAAGTGCCGGTATTTCATTTAATGTACGCAAAAGCAGTTGAAAATATCAACACAAATGATATGTTTCGTCTTTTAGAAAAAATAATTGAAGAGAAGTTGAATGATAGGGAAATGGATGGTTTTCCACCTTCTATTATCTGTAATGGAATCAGTTTTCCATCCATTATGGTGCATAATGTGAGAGATGCAGGAGATTATGTGCTGATAGATGTTGTCATTACTAGTGAGGAATATTTGAAGTATAGGCAACAGCGGATGTATAGACGTATGATGCAACAGCAGAAGCAGACGATTATGCAGGATAAGGATTTTTAAACTATGACGGAAATACCTTTATTTTTGAATGAAGAATATGCAAAGCGTGGGATTTCAAAATACATATTTTGGAATCCTGCGGTTGCACCGCATTTGTGTGCGTTTGGTACAACAGGAAGCGGTAAGACATATGGAATGAAACTTTGCTTGGCTAAAGTGTCAAAGTATGAACTCAACTCACAATTTTATATTGCCGATTATAAAGGAGACCTTGATTTCACATTCCTTCAAGGAAGTGATAGATTTTTTCGATTTATGGATTGTGAAAAAGCATTGAATGAGGTGTATCAAACGTTACAAAAAAGGCAATCGGGAGAAGATAAAAAACGCAACATGATATTGCTATACTTTGATGAGTGGGCTTCATATATTTTGAGCCTTGATAGAAAAAGGGCAGAGGAAGAAAAACAGAAATTATCAACACTTCTTATGCTTTCACGTTCCTTTAATATCCATGTTTTTGTGAGCCAACAAAGAGTTGATAGCCAATATTTTGGTGCAAGCAGAGACTGTTTCAATTTTGTGTTATCACTCTCAAATCTTTCAAAAGAAGGAAAAGATATGATGTTTCATGATTATAAAGATATGATGAAATCAGATAGAAAGCGTGGAACGGGGTATATATTAGTCAATGGTACGGATTTTGCACCTATTATTGTACCTACAATATCCAACATGGAGCTGGTACATGAGTACATTAGGGATGCAGTAAATAGATAAGGTTTTGTGGTCTGCGTGCGGAGCGTAAGCAGACCGCAAAACCCGAATCCGTTAGTATTACCAACGGATTCGGTGTCAGTGTCAGAACGGCATAAAACCTTTGAAAATCAATGATTATCGGCATGGGGCTTTTGTGTCAGCTCTGTGCCAGGAAAGGAAAAAATATTGAATAGACGTAGCAGGAAATACCAATTAACTTTTAATAATCCGCTTGAATACGGCTGTACACATAAAGCGATTAAGGAAGCATTGAAAAAATGGGATAACCTTGTTTATGGCTGTTTATGTGACGAAATAGGGGAACAGGGAACACCACATACACATTTATTTATACAAGCAAAAAATCCATTATATTTTAACAGCATTAAAAAAACATTTCCTTCTGCACATATAGAAGACGCAATGGCTACGGCAGAGGAAAATCGGGCATACATACGAAAAGAGGGTAAATGGGAAGATACGGAAAAGGAATGTACCAATTTAAAGGAAACTTTTGAGGAATTTGGTACGATGCCGTTAGCAGGGCATGGAAGAAGCACCGAATTAGCCCAACTTTATCAGATGCTAAAGGACGGATATTCCAACGTAGAGATATTGGAAACGAATCCCGATAATATTTTGAACCTACAGCAAATAGATAAAGCTCGTTTAGAGATTCTATATGATAAATACAAAAATGAGCGAAGGTTAGATTTGATTGTAACTTATGTGTGTGGCGAGACAGGTGTCGGGAAGTCAAAAAATATATTGGATACACATGGAGATAGTAACGTGTATAGAGTGACAGACTATAAGCACTCATTTGATTCCTATTCGGGAGAAGACGTCATGGTATTTGAAGAATTTAGAAGTGATTTACCAATAGGAAATATTTTGAATTATGCAGATGTATATCCACTACAACTCCCTGCAAGGTATAACAATAAGCAGGCTTGTTATCACTATGTTTATATAGTCAGTAATTGGAGACTAGAAGAACAGTATCAGAACATACGGCAGGAACATCCAAAGACATGGCAGGCATTTTTAAGGCGTATTCATAAGGTTCGGATATATAAGGATGTAGGAGTATGGGAAGAATACGATACGACAGAGTATTTGAATGGATTTCATAGAATAAGAGACGGAGAAAGAACACCATTTGATTGAAGGGAGTGATTATTATGGAAAAATACGTGCCATTATGGGAAAAAGCAAATCTTACCATAGAAGAAGCTGCTGAATACAGTAATATTGGGCAGAATAAAATATCGGAACTGTTACGAATACCAAGATGTCCATTTGTATTATATGTAGGCAGGAAGAAATTAGTGAAAAGAAAGGAATTTGAGCGATTTATTGAAGCAAGTATAGAAATTTAAGGAATTCTGAATATCGCTAATTTCATAGTTAGAGTATAATTATTATTGGCAATAAGGCATAAAAATAGGAAGTAGAGAAAATCCCTACTTCCCATACATACAGTTTTTCTTTTATAATGTTTAACAACGAAGAAAAACTTACGAAAGAAGG
>DUQV01000055.1 GCA_012837605.1 Clostridiales bacterium | reverse complement strand
ACCGTTGACTAAAGGTGTTGCTGTTATAGCCGGTTTTTTCGGTAGGATTACAGGTATTTTTCAAGCATATTTTCAATACGGTGTATTGTTTATTAACAGTAAGGATTACAGCATATCATTATGCATAGATTACGAATGTTCAGGGATTATCGAAATTATGGCATTTACAGCAATGCTTTGGTTTTTTTCGGTATATAACTTTTATGAGAAAATAATAATAAATATTATTAGTTTTATATGGATATTTATGTCGAATGTTTTGCGTATTTTTGTTATTTGCTTATTAATATACTATTTTGGGAATAAAATTTATTATTTTGCACATACGATATTCGGAAGACTGATTTTTTATGTGCTTTCTATTTTTCTGTATTATCAGGTGTTTACCAAATCGCAGGTTATGCGTCAAAAGATAGGGAGTTTTCGATATGAGAATAATTAATTACATAGGAAGTTCCATATTTTTTTGGATGGTTTGGATTATTATACCATTAATAGTTGAGATAGTTCCTGCATTCTTAAATTTTTGTGTACTGTTAAAAAAAAGAATTGCTTTAAAATTATCAAAGGCCAATAAGGAACTGGACTTTTTTCCGGAAATAACACTCATAATTCCTGTGTACAATTCAGCTGATACACTAAAGGAATGTATAGAATCTGTTGCAAACTCAGATTATCCAAATGAAATGATATATATAATATTGGTTAATAATCAAAGTACAGACAACAGTTTTGAAATTTTCCAAGAATGCCAGAGAAAAAATCCCGGATTAATGATAAACTGGGTGAATTCAGAACAGGGAAAATCTAAGGCATTAAATTTAGCTTTATTTAACAGTGCCGGTAAATATATTATTCATATTGACAGTGACGGGGAACTTCATCCGAAGGCTCTAAAGAATGTTGTGAAGAAATTTGAGAATGAATCCAAAACACACTGTATTACCGGGGTTATTCTTACCAACCCAAAAATGATTGATGAGACTGAAAATTTTTGGCTTAGATTATTAAGAAAAACAGAGTATTTTGAATATTGTCAAGCTTTTTTGGCCGGCCGCAATTATCAGTCCGAGTCTGATAGTGTATTTACAATGTCCGGTGCATTTTCAGCATTTCGTAAGTCAGCAATACTTAGAACACAGTTATATAATACCGATACCGTTGGTGAGGATACTCATGTAACTTTTCAGGTAAGGGACAAGCTCAAGCTCAAGGTTAAGCTGTGTGAGAATGCATTTTATTATGTTGATCCGATTGAGAGCTTTGATAAATTATACACGCAGCGTCAAAGATGGCAGCGTGGTGAGATTGAAGTTGCACATATATTCCTGAAGAAGGATGTAGAAGCAATGTTTGGATTTGTCTCAAATTTTGCGGTACGCCTTTTGATAAACGATCATACATTTGCGTTTCCAAGAATGATATGGTACTTTGCCTTGATATGTTTGTTATTTATGAATTACCCGCTGAAATTAATTGTTGTTTCGACAGTGCTTATATATGCATTATATTCATTCTCAGCATTTTTGTTTTATCTGAATGTCATAGGATTTATGAAGGACTTCAAGGAAGAAAGAAAGTTTTACATAAGAAAATGGTACTTGGTGTTGATTATGCCTCTTTATAATTTTATCAACTTTTGGTTCCGTTTTGCAGGGATTATAAATTCCATCAAAGAAGACAGAAGTTGGAAGACGCGTTCGCTGACACAGGAACGGGCACTGATTAAGGAAAGTATTTCTAAGGATTTTCGTAAGGTTTTACAGCTGATTGGCAGAATAAAAAGAAAGATATCCACAGGGTGAAAAAAGAAAGGGATATAAGATACATGGTGTGGATACTTATAAAATGGTCAATGATAATATACAGTCGATGTAAGGGAGTAGATAAATATTAGTAGAGAAAATGTACTTAAAAGAATAATAAATCAGATTGTAATAATTGCATCTGTCATATGCATTGTTTCAGCTATAATACTGTTTTTAGTTGTTGAACTGAGGAACAATCAGACCGCTTACATTAATACCTACTCTAAAGAGCAGCAATTATTAGCCAAGCAAGTATCTCTTAGAATGAAACACTATATGGTTTCAGATGGGATGAATATATCAGAAGCTGTCACTACAATAATAAATGAAGTTGAAACTAATGGAAGCAGATACTGGTTTATAGCAGAAAATGAGGATATGTTATTTGTTAGGGATAAGAGTTTTTCGGATTTATTCAGACTTATTCCCTTATCTGATTTTATTAAACAGTGTCGCGAAGATGATATGATTGTTTCCCATAGTTCATTTACATCAGGTAATAATCAGTATACGATTGGAATATGTGCAAAAGAAACTTATATTAAAGAAAAGGGACGGCTGTATCAGCATAACGTTTATATCGTTATACCTATTGTTATAATTAGTGCTCTTATTATTGTGATATTGGTAATTTCGATCCTTCTGACCAGTAAGAAGAATGATAGAATCAGGGAACTGGAGCAGGAATTAATTGATAGAAATAATACCATAGAAAAATTAACTGTTAGTATAAAAAAGCAACGCTTACAAAACGCATCAAATTATTACGGGGAAGAAACTTTAAATAATATTATATATAGCAAAGATGTGCTAAATTCACTGTTGGATAAAATTAATAAAGAAAATATAGTGCCCCTAACAATTATTGTTGTTGAGATAACAGCAGTCAATAAATCAAAGAGTAAGAATAAGAATAAAATAATGGCATCTGTTTCAGATTATATAAATAGGGAGCATGTTGTAGCAAAGATAGAAGAAGGTATTTATGCAATATTATTGTTTCATACAAAATCGGAGGATATTTTTGAATTAAAGGACAAGCTTGTTAATCAATGGGCGGTTCCACTAAAAAGGAAGGGTTACATAATACGTATGGGATTGTCCTGTATAGATAATTATGATGCAGATGTAGAAAAGGTGTTTGATTTAATCTGCAAAGAGGTTGCAAAAGGAATAAGCTGAATATATGAGGGATAATTATGAGATACAGCAGATATAAATTTAAATTTTATCTAAATGCAAGTCATGCAATATATATTAACGGTGCTATGGGAGAAAAACACCCTCATACTTGGGAAATAACGATTTATGTTCTAAAAGAGAGGGAAGAGTTTATTCAATTTAATATTGTCGAAGAAAAGGTTAATGAATGGATGAGTAAATATCAGGACAAATTCATTAATCAGATACCTCCTTTTGACACAATAAATCCTACCCTTGAGAACTGCTGTGATTATTTTAAAGAAAATCTGCAGGCTATTTTGCGTAGTGAGGGGTGGATCTTATTATCAATCGAAATGAGTGAAACTCCAACAAGGTCTTATATTGTCAATTTGTGTGGAGAAGAAGAGAACTTATATAGAAACAGCAATTCAGAAAGTATGGCTGATAATATTTTGAAGCGAATTCTTGGTAATTGATTAATACATTATTAACACACAATATGAAATTACTCCATGAAAGAAACGATTTACCGGAAGGGACAGAAGAAAGAATGCAGGAAAAGTCAGTTGAGTATCAATTTGAACAAATGAATACGGATACTAAAGGAAGATTAGTTCCGATTGGAATAAAGTTTATATTTGCGGTATTAATAATGGCCGTAGGAGCTTTTTTATTAATGTATGTTATTAAGGAAAAGGGTTATTACCTATCCGGTTATGATACTTGGGGACATTTTTTTAAGTCCAATATAATGTATCGTGGAATGATGGAAGGTGATTACTATCCTCTGTATACAAACCTCTGGTATAATGGTATGCAGCCTTATAGGTACTGGGCGCCTGTTTCATATTATATTCTTGCCTTTCTTCAATGGCTCGGACAAGGGGATACAATAACAAGCTATTATTACTTTGTAGGCTTTTCTTTTTTTGTTAGCGGATGTGGATGGCTTCTGTGGGGAATATCAACCAGAAGAATGGCACTTTGCACGTTTTTCGGGTTAATGTGGCTGTTTTTACCTGATAATATGTGTGTGTTTTTTGCTGCAGGTAATATACCACGCGTAGTGACTGCGATTATTTTACCATATTTAACTTATTTCATATGGCTGTTTATTCAGAAAGATAAAAAAATAGCTGCACTATTTATTACTCTGCTAATATCATTGATGGCTTTAACGCATTTAATGATATCGGCGATGATGGGTATCGGCACATTTATTT
>DUQV01000054.1 GCA_012837605.1 Clostridiales bacterium | reverse complement strand
CCTTTCCCGCAAAATACCGAATGGTTAGTACCTCAAATTCATGATAAAAAATATGATATGCCATTGTGATTGACTTACTGTTAAACATTACAAGCCGGACACTTATGTCCGGCTTGTTATAATTAACATATATATTGGTTAATATCTGTAAAGATATCGGAACAATTTATCCCAATGAGCTTTTGAGGAAGCTCATTGATTTTTCCCTGAGACTCATTATTCGCTCCTTGACTTCTTCTGTGTTTTCAAACTTAAATATGTCAAAACTGTTAAAATCCTCTATATCATACAGTATATGAGATGACAGACCGAGTTCTTCTAGCAGATCCTCCGTCCTGCTGCCTGTATCAGAATGGAGCATAGATACAAAAGGTTTTTCATATAGAATTGAAAAAACCGTTCCGTGAAAAGAATTTGTTATTACATAAGCAGCAGATTCAATATGCCCTAGGAACTCTCCTGCATCAGATGTATAGAATGGCTCCAACTGATTAATGAGTCCCCCCATAGGTCTTCTTTGCAGAACAGGCATACCCAGAGAAACTGATATTTTATTTGCAAGCTCGATAAGCTGAGGATTCTTTTCTATAGAATAAATCAGAATATATGGCTGTTTATAATTACTTTTTACCTTAATCTCATCATAATCTTCCTTATCAAGCAAAAGAGTCGGATCCAGCACAACCTCCACAGGTTTTCCTGTAAGCTCACTAACTGCACCCTGTACGCTTCTTTCTCTTACAGATATACCGGTGAAGGATTTGAGAGCTTTCTGCATCGGCTCCTTATACTTAGAGACAATGTAGTTAGTACCAAGACTTGCTGCATAGGATATCCTTCTGCTGCCTTCTTTGGCAAACTCCAGGTAGTAGGCAGGATCATATCCGCCCGTGTGTGTAGGATTCCACACTTGATCGCTGCCAACTATATAAGCATCCAGATTAAGGTCTGCTTTCAAAAGTTCCTCATATGTCCGGTAATCCCCTATCAGGTTAAGCTTTGTTTTTAAAAATGACTGAAATTTATTATACCTGACAATACTTTTTCTGTTTCTTATATAAAGCCTTAATTTTAATAATTCACGGGCGAATCCTCTTTTTAGCTTCATTGGATCATATAATCTGTCTATAATATCCGGATGATAATTAATCACACCGGGCGTAGTACCCAGATTCTTTAATACCTTTTGTAATGCCCAAGTCTGGAGAACCGCTCCATAATTATTCGCACTATGAAATGTTATGACCCCTACCTTCATTCTCATCCTCCATTTCTCTGCCTATCAGGAATATTGACAACTGTTGTCTGCATCAGTGCATCTCCAAGTAATCAAGCACGTCATTTACGTTAAAACCGCTTTCATCACTATAGATAATGTTATCTCCCTGAAGCTTTAGGGTCTTAGCAGCATTATCGGCAACTATAAGATCATATGCGGTAAACTGCTTAATAATATAATTAATCGTTCTTCTGTATCTCCTGTTTTTCTCATATAGGCTCTTACTGAAGTGTTTAAAATTATAGATTTTCCTGTCACCATTATTAAGGCACAGATGCAGTATCATATGCTCCAAGCATGAACTATGGATTATATAATCAAATTTCACATCTCCAAAATATTTCCTTCTTTCACGGGTCATGACCTTGTCTGCACATCTGTTGTAAGCTTTTTTCTTTGCAATTTTGCCAAGAACCTTTAAACGGAAATATTCCGATCGTCTATATCCCACTTCATACATAATAGGCATATATGATATATCTTTTTTTAGCAAGGACAGCATCTCCGTATTCTTCTTAACCTCTTCCGACTTCATGCAGATATATACATCATATTTGTCCGTATCAATAGAATTAATCATATTAATGCGGTTTCTGCTTTCAATATCATTCTTAAAGCCCTTCATATATATAAGAATTTTCTTTCTGTTATCTGCAGTAATATTTGATTTATGATTATTTTCACCGGATATTAAAGCCGCCTTACTCTTGCAGCCGTCACTAAACAGGATCTCACATATTCTCTCAGGAGTATCTAAAGAGTCATTACTGCAAAATCTCTCATAAAATCTATCATACCCCTTATGTTCATCATTCAATTCCTGAATCAGTTCTTCTACATTCTCGGTAACAGGCAGACCTAAATCCTCCAAGCCAATATACAAACCTCTGTCTTTTAAGTATTCATCCTTATCATATGCAAATAATATTATTTTCCTTTTTGTAACTCCAAAATCAAACATAATGCTGGAATAATCCGTTACAAGTACATCAGCGGCAGTCAGAAAATCATACGTCTCATAACCTGCCGGAAACTCCCGTATATGCCTGTAACCCGAATAATCCATCTTATCCTTCACATACGGATGGAGCTTTACAAAGAAAATATCAGTATCCTTAAGCCTGCTGTCTATATCCGCAAAGAATCCGTCCAACTGTTTTAACTGCTTGTCAGTTTCTTTATTAGTCAGTAAACCCCTCCACGTGGGCATATAGACTAATACCCGTTTGTCCGCAAAATTACAGTCTTTTCTTATCTTGTCTCTGCGCTCATTATTAAGGAGCACAGAGTTCCTCGGATAACCCGACACGAGAACATTGCCGGGATATATATTCTCAATCATATAATCACGCATGAATACTTCTCTTGAGAAATCATTTTGAAAAAGAAGGTAATCGGCAATTAGAAAATTACGCTGAATATTACCCAGAGCATATTCCCTATGGGGAACAATCCTACCCATAGCCTTTAGAGGAGTTCCATGCCATGTGTTCAGATATATCTGTTCAGGTTTTTTGATAAAATACGGCGGGAAGCTTGTATCTGTAACCAGATATTTGGCGGATGCCAATGCTCTGTCATAATTCTTGGAGAAAATATCTATCATGGTTACATTCTTAATCCCATATCTTTCAAGCAGCTTTCTAAACACAGACTTACAGGAAGGATTAACAGCAAGCTTCACATTATAATTCTTATATTTATCCTTAGACAGCTCTTTAAGAAGTGCAAATATATTACCTGCGATATCCTCTCCATGCTTGGATTCCAATAAAATATCATTAGGCAATATACTCAGTTTTTCATATACATGAGTATAATAAACAGTCCCCTTCCTCATCATCACAGATATGATTGGGAGCTTCTTCTTAATCATTGTCATTTTTTCTTTGCTTTTTGCAAACCTATATAGCTTTGAAATATAATTCCTGATACGCTTTAACAGATTGTATATTCTGTTAGGCATAAGCTCCCGCAGCTTAGTAATACGCACCATCTTCTTTCGGTTAGTAAAAAGCGGAAGTCTCTTCTTCAGCCATCCTGATGAATACAGAAGATAATTGTTGCTTCGCCAGTTAGGCAGTCTGCTGTCAAGGAAGTCCTGAGTCTTGTTGATAATCTCAAGCTTTATATCAAGCTTTCCCTTGCCCCGGTTCTCATTCTTGAAAAGGGTTATATACCGGTACAGGAAATGCCTTGTGCATATGAATTCAAGCTCATTATAATAGTGCTCAAGGTAGTTGTTTTTCTCCATATAATCGAATACCAATTCAAAAGCCCTGATAATATCCAATGTCTGCTTTGAAAATGTATTCAAAAACCCGCCTTGAGTTGTTTTACGGTAATTATATAAGGGTTCATTTACAATACCTATGCTCTTGGCTTTTACTACAACCTGATATACAAAAACTATATCTTCAAATCTCATGTTTAAGGGAAATTCCATACCGGCAAGAAGCTCCCGCTTATATAGCTTGTCCCAGGGAAATGGAAGTATATGTGCAAGCTCATATTTGTGTTCATACAGATTGAAGCTGTGGTTTATCAGCTCAAGCCTGATATGATCACGTTTTAAAACACCGGTATGCATGTCCTCGTATACATTATAGCGGGTACAGATTACAATATCGTTGTTATCGGTAACTGCTTTGTTATAAAGCTTTTCACACATATCCGGTTCAATAAAATCATCACTGTCCACAAAAAGTATATATTCACCGCTTGCTTTTGCCATACCATAATTTCTGGCATGACTTACTCCTTTATTTTCTGTAGTATATATTGTCATAATCTGAGGATTATTTCTTTGGTATTCTTCTAATATTTGAAGGCTATTATCTGTACTGCCGTCATTAACAGCAATTATCTCAATACTTTTCAGAGTCTGGGAGAACAGACTGTCCAGACATTGCCTAAGATACTTCTCTACATTATAGACAGGCATTATAATACTGACTCGTATTTTATGCTCTTCCACTCCACATTCCTCCTTAACACAAAATATTAATCGTTCCTGCCATCCGGGTCAAAAACTGCATTTGCAACCCTTTTGGATGCCTGTCCGTCTTCCCAAGAGCAGAACTTCTCATAAAACACATCATATTTATCCTTGTATTTATTTACTATCTCATCTATATTCCTAAAAGCATCAATAACCTCTTCTGTGGTAAACAACAAAGGTCCGGGAAGCTCTTCTTCTATGTCGATATAAAAGCCCCGCAGTACATCTCTGTATTTTTCCAAATCATAGGTGTAAAACAGCATAGGTCTCTTAAGGTTGGCATAATCAAAGAATACTGATGAATAATCCGTAATCAGATAATCCGATATCAGATACAACTCCGATATATCATCATAGTTACTTAAATTATATGCGAAATCCTCCAACCCGGTAACGTCAATAGAATCTGCTATAAAGTAATGTGTGCGAAGCAGTATCACATATTCATCACCAAGCTCTTTCTTCATAAGCTGAAGATCAAGCTTTAGTGAGAACTTGTATTGACCCTTGGTATAATATTCGTCATCTCTCCATGTTGGAGCGTAAAGGATAGTTTTCTTATCCTTAGGTATGTTAAGCTTATCCCTTATCTTAGCTGCAATCTCTTCCTTATTGTCCCAGTGTAAAATATCATTTCTTGGATAGCCTGTCTCAAGAATGGTTTTATGAAATATAAAACATCTTCTGAATATATCGCTTGAAAATTTGTTGGCAGCTACAAGATAATCCCAAGATCTTGACTGTTTGTAGGTTTGCTTTTTATATCTGGGAGTTGCTGAATTAATGTCTTCAAGGTCAAACACAAGACGCTTAAGCGGTGTTCCATGCCATGTCTGAAGAAATACATTCCCATTTCTTTTCTTAATCCATACAGGCTGTCTGCTGTTAAAAATGTAATATTTGCAGCGGGCCAGATAATAGCAGTATCTGATACTGAATCTCTTCACTCTGGAGTGTTTATACGGTATGACAGTTCCTTTCTTGTCCATAACCCATATGAACCTGTATTTACCCGGATAATTCTTCTGCAGATATTCATATACATACTTAGGGCTGTCAGAATAGTTTTTGCCAAAAAAGCTCTCACAAAATACCCAATTGTCCTTAAGTGACATCTTAAGAAATATCTTTCTGTATAAGAATTTTGGAAACTCTCTTTTGTTTTTAATAAATGACCTGATTTTTCTTCTGGCCAAATGTAAAGTTACGATTCTTACGGCTTTCTTATAATTTCCTTTGTAAAAAGCCTTCAATATCCTCTTTTTATACTTTTTATAAGAACGAATTAACTCCATATCCATCTTTGATATCAGACCATGGAGTATGTTAAAATTATTCGCAACATCTTCGGAATTCTTCATTCTTTTTAATTTTGGAGCAAAATATCTAATGGTATAATGTATTATCTTCCTGTCCAGACGTGTTCTAAGGTCGCTGTCAGGAGCTATAAGTGTCTTGGCATATTCATATGTCTTAACATACTCAGCAAAGCTCTTGCTTCCCTTCATCTGACTTAAGGAAGGAAAATTAATCGAATCATTGTGATTGCGCTTGATATACTGAGACTCCATATTACGGCTGAAGATAAATGCCTTATCAAGAACACGAAGCAAAAACGGATAATCAGACAAGAAAATAATATCTTCATTAAACCTGATATTGTTATCCTCTATCAGCTGTCTTCTCATCAAAACATGAAGCACAGTTATGCTTCTGACACTCTTACGTCTTGAAATCAGCTCATAATAAGCCCGCCTTTTCTTCGAGGCAATATACTCTTCTTCGGATAAATATTCTATGCCTTCTGTTTCCTGCTCACTATCCTTATCACTGTCTTCATCAATTATTGAGCCGTCCTGCAGGGGTCTGCCATCACTGTCTGCACTATCCTGCTCAGAATCCTGAGAATCACCTTCCTTATCACTGTCGCCATCCTCATCACTGTCATCCTCTTCCTCTTCTTCCTGCTCTTCATAAAGCTTTCGCAAAAACAGACTTCTTCGAAACCATGTCCAGGTTTTCTTACCATATACAACATCAGCGTTATCATTATCAGCTGTAGCTACAATTTGCTCCAAAGCATTTTCATCAAGATAGTCATCACTATCAAGAAAATATATATACTCTCCTTTAGCCATGGACAACCCAAGATTTCTGGCTGCAGCCACTCCCGTCCTGTCCTCCAGATGGGCAACCGCCAAAGGAAAATCCTTGCTGTATTCCTCAATGTATTTATCAATATCCTCCTCAATATGATCACATATCAGCAAAACCTCAAAGTCTTTAAAGCTTTGCTCTCTTAGACTTTCCAGAGCATCCTCAAGAAAATGCACTCCTTTGTGAAACGGCATAATTATGCTGACCTTCATATATAATAAACCTCCTACTAAAAATATATTATCTAAATAACCTGTAACGGAGGTTTTAACCTCCTTATTGCGGCATTACCCCAGTATACTATACAACATCAGACTATATTGTATATCCAAGCCACACATAACTAATTATATAACTTTTATAGTTTTTAAACAACACCAACCTTCCATAACAAAAATACACAAGGCTATCACAAAATCAGGGGGCAGTAATATTCCCATTGATATTTTCCAACAGCCTTGCACATTAATTATGAATTCCTATGTACTCTATCTGGATGAAAACAATCAATTAACCAGAACAACGGCTAAACGTGATAAATTCGAGAGAATCGGTGATTGCTATAATGTATTAAATGCAGACTTTCTATGGGTATCATATAATGACATAATTGATGAGGATAATTTGATATGGATTGAATTCGACTTTACTTTAAGATAAGCCTTGCGGTTTCGGAACTTTCACCCGCTAGATTGCACCCATGTTGGGCACACAAGAAAACGAAAAATGACCATGTTTGGATGGTCATTTTTCGTCTTAACTGGGCTACTAGGATTCGAACCTAGAAATGCTGGAGTCAGAGTCCAGTGCCTTACCGTTTGGCGATAGCCCAATATATTTAATTGCTTGCGGCTGATATATCAGTGCCACGGATGATATTATAACCCATAGCAGCACAGAATTCAAGCACAAATTTTAGAAATTTTCGTATCTATTCTGTGCAATTATCGCTTTTTAATCATCATCCTTTTAGCAAACCCTTCTGTATAGCCATCCCTTATTCCCTGAAAATTTGTATATTACCTTCAAATAATATCCACGAATAATAAACACACTTATCAGACTAAATTAAGCGTATCTAAATGGTATATCTAATTCTTTAAGAACAGAGATTTGCTCATCGTCTAAAAAAAAGAAATGTGTCTTTTCATGTGAGCATATGGAACATACCAATTGATTTTGATTGTAAAACCCCGGATCTTCAAGCATGGTATCATTTTGAAAGCAATTTGTTTTAGTCAATTTTCCATGTTGAATCAAGTAATCGACCATATTCTGATCAAATTTAAGCTCGTATATTTTATAAAGTCCTCCTATTGAACAGTGAGAAAATGCAGTGTGTCTGGATCTTATAAAACTTTCCTCTACTCCTCCGCTATATAGCTGTTCTCCAGAGTAATCACACAATTATATCTGGTATCATGCTTTCTAACCTCATCCACGATTTTCTTCAGAAGTCTTTGCTCATCCTCTATTGTATATGCGTGCGGAATAACCAGATCAAATATCAGATTGATCTGGAATTC
This sequence comes from Clostridiales bacterium, assembly GCA_012837605.1. GTDB lineage: Bacteria > Bacillota > Clostridia > Lachnospirales > Lachnospiraceae > Mobilitalea. The sequence goes on along the minus strand of DUQV01000054.1, from coordinate 10,024 downwards.
TCCGTTAACAACTCTAAAATCATGGATAGATGCCTTCTCATCCAGACTTCTGATAATATGTGTTACCATATCTCTTTTTTCAATAACCATAGCATCATTCATCTCTATGGGATCCATATGGATGACTAGGAATATATCCATTATCTCAAGCACATCACGCTCTATCTTGTCTATTGTCTCATGAGCCATCTCAAAGTCTATGTCATTAGGAACCTCCGCATGAATAGTAGCCATCCGGTGAGAAGGACCGTAGCTGTGAATGATAAGATCATGAGTACCAACTATACCCGGATAATTCTCTACGAAGGAAGACAGTTTCTTATATAGCTCCCTGTCAACAGCTTGGCCAAGCAGTGGTTCCAATGTGTCCTTGACAATCCTTATCCCTGACAGCATAACAAATATCGAAACAACAATACCCATATATCCATCTATTTTCCAGCCTGTAAGTCCTGCAATTATCGCAGATATAACAGTAACCGAGGTAACTAATATGTCTCCCATGGAATCTGCTGCTGCAGCCAGCATAACTGTTGATTTTATTTTCTTTCCGAGCTTTCTGTTAAAAACCATCAGCCATACCTTTACCAATATTGACAGAACCAATATGCCTAAGAGGATGGGATTAAATATTACTGCTTCAGGATTTAGAACCTTTTTAAATGAACTTTTAAATAACGTAAATGCAACCTGAAGAATCAGAAAGGAAACAGCAAGAGCAGTTATATATTCGAGTCTTCCATGCCCGAAGGGATGCTCCTTATCTGCGGGTCGACCGGCCAATTTCACACCTATAAAGCTGATAACTGAGGATGCAGCATCGGATAAATTGTTGAATCCGTCAGCCATAACGGAAACACTGTTTATTATGATTCCTATTATCAGCTTCAATGCAAATAATAAGACATTGCATATAATTCCGACGATACCGGACAAGCTTCCATATGAAGTACGTACCGCCCGATCCTCAATATCATCCTTATTCTTAACAAACAGCTTAACTAAAAGCTCAGTCATAAGATATACTTCCTTTCAAAGCATGAAAGACCTGTTAATACATTAATTTCGATTCCTATCTGTTCTGCATCTGTTCTTATCTGTTCTTCTGTCATTATATGTTCTATTATTTTTATCTGCCAATCTGTCATTACATGTCCTTGTCTTTTTTCTGCTCTAATCTGTTTTATAATGCCAAACGATATATCTGCTCCACATCCTTAGCGGTTAACGGTACAAAGCTCCCTATAGTGCCGGTATCCCCAAGACCAAGCTTTTCTACCATTAAAGGTATGTCTTCTTCCTTTGCTCCAAGCTCTTTGAATGTTGTAGGCATTCCAATAGACTTAAGAAACTGCTTAAATCTCTTAATCCCTTCCTTTGCTGTCTCCTCAGGGTTGGCGAAGTTCATCTCACAGCCCCATACTCTCACAGCAATTTGAGCAAAGCGGTTAATATCATGCTTCATAACATAAGTCATCCATGCCGGGAATATAACAGCCAGACCTGCACCGTGAGCCACATCATAAAGAGCTGACAGCTCATGTTCGATTCCATGGCTTGCCCAATCCTGTTCTCTGCCTACTCCCACCAGATTATTATGTGCTACCATGCCCGCCCACATAATATTTGCTCTGGCGTCATAATTATTCGGATCTGCTATTGCTCTTGGGGTCTCTTTTATCATGGTAAGCAGTACTGCTTCACACAATCTGTCGGTTATCTCGACTTCCTTAGTATTCGTAAAATATCTTTCAAATACATGTGCCATAATATCTGTTGCTCCGCATGCTGTCTGATATGCCGGAAGAGTCTGTGTCAGCTCAGGATTAAGAATGGAAAACACCGGTCTCATAGCTTCACCGCCTGCACCTCTCTTTAGCATGCCCTCTTCCTTAGTAATAACCGAATCACCCGAGCCTTCGCTTCCTGCCGCAGCTATAGTAAGAACAGTGCCTACAGGAAGTGCTTTCTTAATCGGCTTACCTTCAAAGAAATCCCAGAAGTCTCCGTCATACTTAACCCCTACTGCAATTGCCTTGGCAGAATCAATGGAACTTCCTCCTCCTACAGCAAGTATAAAATCTACGGATTCCTTTCTGCAGAGCTCTATTCCTTCATATACCAATCCGCTTCTTGGATTAGGCATAACACCGCCAAGCTCTACGAATTCCAAACCTTCTTTCTTTAAGGATTCCTTTACTCTGTCAAGAAGACCGGATCTGACTACCGAGCCTTTTCCATAATGAATAAGCACCTTGCTTCCGCCAAATCTTTTAACATACTTTCCTGCTTCATTCTCAGTATTCTTTCCAAACACAAAATAAGTCGGACTATAAAAATTAAAGTTATTCATATTATTCTCCCTTCTTTAAAAACATTATTATTAACAGTTCCTTAGAAATCTTAGAATCACTTGTAATTCATTGACACACTATAATCAATCCTTATAATTACTAATATAACGTACTCTCAAAAATTATATAACTATTATAACAAACAGGGATTACCCTGTTTGAGAAAGGCGGTCATATGATAGTAACAACTACACCTTCAGTAGAAGGCAAACACATCGATGCCTATCTTGGCATCGTATTCGGAGAAGTAATCTCCGGTGTTGATTTTATCAAGGATTTTGCTGCCGGTTTGTCCAATTTCTTTGGCGGCAGATCAGGAAGCTACGAAGAAGAATTAATCAGTGCCAGAAAGCAGGCTCTTCAAGAAATGGAACACAGAGCAGCTTCCCTCGGAGCAAATGCAGTAATTGGTGTCGATATAGACTATGAAGTACTTGGAAGCAACAACGGTATGCTTATGGTTACTGCATCAGGTACAGCTGTGCGCGTTTCATAAGCGCACAGCTGCAATTATGTTTTTTATTGAAATGTGGTCAAAACAATTATTGTTATTCCCAATGCTATAAACAGCATGGTTCCGGGATTTAGAATATAATCTCTTTTTCTTACCAGAGGCTTTATTGGTTTATTCAGCCGTATTTTTTTTGCATTTAATATGAACAGCAATGAGCCTACTGTCATTGTACCGAAAAACCATATAGTAACCAAAGCCATTCCTAATATATTTTGGTTGGCAGAAATCAGAGGTACCACCCCGGCTCCAATAAAGTTCATCATCATATGTAATATAATGGCATATATAATCCTATTGGTACGGATAGTGATATATGCAAACATTATTCCAATCACGGTTGCATAAAAGAACTGCAATAAATTAAAGTGAAATATGCCAAATGCAAGACCTGTAATCAGTATGGCCGGCAGATCCCCGAATCTGCGAAGTTTATCAAGAAGAATTTTTCTGAATATTAATTCCTCCACAATCGGTGCAATTATAACAGCATATATCACTACAAGCACCATATTGCTGTTAAAGATAAAATTTTCTAACGGATTTGCAACCTCTATCCCCTTTATCAGCTCAATAAATGCACTTATAAACAGTCCTGCTATATTAGCTATATATGCAAAAGCAACACATATAATAAAATACCCTAATAACTTCACCAATGAGACATTCCTTTTCTCACCAATCTCTGAATCAGGTATCTTCTTCATAAGCTTAACAAATACCGGCAAGCCAACCCCAACAATTCCTACCAGAGTAAGTATCACATTAAACCAGCTTGCTTCTATTGCATCAGGAATAAATATCCTAAATATGGCTGAGAGTAAAAACTGTACAGCAAAGACGGCAACCGTCATCAAGGACAGATACAAGCCGCAATAGGATAAAATTTTTCTGTCAGACATTGTAACAGGCTGTGCATCATATGTTTCATCAACCTGCATTAAATCATTGTTATCATCATTATAATCCCTATAGTCCCCCATGTACTACCTCCATAATTTATCTCGTATTAGTTCTCTAATCCATACTTTAGTAAAGTAGTGGAATCCTCCCATCTTCCTGCGGCATCAGAATTCATAACTACACTGATTACCTCTTTACCGTCTTTTTTTGCTGCAGATATCAAGCATCTTCCTGCCATTGTACTGGTTCCGGTCTTAAGACCTATACAATACGGATAATATCTGCCGCTTTCCTTAACAATCAAAGAATTAGTATTATTCCATGTTACATCATAACCATCTAAGAATACATTCCTTGCACTTGCTTTACTGCAAATCTCTACAATAGTTACATTATCCGCTGCTGCCATGCCAATCATCCCCATGTCATAAGCTGTGGTATACTGACCGATTGCATCATAGCCATCCGGTGTCTTAAATACTGAGTTAACAGCTCCAAGGCTTTTGGCTTTATCATTCATTAATCTGATAAACTCAGGAATTACTTCCTTTAGGTTGGCATCATCATTCCGCAGTGACTTTCTCCCTACATAGGCAGCTAACACATAGGCGGCATCATTTCCCGAAGGAACAAGCATACCCTCTAAAGCGTTCCTTATCGTAAGAACCTGTCCCTTCTTCAATCTTGCCAATGTGGAATCAGAAGCGACCAATTTGATTTCATCACCCACGACCACCTCTTCCTCTTCCATACACCAGTCAAGTGTCACCAACGCTGTCAAAAGCTTTGATGTACTTGCAGGAAATACCGGTACAATAGGCTCCTTATAATACAATACCTTGCCTGTTTTTGCATCAATTAATATTGCTGATTTGGCTTTTATATCCAATATGGGATTTATTATATCCAAATCACTTTCTATCTTACTGTCATATACCATATCGGGGATGTAATTCATATAGTCCACCTGGCTGCTGTCACATATCAACTCCATATCAGGTAATTCTAATATGTCATCTCCAATGGTATCTGTATATTCGTTATTATCGGATTCGGAAGCATAATCGGTACTGTCTTGTCCATCGTCTGTTTCATTGTCATCAGGCATCTCTTCATTACTGCCCGAAGTATCTTCATTATCAGATGAATTGGACTCTTCCGAATTTAAGATACTATTCTCAGGTTCATTTAGGCTGTCCGTCTGCTCTGCATCTGTATCAGAGGAATTGATATCATCAGCATTCACCGGATCCTTACTTATGTCCTGTGAATTAGTATCCGTATTATCTGAATAATACCATTCTTCTTCTGAAATTGAACCTATGGATTGGTCCTGCGAATTGTCATCCTCTTCGATTTCCGGTTCACTATCCTCATTGGCAGCTTCATTGCTAATATCTTGCTGATTTTGACTATAATCCGGATAAGGTTGTTGCCTTATCATAAGCATGGTTCCAAGAAACAACCCGGCTATGACAGCACATGAGAATAGAAAAAGTCCTAGTACACTCTTTTTATTCATTAAAAAACTCCTTATGTGACCTTCTCTTAAGATATCTGCGTAGTTTACAAGAAAGAGTGAGAATTTTTAATGCAATAAGACAAATACTCCTATTGCATAAAAAGGGACGTTATCGCGGATATGAACGTCCCCTGTTATATCTTATTGTAATATTTATAACCAGAGATTGCAAGGTTTATCCCAAATTTCATATTATTTATATATACTATAAATTAATAATAAAAATTGATATTCACATCTCCTATACCGCCATCAATTCTGATTATATTATCTGCCAGATAGTTGTCATAATGCTTTCTGTTTAATTTTCTGCCATTAACCTTAACATTTCCCAAACCGGTATCAGCTCTGAGTATATAATCCTCTCTTGAAGCATTTAGGTTTAAACTGATACTGCCTATTCCACAATCAATCTCTGTTTTCCCTTCAATAATCCCTTCAATACTAATATCCCCTATACCTGATTCTAAATCTACATTTGAAAAATCTATATCTGTAAGCTTCATACTACCGATACCACCGTCGATATTTACCTTCTTAGCTGTTAAGTTATTACCATAGATATCACCGACTCCGGCATTAATTGTCAAACGATCTGCCGTAAGCTTCTCAAGATGTACCTCACCTACTCCGCTGTCAATCTTTATGCTGTCGGCGGTAAAATTCTCAGGTACATATACAGTTATGACTGATTTATTATCGGCATATCCAAAATTAAACCATAGAAATCTTCCTACAAAGAAAGGCTCGTCAATAATAAGAGTCCCATTAACTTCTTTAGTTCTGAAGCTCTCTGATACATTAGTTGCTTCAACTCTGAAGCCTTTGCCGGGTTTTATTATTAGTTTGCCTACTCTATGTTTGATGTCCAGTCGCTCTATGCCGCTATAGTCCATACTATAGTCTGTTCTTTTTTCATCGCTCCACTTAACAACTCCGAATATACTTGAGATTAATCCAACGATTCCTGTTAGGATAGTTACCGTTAGAAATATCGCAAATGCTATAGCCAGATATTTTATAACCCTCTGAAATGTATTCATTTAATATCGATCCCCCCAAACATTGTTGTGGAGTTCAGATAAATAGTATGAGCATTTGGATCTGTAGTCTGCGTTGACTTATTGCTTACCCCTCCAAATATAGGAATATTATTCACCTTTATTGAAACCCCACTTGGAATATAAATATCAATACCCCCAAAAACTGCAGTTGCTGCAATTTCTACATCTCTGTCAATAATTGCGTCCCGAAGGTCAAGCGTTACTCCCCCGAATACTGCATTCAAGGTTGCACCCATAAAATGGTCTGTAATCTTAATCTTATTACCGGCAAATATTGCAGTATATTCTTTCCTGCCATAGCTGCGCACATTATCTTGACCCTCTATGTGTACAGTCTTATCCACATTACGAGGTCTGTTAAATGAACCCTGAAATATAATTTTTATTCCTATGGCAATAAGTATGACGGGAACTATAAGCTTCCAGAAGTTAATGTCTAGATCTACATAATGGGCAGCAAGTAACATTCCGCCTATGAACAATCCGGTAACAGCTCCTACATTAAAACCGGAACGGACTATACTTGCTAGACAAGGAATAATGATGAACAGCGTCCACCATCCGGGGAAAAATATACGGAAATCCCAATTAAAAAGTACATTTCCTGCTATCCCCACGCCAATTACAATAAATAATAACCCCCATATCAGATTTGATAATTTATTTCTCACTTATAATACCTCCCAATAAACAAAATTAATTTATAAAAACATCATAAACTAATCACATACAATTTGCAATAGAATACAGTATTATCTAATACTTTTAATTTATTTTTAACCTTTGCAAAAAAGAGGCTGTACACTGCCAAATCCTGATACCATAACCGTATCTTTTTTTGGCAGTATACAGCCTAATAATAATTTAATAATTCATTATGCCAGCTTTTCTTTGGCAACTTCTGTAAGCTTCTTAAAGCCTTCGGCATCGTTAATAGCCATCTCTGAAAGCATCTTTCTGTTGATTTCAACATCAGCCAGCTTCAGTCCATGCATTAGTCTGCTATAGGATAAGCCATTCATTCTGGCTGCCGCATTAATTCTTACAATCCATAGAGATCTCATATCTCTCTTTCTTTGCTTCCTTCCTGCAAATGAAGAATTTAATGCTCTCATTACAGATTGCTTTGCAACTCTATATTGCTTTGATCTGGCGCCTCTATATCCCTTAGCCAGCTTTAATACTCGATTATGTTTTTTTCTAGCGTTTAATCCGCCTTTAACTCTTGCCATTTTCTATTCCTCCTTATCACCAATATCTATAGATATGGTAAGATCTTCTTCATGTTCTTTACATTGGATTGATCAGTCATTGTTGCTTTTCTGAGATTTCTTTTTCTCTTAGCGGATTTTTTCGTTAAAATATGGCTCTTATATGCCTTCATTCTCTTAAGTTTTCCGGTTCCTGTTGCTTTAAAACGTTTAGCAGCCGCTCTGCTTGTTTTTAGTTTTGGCATGATGTTTCCTCCTTAAAATTAGTACATCTTATACTTCATAAAATATAATAAACATATTTATGGTGTTTCCTATTTTAACGTTTCTCTGATAAGAACATAGTCATATTACGCCCTTCCAGCTTTGCAGGCTTTTCTACAACCGCAACATCCTCCAGCTTAGCATAAAAATTATCAAGTATGACTTTCGAAGAAGAAGTATGTGCCATTTCACGCCCACGAAAACGCAAGGTTACCTTTACCTTATCACCCTTCTTTAAAAACTTCCGGGCCATATTAGCTTTAGTATTCAAATCGTTGCTGTCAATATTTGGTGAAAGTCGAATTTCCTTCACCTCAGTAACCTTTTGCTTTTTCCTTGCTTCTTTTTCTTTTCTGGTCATTTCATATTTGTACTTGCCGTAATCAATTATTTTGCATACCGGCGGTTTTGCAGAAGGGGCTATCTTTACAAGATCCAAATTGGCTTCTTTAGCCAGCTTAATAGCTTCCTTGACAGATACTATGCCCAGCTGTTCTCCTTCTTCACTAATAAGGCGGACTTCCTTATCCCTTATTTGTTCATTAATCATTAAATCGCTAATAGTATTACACCTCCATAGGTTATATCCAGTTTACAGTATCGGTTATCCTTACATTACTATGTAGTTGCTGTTTTGTATCCTCGCAATGCATTATTAATTAAACAGAACACAATCACCATAACATCAATAAAGGTGGATAACATAGATTATCCACCTTCATACACGCAAGAATTCCAACAAAAACTACATATAATATAATTCGCATATAATAACCCGGTCGCAATAAATAAAATTTACGCTATGGGTGAGAGATGGATACTCTTCTTTTTTATAAAATTATTACAGCTTTAGTATTGTATCATGTTGCTGCCTATAAGTCAAATATAAATTTCAGATTTGTATATTAATTTCGTACGAAATTTATGCTTATAGCCGTATATAGCCTACTTGATATCATATATTGTCTTTAATGATATACTTATTAACCGTTTTGGCTATTGCCGTACCAATGATTCCGGCTGTAATCATCTCTGCAACTGCGTTTAGTCCTACCATAATAATTGCCAGAACAAGTGCATTGGCTGCGTTTAAGTTCTTAATAAATTCGATCTCCTGAAACTTTGTGTTGTTATAAAAGAAAATCATTAATGAAGTCATAAACAATATGGTATTTAACAGTGAGCCGGACAGACTTGTAATCACATAGCTTACAAACTTAGTCTTGTCAACCTTTTTCAGACCCTGAAAAATCAGTCCGGTTAGCCATCCCATTAATATCCTCGGTATCATACAGGTAATGAATGTACCTAATGGATTAATAGAAAACAGTAAGGTTCCAAAAGGCTCCAGACCAAAGGCTTGAGCAAAGCTTGACAGCCCGAATACCGTTCCCAGGATTGCACCTCCCGCAGGTCCAAGGGTGATAGCCCCTATAATAACCGGAATCCCTATTATTGTGATGGATAATCCGGCCGGCAGCTTGATAAATCCTATGGGAGTGAATGCCAACAGCAGGATTATTGCTGTTAAGAGTGCCAATTGCACCATCTTAAGTGTGCGTACGTTTGATTTTGATTTCATAATATCCTCCTTTCAAGTTGACTGTTCTCATAATTAGGCGAACAGTATAAAAACAGGTAGGATTTACTTAAATGCACTATAATAGTTAATTAAGTAAATTCTCTCCGATTTGCTTTCCGTCCCGTTATGGGTACGCAAGCATCATCGGTAATTATTTGCAGTTTTTATTATAAGCTATTTTTCATATAATGCAAGAGATTTTTCTAAACAACATTGAATATTTCCTTCTCAATATTTTATATTTTAGAATTCTATGCCTCATTAATGAATTTGGTGTTTTTATTAAACAGCACCATACCTATAAGTAAGAGTATACCACCTACAACTATGGCAAGCCATATGGGGATATATGGTCCGAGCTTTAGCCACTGCAGCAGAAAGCCCGAGCCATTGATTATTATGTGGACAATTATTGGGGCAAGGAGGGTTCTTCCTTTTTCGTAGATGTAACCAAATAAGAGTCCGATCCCAAAGGCATATATACCTTGAATGATATCCCCATGATATATTCCAAATACAGTGGCCTGAAGAATATTAGCCACTGTAAATGAAATTTCCTGCCTTAATTTGCTGTACATTATTCCACGAAGCATCAGTTCCTCAATAATTGGTG
>DUQV01000053.1 GCA_012837605.1 Clostridiales bacterium | reverse complement strand
CACAGATTTCAAAGAAAGCACCTGCTCTTGGTCTGACACTTAATAATGCCACCTTAAGCATAGATGATAATAAGGGGCTTATGATTGTGGTGGAGGATTCATTTGCCAAGGATCATGTGAGCAGCGAAAAGAACATGAAAATAATAAATGAGACAATTACTAAGATGCTTCATAAGACTGTAGAAATAGATGTAAGGTGTATAGATAAGGACAAAGAAAGCATGAAGGATGTTGTGGACCTGACAAAGATTGTTAAGGTGCCCATACAATACGAATAACATTTTATTTTGTTATTATTAATGATACAGGAAAACAAGATTTCATACTATAATATAAAGAAGACTTACTCTAGAGAATGAAAGGAGCTTATCAGTATGGCAAGAAGAGGCGGATTTCCCGGTGGTGGAATACCGGGTAACATGAATAATCTGATGAAACAGGCACAACGTATGCAGAGACAGATGGAGGAAAAGACTAAGGAGCTTGAAGAGAAGACTTGGGAGGCCAGTGCAGGCGGTGGAGCGGTGAAGGTTACCGTTTCAGGGAAGAAAGAGGTTACATCTGTCAAGATTTCACAGGATGTTGTTGATCCGGATGATGTAGAGATGCTAGAAGACCTTATCGTTGCGGCCACCAATGAGGCTTTAAGATTAATGGAGGAAGAAAGCTCTAAGGTAATGGGCGATATAGCAGGTGGATTAGGTGGGCTGGGAGGATTCCCGTTCTGATGGATTATTATAGCAGTCAAATCAGCAAATTAATAGAAGAGTTGTCAAGGCTTCCGGGCATAGGTGCAAAGACTGCCCAGAGGCTTGCTTTTCATATTATAAATATGCCTGAGGACAGTGTGCTCAGGCTTGCCAACTCTATAACAGATGCCAAGAAGAATGTCCGGTATTGCATGGAGTGTCTCACCCTAACAGACGGGGAGCTGTGTCCTATCTGCTCATCTCCAAGAAGAAACAAGAAGCAAATCATGGTCGTAGAAAACCCCAGAGATCTTGCAGCATATGAGAAGACAGGAAAGTATGATGGCGTATACCATGTGCTTCATGGTGCCATTTCCCCTATGCTCGGAATAGGTCCCGGAGACATCAAGCTAAAGGAGCTTATGATGCGGCTCCAGCAGAATGTGGATGAGGTTATCATAGCAACAAACTCCAGTCTGGAGGGAGAAGCCACAGCAATGTATCTTAGCAAGCTGATTAAGCCTGCCGGAATAAAGGTAAGCCGGATAGCCAGCGGAATACCGGTAGGGGGAGACCTAGAATATATCGATGAGGTAACACTTCTTCGGGCACTGGAGGGCAGAGTGGAGCTGTAGTATTTGGTGCATAAAATATAATAACAAATTATAAAAGTGAGGGGTTATATGTCTAAAATATCTAAAGAAAGAAAAATTACTTACTATATTGGTATGGGAATGGTTGTATTAGGTTTTATCCTTTTTGTATCTTTTTTCTTTTCATTTGTGGAGTCTATGAAAACATTTGAACCACCGGCTTTTTTAAATGCAGTTATAGGAATGATCCTGATGATAGCCGGAGCTCTAGTTTCCAATATCGGCGTGCGTGGGGCGGCAGGTTCGGGACTAATACTTGATCCTGAGCAGGCAAGAGAGGATTTAAAGCCTTTTAATGAAGCCAAGGGCGGTATGATTAATGATGTCATAAGCAACATTGATGCAATCGAAAATATCACAAATCCGCAGTCACAAAAAGAAGTAGTAAAGATAAGATGCAGGAAATGCAATACTCTCAATGATGAGGATGCAAAGTTCTGCAAAAGCTGTGGTGCGGCTATATAGCTGCGACAATTTAATCGCAATTATTTAGTCGCTGCTATTTAGTCGCTGTCAATATATCTATGTCAATATATCTATTGACATTTGTAATATTCGGGAATATAATAAACATATAAACATATGAACAATTATTCATATGAAAATCGGATAATATTTAAGATACATATGATATGTAATATAAATATGCAAAGCGAGGTGGAATGATGGCGAGGAAATATACACCGGCTGAAAGCTGCGATTGTGAGGTTATACATGAAGAGGTTGTTAATAAGGTAAAAGCAAGGATGCCCGAGGAAGAGATTCTATATGAACTTGCGGAAGTATTCAAGGTGTTTGGAGATTCTACCCGTATACGTATATTATGGGCTCTTGATGAAGCGGAAATGTGTGTTTGTGATATTGCTTATCTTCTTAATATGACGCAATCGGCAATTTCCCATCAGTTAAGAGTCTTAAAGCAAGCCAAGCTTGTAAGAAACAGAAAAGAGGGTAAGGTAGTATATTATTCATTAGATGATGAGCATGTAAGGATGATATTTGATCAAGGATTAGCTCATATTAAAGAGAAATGATTCAAACAGTAACATATATTTTTTAACCTAACATATGAATACTTGTTCAAGCGTTCATAATAAAAAACATATTATAAGTTCATGGTATAAAGAATTCATGAAAATAAAAGAAAACAGCTAATTATAAGACTTAATAAGGATGGAGGATTAATTAAATGGAAAGAAGATATACCGTAATTATACGAATAATAACAGGAGGAATATTGCTGGCAGCAGCATTGATGATAAATACAGGACAGGACTGGCCTAGAATTATACTTTTTCTTACAAGCTATATACTTGTAGGCGGGGATATAGTTTTAAGAGCAATCAGGAATATTACTAAGGGTAAGGTTTTTGATGAAAATTTTCTTATGTCGACTGCCACCATAGGAGCAATGATTATCAATGAGTATGCTGAGGGTATAGCTGTTATGCTGTTATATCAAATTGGTGAGCTGTTCCAAAGCTATGCGGTTGACAAGTCCAGAAGATCTATTGCCGATCTGATGGACATCAGACCCGATTATGCCAATGTCAAAAAAGACGGGGAAATATTTAAAATCTCTACTGATGAAGTAAATGTAGGGGATATTATTGTAATTAAGCCCGGAGAGCGTATTCCTCTTGATGCAAAGGTAATCCAAGGATTTTCCATGGTAGACACATCTGCCCTTACCGGTGAATCCACACCCCGCGAGGTGGAGCCCGGGATGGAGGTATTAAGCGGATGTATAAATGTAAATGGAGTAATTACTGCCAAGGTTACTAAGGAATATGAGGAATCTACTGTAAGCAAAATACTGGATTTGGTGGAAAACGCCGGCAGCAGGAAGTCGCAGTCGGAGAGGTTTATTACGAGATTTGCAAGGTATTATACCCCTGTTGTTGTAATCTTAGCTGTAATGCTGGCGGTGCTTCCGCCGCTTATAGTAGAAGGAGCAGCCTTTAGTGATTGGACATATAGGGCACTGTCGTTTCTGGTTGTTTCATGTCCTTGTGCTTTGGTTATATCCATTCCTTTAACCTTTTTCAGCGGTATTGGTGGTGCTTCCAAAAAAGGAATTCTTGTAAAAGGAAGCAATTATTTTGAGGTGCTTGCTAATACAAAGACCATGGTCTTTGATAAGACAGGAACGCTGACTAAAGGCGTGTTTGAGGTTCAGGAGATTAATCCCATAGGTACGTTAAGCAGAGTTAAAAAAGAAGAGTTAAGTTATAAGCTTAATAAAGAGCTAACAGATGAGCTCATAGAAGTGACTGCCCATGCTGAAGGTTTTTCAAATCATCCGATATCACAATCAATTCTTAAAGCATATGGTAAGGATATTGATCGCAATAAGGTATCCGATGTAAATGAAATAGCCGGTCACGGGGTAGAAGCTGTGGTTTCAGGAAAGCGGATTACAGCAGGGAATACCAAGCTAATGAAGCTTAAAGGAATAGATTATATTGATAACGGACTTATAGGCACAGTGGTTCATGTTGCCATAGATGATGTGTATGCAGGATATATATTGATAGCAGATGAGGTTAAGGAGGATTCGGCACAGTCTCTTAAGAAGCTAAAGAGTTTAGGGATTAAGCGTACAATAATGCTGACCGGTGATAACAGAGAGGTTGGCGAAATGACAGCAGACAATCTGAGGCTTGATATGGTGTATACTGAGCTGTTGCCGGGTGATAAGGTGGATAAGCTGGAGGAGCTAATATCGCAGACTTCTGATAACAGCAGGCTCGCTTATGTTGGTGACGGTATAAATGATGCTCCTGTTCTTGCAAGGGCAGATGTAGGGATTGCCATGGGCGGACTTGGTTCGGATGCCGCCATAGAAGCGGCCGATGTTGTTATTATGACAGATGAGCCATCCAAGATACCGCTTGCTATCAAATTATCCAAGAAAATAATTGGAATTGCCACTCAGAATATTGTGTTTGCAATTGGTGTTAAGATATTGATATTAATTTTAAGCGCTTTGGGAATTACAAATCTTTGGGCAGCCATATTCGGAGATGTGGGTGTAACAATCATAGCTGTTCTTAATTCGTTTAGAGCATTGAAGGTTAGCGAAAAATAATATTTCGCCATCATACCGGTCCAGTCTGATAACATCTCATAATTTGTCGAATAATGAAACTAATATCAAATTATTATATTTAATTTACTTAAAAACTATTGAAAGTGTAAAAGTTTACATTTATTATTTAGTTATAATGATTTAGATGTAAAACAATTTAGCGGATTATGAAACGGATATTGCAATGGGGTATGTCTGGCTTCAGCTTTTGGGATATGTCGAAGGATTTGCGTCAGAATCAGCGGTATCAACATATGAAAGAGGTTTGCATTTTTAATAGATGCAAGCCTCTTTCTGCGATATCAATAGTGGTTGCTTTCAGTTTGAGACAGCTGTTGGCAGTTGACAACGGATCTTGAAGCTTAGGCATTGACCTTTGCTTATTAATGAAATATTATTTAATTGTAAATATTAATTTTAAAATATAATAATCACATTTTATATGGATAGGAGATTAAAGATGTCAAACATATTCGGATTTTTATTCAAGAGTAAAAAAGAGCGTGAGGAGGAATATCGGGAATACTACAATAAGATTTTTCCCTATGGAGAGCCGCAAAAGCAAAAGGTTCGGGAGATACTGGTTGGCTTAATAAACGAGAAGAATGTTAGCAGCTTGATGATGCATTATATCCTAATCAAGGAAGCTATGTTAGATTCGGAAACCAAGGATTATGAAGAGATAGCTGCACGGATTGAAAAGAAAAGGATTATTAAGCTGACGCCGGAGATCAGAGAATGCATCCGAATTCTTATTGATAAGGATCTTGCTATGGACGAGTCCTTGGAGTATCCAACGGTCGAGGAGCTTAAATCTCTGGCAAAAAAAGAAGCATAATGCCGCAAGAACTAACCTTGACTAAGGTGAAAAACAGGGTTAGAATTCATATATATTGTAAAAATCAGTATAAATATTTATATACTAGGGGGAACTGTCATGGATGAAGGTAATGTACTGGTCGGTGGTGTGGATAAATTATACGAAATCAAAGAAGACCTTCTTGAGCTTCGCGGTTATCAGGATAATTATGAGAAGCTTGTTATTGAAGAGGATAAAAACGACAAGATTATCAAGAGCATAGAAAAGACAGCATCAGATGAAGTTTCTGCCACTATCAGGAAAAGAAGAAGTGAGATAGAAAGTGCATATGACAAACAGCTTAATAAGGTAAAAGCAAGTATAAAAAAAATTAAGGACAAAAGGGACAAGCGTAAGAATAAGAAGATATCTGAGCGGATAGACGAAGAGACATATTCGCTTCGGGAAGAAAACCATAGGCTTAAGCTTGAGGCAAAAGCTTTGTTTAAGCAGAAGCATGTTCCTTCTTATTGCAACACTAAGCTTTATTATGCATTATATTATCCAAGGTATTTCAGCGACGTTGTTATTATTTTCTTTGCACTTTTACTGACGCTTTTAATCATACCATACGGAACATACTTCCATATTCTTCCTGAGGAAAAGATTCTATACCTTGTACTTATCTATATCGCAACCGTTATAATATTTGGTGGACTGTATCTTCTGATTGGAAATCATACAAAGGATAAGCACAGTGATGTACTCAGGCAGGTACGCGGGCTGCGACATGAGATTGTCAGCAATATTAAAAAAATGAATTCAATAAAGAAAGACATTAAGAGTGACAGGGATGAAAGCTCATATGGATTAGAGGATTTTGACGAGAATCTGAAGAAGCTTGACGATGAGGCAGCAGAGATAATCCGGCAGAAGAAGGAAGCTCTTCTTACGTTTGAGAATACTACTGCTCAGATTATCACTTCAGAGATAATAAAAAAGTACGAGGAGAAGCTGACCAATCTTAAGGCTGAAAATGAAGCAATAGCAGTCAAATCTGTTCAGGCAGATCAAAAGATAAAAGCCTTAACCTTAAAAATAGCCAATGAATATGAGCCATTTATCGGTAAAGACCTTATTACTCTTGACAGAATAGATTCATTGATTAATATTATTCAAGCCGGAAATGCATCCAATATATCCGAAGCGGTACAGTTTTACAGGCAGAATATGATGTAGTCCTTTTTAATACACTTCATTTAGCAGGTGGGACTTTAGATTGGTTATGCAGTATCTGATAGCAATACAGATTTGGTCGGCCATGGACATAACCACATTAAGTCTTGTTGTCTGCAGCAGCATATGATCAAACATACCGGAGAAGTTTACAATACCGGTTATGAACAGATCACCAACCTCCGGCAAATCTTTATCAACACCGGCACCGGGTTTTAATGGACCTTCACCCAAGGTAATATAACCAATATGATCAGACTTACCTAATGAGGCATCGATTGCAATGATAAAAGCATTTTCGTGCTTTTGATTTATCATTGTTACGGTGTCTTTTAAATTTTTAGCATGAACGGGATGTTCCAAGGTGCCATAGATGTGAAAATTGGGATGATTAATATATTTTGACAGTTTGTACCCAATTATTGGTCCAAGACAATCTCCTGTAGCACGGTCAGAACCAATGCATAAAAAGACAATATTTTTATCATAAAAGGCATGCTTTTTAATGCAGACGGATAATGCCAATCCCAGTTCATAGGCGGAATTCTGTTCGTTTGAATTAAAGTATATTATTCGGTTTTTACTTTTAAAAAAGATGCTCATAATACCTCCATAGTCATGAAAAACATAAGCTTAGATTAAGTATTGCCAAATACATTAATAATAGACATTCAAAACACAGCGAACATGAAAAACAAGCCTTAAAATACAGCCAAATGAACACATAATCACACTTTGCCGAAAAACCATCTATGGAACACAGATACATTTGTGAAATAATGGTAGAAATTTGATGATAACTTCTTGTCTTACGGGTACTTAATACGACATAAAGTAAGTCTGATTTATGCTATTATAAGTAGAAAACACCCGCTTACATTGGGGAGTACTGGAAAGTGGCTGATAGGAGAGGGAGTTCATGATAGAATCGGTATATAGCAATGATAATGCTGAAGCGAATCAGACAAACAGGGTACATATAGATTATAAGATGCCTAAAAATATACGCCAGATAGGAAAAAGCAGCAGTTCTAAGAAAATATATGTAGAAGACTATGTAATGACTTTTACAAAGCGGCTTCCCGGAGAAGATTACGGATCATGTCATGTAGCTGTATTGGTTGGACAATACATAAAAACATCCCAAGGCAGATGTATATTTATATCCGGTGCGGTGGAGGTGGAAGGTGTTGATATTGCACAGGATATTGCCTTTACGAATGATCATTGGACTGTCATTTATGATAATATAAAGAAATATTTCGTGGAAGCGGAAATAGTAGGATGGTTTATTGGAGGACCCGGATATCTGTTGGAGAATATGGACCGGATTCTTAAGATTCATATAGATAATTTTGCGGGGCAGGATAAAACCTTGCTTATCTTTGATAATATGGAAAAAGAAGAAGCCTTTTATTTCTATGAGAACGGTTATTTAGCCAAGCAGGAGGGCTATTACATATACTATGAGAAAAACGAAGAAATGCAAAATTATATGATAGAATACAAAGTTAAGCCTAGTGTGGAAGAGCATTATGATGACAGGGTATCCAGAGAGATTCGAACTGTACTGCAGAACAAGAAGCCTTCAAATAATAATAAAAACACGGGTCATCTGATATATGCAGCAGGTACACTGCTTGCCGTAATAATTCTTGTAGTCGGAGCGGCTATGTTAAGCAACTATGATCAAATGAAAAACATGCAAAAAACCTTGGATTCTTTGGCAAATGAACTAAAACAGGTAGAATCCGTATTCTTAAGAAATGAAAATGAATATGCGATTTCAGATTCAGAAAACAGAATGATAACCGATAATAAGGAAACGACTGTCGATTATTCTGTAGAGACGGAAGAAAGCTTAAATGTCGAAGTGGTTCCCGGTGGAGTCAGCCCATTGCCTGAGGTTAATCAGAGTAACTCCGGTTCCGATATAAAGAAGAATAATGACAAAGAAAATGATGATAATGATGATGTGAAAAACAGTGATAAAGCAAAAAGTCCACAAGATGCAGAAACCAATTCACCGGAAGAGACCAAGTATTATATTGTAAAAGCAGGGGATTCTCTGGCCGGAATCAGCTACAGATTATATAAATCAGCCAATTACATCTCAATAATTAAGAGATTGAATAATATTGAAGATGAGAATATGATATATATAGGACAGAAGCTAATTCTTCCATAGAGTAAATAATAAAAGATTACGTACAAAAGACATATCACAGTGTGCCGCATGTCAATTAACCTCTATGTGAAAGGTTAATACGCTTGAGGCACATTTTCTATTCAAAATACATAGTGCCATAATTAGAAAAATGAGGTATAATTAACGGGGATAAGCAGTTTAATCCAAGATAAAGACAGCAGTACAAGGTCATTTTATAGGAAATGGGTTGACTAGCAGTGAGAGATAATATGAACAGAAAAACCAGAAATCGTAAGAACCGTGTTATTATATTTTCGGCGTTATTGGTTCTTATTGTAATAATCGGGGCAATATATTTAATCAGATTATATAACCGCAGCTATCAGAGCTATGAGGTGATGAACAGCGTTGTTAACACAGAAGAGAAGCTGGGAGGTTATCTTGAGTATAAGGGAGCGGTAGTCAGATATAGTATGGACGGTGCTCTTGCGGTAGATAATAAGGGAAATCTTTTGTGGAACGGATCATATGAGATGGCTGAACCTGTAGCTGATACCTGCGGTGATTATGTTGTCATAGCAGACAGAGGAGGTAAACAGGTATACATATTTAACAGGAAGGGCTTAGCGGGAAGTCTGCAGATGAACAAGCCTATTGTAAAAGCAGAAATATCAAAGCAAGGTGTGGTTGCAGTACTAATGATAGAGGAAGACACCAGCTATATTGAGTTGTACAACAAGGATGGTATGCTTCTGGGAGAAAAGGTTACAAACATGATAAAGGACGGATATCCGATGGATATTTCCATTTCGGATAACGGAGAGAAGGTGGCTGCAACCTATCTAAGCATAAGTAAAGGTGAAATAGCCAATAATATTTTATTTCTAAATTACGGTGAGGTGGGAAAGAATTTTACAGACCGTCATGCAGGAGCCTTGATATATAATAATGCAATAGTGCCCAGAATAACATTTCTGGATAATGATACAGTTTGCGCTTTTAGAGAGGACGGATTGCTGATATTTACAATGGAGGAAATTGCGGAGCTTGCTAAGGAGGAAACAGTAGAGGGCAAAATAAAGAGTGTATTACATAATGCAAAATATTCAGGTCTTGTTCTTCAAAACGACGATGATAAGGAGAAAACGCTTCTTTTATATGACTTAAATGGCAACAAGGTGCTGGATATGAAGTTTGATTTTGATTATAAAAGCATATATTTATCAGGTGATGAAATTATCATGCATGATGATTTGACCTGTGTGATATATAAAACTGATGGAAAGGAAAAGTTCAGATATACATTTACTACGAATATATCTGCACTATATCCTATCAACCATTTTGACCGATATTTTATGGTTAATCCACAAGAGATATTAACGATACAGCTGGTGGAGTAGCGGCTGCCGAAGTGACCTGACCGACTGTCAGGTGTTAAAATATTGGAATAGTGACATGACCGGCTGTCAGGGATTAAAATATAGGAATAGTGATATAACCGGCTGTCAGGGATATAAATCATAAATATATATTAGAAAGGGAGGAGGACATTTTGTATTTGCTCCTGCAAATACAGCGATAATATGAATTGGATGTTGATTATTGTTTTAGGGATTATTATTTTAAATGCTTTGATAGGTCGAAAGATTGGACTTATTAAGATTATATTTTCATTATTCTCATTTATTATTGCATTGGTATTATCTGTTTGGATAAGCCCGTCGGTTAATGGACTGTTAAGGAATAATGAGGCATTTTATGAAAAGGCATCCCGGAAGGTAGAGGATATTCTGTTTCAGGAGCAGACAGCGGCTTCCAATGAGGATGATTTAATAGAGGGTCTTCCCTTACCAAAGTCGATTAAAGAATCTCTCATGGAGGGTAAGGCAGAGCAGGAGGCTAATATCAAGTCATATATTACAACTCATGTGACTGATATTGCGGTAAAATCCTTGGCATTTATAATTACCTTTGCAGTGGTATTTGTCGCACTCTGGGTACTTAGCATAGCACTAAACATCATAAGTAAGCTGCCCATTTTAAATCAGCTTAATAAGCTGGCGGGACTGTTGGTCGGCGGATTACAGGGAGTGATTATTGTATGGATATTATTCATCCTTGTAACCGTATTTAGCGGTACGGAGCTGGGAAGCAGTTCATTTGAGCAGATTGAGAATAATATGCTACTAAGCTTCCTATACGATAAGAATATTCTGATTAATATTGTTTTGGATGCAGTGAAGAGCCTGTAAAATATTATGTATCCGCAGTAAAAGGAAAAGGCTACGTTAAGCAGCACATTTATATGGCATAGGACGGGATTTTGTGTCATATATATGTGCTGTTTGGTATTATTAGACACGTCGGTTCAGTATGTTGGAATGCGTTTTTGCAATTGGTATAAATTGAACATAAAATTAAAACAATTCTGCTTGACAAAAGCATCGTCAATGTAGTAAGATAGTCTTTGCCCCTATTGATAGGGGTACTAAAAAAGGTAATATTTTATTGAAAAATTAGTAAAGTAAAATATTTTAAAAAGAGGTTGACATCATTAGAGGAGTATGATAAAGTAAATCCTTGTCGGCGGCAAAATTCGAGTCGATGAAAACCTTCAAGATAACCTTTTTATAGTGATAACAGAACCTTGATAACTGAACAGTGAAACAACCCTGAAAATTCTAAAAAGCTGAAGTCTTTCACATGGAGACTTCGGAATAGAATTTCATAACACGAACCAACCGAACCAAAGGGGAAACCCAAATGGAACGGAAGAGTTGAT
>DUQV01000052.1 GCA_012837605.1 Clostridiales bacterium | reverse complement strand
TTATAATTCTAGTCGGAAACTATGCACAGGAATACTATCTGAATACAAGACGGGAAAAAAATCTTACTGAAACAGTTAGAAATTTTCGAAAATATTTACCTGATTATTTTCCGTTAGTTCATCCTTCTCCACGAAATATTAGGTGGTTCAGGCAAAATCCATGGTTTGAAAATGAGGTTATACCGGTTTTAAAAGAGATTGTGAACAGAATTGTATTTAAAAAATGAAGTGAAAACAATGCCAAGACCTTTAAAATGGAGAAAAGTATGCAGCTTGCCGTAAAGAAATATGTTTGGACCATTGATTGAAGGATGAGAATATCGTCTCTGCGACGAATTAGGTAACGGAAGCGGAAGAGGATGTCAAAGGCATAGGCATAGACGGAGGGGACAGCATGGGCAGAAAAGCTATTGAAAAGAGCCCAATAGGATATGCTATTGAATATCAATCTAATGGACTCTTTTCTTTAATATATATGTTAATTGCTGATTATCTCGGCATATACTAATGTCTGGTTTAGAAGCTGATATGCAACTTCTCCGAATGTTACCGGTCCTGCAAACGGTGGTGTTGCCTTATCGTCAAGCTCACCATAAAGATAATTGAGAATACAGTTGCATGAAAAAATCGGTTTTACGTCTCTAAAACCTTTTAAGTGCTTATTAAAGCTTTCTACATAATCACTGACAGGACGGGCAAAACGATATTCCTTTCCTGAGAACACAGGAGCATAGAAATCTACCGTTTTGTTTTCTTCAGAAACAGATTTAATAGATACATTTACTAATACACTATTATAATCCGCAACTAATGGTAACCGGGTATCAATATTATTCTCAGCTATATAATCTGATAATATGACTTCTTCTCCGTTGACCAAGCATTTTGTGACTGATAAAGAATCCTGCATAAATTCAATTTTTGCATCATTCTCATCAATATTAAAAATATTTACTATGCCAATGGAAGCCATCTTATCTTCGGGTAAGCTAATATGTAATGCAACAGCTTTGTCACCATATGATTCTCCGGTCACGCCATCATAGACCTTTGCACTTGAATCGGTTGAAAGATCATAACCTGAGATCCAGCCAATAGTCGGATTCATAAATATAGCATTTGAATTAGGTGCTTCTTTAGCATAATGTACAGCAACATCACTGGCAAATGGAATAATTAGAAGCGTCATTCCGTTCGGATAGGCATCCTTTGTCATGTCTAATATATTACTGCTGTCATATACCATGGTTTTATAATCAATTGCACATGAGATTTCATTTACAAACAATTTATCTTTACAAGTGATGCCGCCTTGCTCTGTAATAAAGTAAGGGGTAGTTCCTGCAATCCACTTTCCTTTTGGTAATTGTTTCAATAAAGATTCATCAGCTGCTATATGCAGTATTTTGCCTTCTTGAATAAGTTGTATTGCCTCATTAAGATTTACAAACATGTTATATACCTCCTATAATTTTCTCAATGCTTCGATATCTTTGCCTAAAATTGCATTGAATTTTTCAAAGAAAGCTTTCATCTCTTGCATGCATTTATTAAGCTCGTCAGGAGTCTGATTTGTAGAATACTGTTTTTGTAATCTGGTAATCAGCAGATTCAAACCTAAGATAGTAGACTCATATTTCGCCTGCTTTTTGATTAATTTCTCAAAAATCAAATCCAGCTCCATATAATTATCTCCCTTCACGAATCATTTTATCAGGTGTGTGTCCTAATATTGATATAATATACCATATATTATTAAATTGCAATGCTTGACAAGACTTTTTCGATAGTATCAGCCAGCCAAAGATTATATTAAATTATGCTATATTATGAGAAGCTGTGTCTGTCTTTCGATTGAATGAAAACAGAAGAAAAATCCTGCTCAAATTGAAAGAAGGAAAGATTAGTTCCGGTGATTTGGCTGTCTTTCTTAACATGACTCCACAAGCATTATCTTATCATTTATCAAAATTAAAGAAGGCAGATCTTATATATGAAACAAAATACAAGAACTTTATATTTTATGAACTGAATTTATCCATCCTCGATGAGTTTATCATGTGGATAAATGAACTGAAAGGGGAGCAAAAATGAAAATTAAAAGAATTGCGGGGAAGCAAATTTGAAACTTTGCTTATTCCGGTCATTACTGTTCTAATGGGGTTATTTTCGCTTGCTATGGCGAAAATTGCGTCAAAGCAAGAAGAGACAGGAAAAAATAATGAAAATATTGTTTTAATATTGGGTATCGGTACATTTAAGTAATTTAATGCTTAGGATATTATTTCAATATTACTCTGGGATTTCAAGTTATCTTTATAAAGAATTGTATCAAAGACAGTAAATATTTTGTCCAACTCTTCGCTACGATTATCTGCTCTTGCTAATAATGGGGCAATATGTTCTTTAGCTATATAATTTCGACTTAATTCCTTCTAATAATTGTATTTAAGGGAAAATTCAAATAACTTAAATGGTGAGAGATCATAAACATCATTTGGGTCTTTTGATGTTGAATTGAAGATATTAGTAATTCTTATTTACGGATAAGTAATACTAATACAGGTGAATATATATTTGCCATTCACCTGCAGCTTTTTAGGCTGTTCCAATTAATACAAGTTAGTATATTGACAAGTTGGAAATTAAATGTAAAATATACATAAGTTTGTGTATTTCTTTGTCGGAAGGTGGTTCTTCTTGGATTTTATCAAAATATTGTTTTAGAATTCTATGGTATATCGATCCGGTGTATATAAAAGAAATCATTATCGCTACAGAAACTTATTCAAAGATTGGTAAAAGGGGGATTTTATGAGAGCAGAGGATGCATACAGGAGGTTTGCAAAATATTATAACATGTATGTGCAGGAATTTATGGACGATATTCCTGTATATCTTAAATTATGTGAAGGGGCAAAGGATATCGCTGAAGTTGGTTGTGGAACCGGTCGGTTATTGAAGCCGCTGTTGGATTCCGGCTATAGAGTAACCGGTATAGATATTTCAGACGCTATGATGTCTATAGCAGAAATGAAATTAAATTATTATATCGAAGATGGAATGCTGGAGTTAATTAATCATAATTTCATTAAATCATATACCTCAAAACAGTATGACAGAATATTTGTGACCTTTTACACCTTTAATTATCTCATCCATGATGATGAGCAGACACAATTTATAAAAAATGTGTATAAATCCATGAAGCCGAATGGAATTATAACAATTGATTTATTTTATCCAAAGACTATGGCAAATCCGGAATATGAGGATAAATGGAGTGATGAGAAAGAATATTTCCATAACGGAGTAAAGGTTTTGATGAAGGATAATAGAAAGATGATAGGTGAGATTGAAGAAAGAATACAAATCTTTTCTCAAGAAGGTATATCCGACGAGATAAAGACTTGCAGAAGATTTGTCAATAAGAAAGACATGTATAAATTGCTTAAAGATGCAGGATTTTCAAAGATAAGATTTGTTGAGGGATATGATTATTCGGATCTACACGAGTTGGCGGTTGATGAATCAACAACAGCAGGTTTTATGGCAATTGCTGAGAAACTCTAGACTCAATAATTAGATGGAAGGCAAAGGATGTATAATGGATAACTTAAATCTAATTGCCAAAACATTTGAAGACTCCATAGGTAAAGAAGTATATTTTATACATAAATATGATAACATTCCAAATAACCAGGTTTATAAAATTGAAACCGATTCACAGCCTTTCATTTTCAAAATTTACGCTAGGCGAATCTGCCGAATCTTATCGAAGGGCTTTTCTTGACAGCTATGAAACAGAATATGACAAGACTGCTTTTGACAGGCTTGAAGATGTCCTTCATGTGTGGTACGGTTTGGATTACTTGAATTTTTCCGCTGCGACACCTAACTATCATCATCAATTAGAAGCCATAAAGAAGATATTGCAAAAGTCTTTAGCCAATAGCGGAATAGTAAATTGAATACCTTGTTTTTATATCTGCCGCTTTGGAAGAGTATCAAAACAGTACGGAGGTATCAATGAATAAACCGCTTGTAGTAGAATATGCAGACTATATGCTGGATCAGATAGAAAAACATGGACGTAACAAAGAATAATGGAAAGATTATAATTAAGGTAACATAATTACAAATAATGCGATATCTTGACATTTTCGATATATAGATTTACTTGAAATTGTTGGTGTATATGTTATAATTATACTATAGTATTATGGGAAGTATTGTTAATGTGGCTTTAATTATAATGCTAATTATTTCGACAGACTCCAAGATAATGACAAAAATGTTTACTGATGTTCTCCTGATTCTTATAACTATTGTGTTGTTCTTTATAACAAAAGAAGGTGAAAGGCTTATACTGAGCGGGATTAAGAGTGAAGCTCAAACAAAGCGATTATTGGATGAGCTGCAGAATAATATAGATATAATCAGGACAAACACATCAGCTTTAAACAATGATATATCCAAAGGTAACGAGAATTTAAGTATAATTCGTGATATAAGCAGTTCAATAACAGCAGCAACTCAGGAAATTACTACCGGTATTGTTGATCAGAATAAAAGTGTTGTCCAGATTAATCAAATGATAAAAGAAGCAGATAAGAAGATATCTGAGCTGACAGAGTTCTCAGATCAGTTGGAGAATGTTTCACAGAGCGCAAGCAATGTGGTAACAGAAGGATCAGAGAAGATTAATACGATGGATAAACAGATGGATATTATCAACCAAGCGGTTACAAAAGCATTTGAGACCGTCCAGGAGTTGAATGAAAACATGGACGAAATATATAATTTTCTGTCTGCAATAACACAGATCGCAGAACAAACAAATCTGCTTGCGCTTAATGCAACCATTGAAGCTGCCAGAGCCGGAGAATCAGGCAAAGGCTTTGCTGTTGTAGCTCAGGAAGTTAGAAAATTAGCCGATCAAAGTACATATACTGTAAAACAGATTAATCAAATAATATACCGGATAAAGGACAGAACCCAAAATGTTCTTGATGAAGTCAGCAAAGGTCAAATAGCTACTCAGGATGGTGAGGCGGTTGTCAAAACTGTTAATCAGAGCTTTGATATGATACAGGGATCATTTAAGGATATTGACAGATATATAGCGGATGAAATCAGTAGAATTGGAAATATTGCTGACTTATTCTCACAAATTAATGGGGAGGTAGAAAGCATTGCAAGTGTTTCTGACGGACAGGCTGCTGCAACAGAGGAGTTGTTGGCAACACTTGAAGAAAATAATGTGCTCATTGAAGAAATGTATAATTTAATAAAGGACATTAAAGATTCCAGCGATAAACTGCAGGTTATAATTAAATAAGACAAGCACATGCACCCCATTTTACAAGTTCTATTCGGACATAAATGTCCGCATATTACTTTATAAATTGGGATGCTTTTTCTTCTTTCTCCGAAGGCTGCCGATTCTGTAAATGGCACGGGTGCCTTTCTGTCAAGCTTAAATGTCTGAAATGGCTGTCTTTAAGATATACAATTATAATGATATTAACGTTGTTCCTATTCTAAAGCCTAATGTAAATGGGTATGAAACTGCCGAGAATGTGGTAAATGGGAATGAGGTTAATGAGAATCAAGCAAGTGAGAATAAAAAAGATAAGGAGTTAACAGTTGAAATGTACAAGAATTATACAGCAAACAGCGATTCAGTAAAACAGTTAGGTCGTACCTATTATTCTGAGGATGGTATTCTTTGGTGTGCTTTTTCAGGTACAGGCGCAGAATTTAAATTTGTCGGTAAAAAATGCACAATTAACATTGTCGGAGATTCTGTAAGTATTACAAATGAATTCGATAATCATGCGCGTATCGGAATTTATGTCAATGATAAGCGTGTTGTTGATGATATGATTTCAAAGTGGAAAAGTGAGTATGTGGTTATTGATGAAAGTGAACCTACAGAAGCAGTCATTAGGGTTATTAAGCTTTCGGAATGTGCCATGTCTACTTTTGGCATTGCTTCAATAGATGTTGAAAAAGGAAGAATTGAACCAACAGATAACAAGGAGCTGTTGATAGAATTCGTTGGAGATTCTATTACCTGCGGATATGGTGTGGATGATGAAAATTATGAGCATCATTTCTCCACCAAAACCGAAGATGTAACTAAGGCTTATGCTTATAAAGCAGCTGAAGCTCTTAATGCCGACTACAGTATGGTAGCTATAAGCGGATACGGCATAATATCAGGATATACCGAGGGTGATGAGCCGATTCCGGAACAGACAATTCCACAGTATTACGATACTCTGGGCTTTTCTTACGGAGGCTTCGGAGCTTCGAAACCACAGGATATTAAGTGGGATTTTACAAAGAGGCAGCCTGATATAATCGTAATTAACCTCGGTACTAACGATAGCAGCTATATCAAAGGGTATGACGACAGGCACGACTGGTTTTTCGGGGAGTATACGGCATTTATCAGGAAGGTCCGCGGGCACAACCCGGATGCGGTAATAATATGCTCTATAGGAATAATGGGAGCCCAGCTTTATCCTGTAATCAGGAATGCTGTCAATACCTATATAAATGAAACAGGTGATTATAATATTGAGGTATTAAAATTCAACATGCAAAGCCAAAGAGACGGATATGCGGCGGATTGGCACCCTACGGAAAGAACACACACAAAAGCGGCCGGTAAACTGGTGGAGAGAATACGGCAGATACTTTATGAACAGGATCCGGCAGAATAAAATGCATATGTAATGTTATGGAACCGGCTATTTTAGGGTGTAATATTTCTTGTCTAAGTACCATTCTTATTTTGGTGAAGGGCAATAAAGAACATATCCATTTGGCACGCACACATACCGGTTTATGGTTTATACACTAGATACGGTACTTGACCTTAATCCGGGTGCCACAAGAAAACAGTTGGAGAAAGCAATGGAAGGGCACATATTGCAGACAGGCCTGCTTGAGGGCATATATGGCAAGTAGCCGTTCGTACGGGCTAAAGCGCTTAATGACATTATTGTTTAGGTTTAATATATTTGTGTATTGTGCCGGATATTTGTCGTATAGAGTGACATATATGTAGCAATATTTTATAACAAACTTGTATGACAACATATAAATTTGCTATTGCTTTTGTATAAAAAATGTGTATAATAATATACAAAGAAGTCTTATTACGACAGATTAAGGTGGAATGACGCAAAATGGCAGATATTAATGGATTACGTTCATTTCAAAGGAAAGATATTCGTGAGCAGGTGTTTGAAGAATTACTTAATCAGATTACTTCCGGAGCATGGAAGCCGGGAGAGAAGATCCCTTCAGAAAATGAACTTACTAAAGCCTTAAATGTGAGCAGAATAACAATCAGAGAAGCTATTCAAAAGCTTGCCGCTATGGATTTGGTTGAATCATATCATGGGAAGGGTACATATGTTAAGGAGTTTACTACCAGTAATTATTTAAAGTCATTAACTCCGATGATTCTGCTTTCACGTGATGATTTGAAGTATATAATTGAATATCGTAGAATTCTGGAAGTTGGTATTATCGAACTTTTTATGAAGAATGTGAATGATAAATACATAAAAAGACTGGAAAACGATCTTATGAATATGATAGCTTACAAGCACGACCTGAATAAATACCAACAATACGATATGGATTTTCATATTACATTATATGAAATGACACATAACCCGTTTATTATAAAAGTAACCAATATGATTCGTGACATATTAGATTCGGAGATGAAAACAGCCATAACTGATAAAGGTGCAGAAGCAGGAATTACCTTCCATACCAATATTTTGAATTTTATAAAGCAAAATGATATCGAAGGTCTTGTCAAGGAAACTAATATGTTGTTTGATGCAATACTGAGGGATCTTGATGAAGAAAACAACTAAATATATAAAATATTATGGGTAAATTCATTATCAATACATGCGTTATGCTGTGCTGTGCAGGGAATATGAAGGTTACCATAATATTTTAATATAACTTGTAATATGACTTACATATTACAATAATTCTTAACTTTATATTTAGGAGGATAAATATGGGCAAAGCAAAAACAAAAATGACTTTTGTTGAAGGACTGAAGGCTCAATTCACAACCAAATCATTAGTACTGATACCTATAGCAGTTGGTATCAATCTAATCGGAGGATCATTGTGTGCTACATTAAAATTACCTCTTTTCATGGACATGATTGGTACAATTATTACTGCGGTTTTAGCAGGTCCATGGGTAGCAGCATTAGTAGGATTATTGACCAACATATTCCTTGCTATCGTTTCGAATCCGGTATACCTTCCATATGCTCTTGTAAGTATCGGCAGTGGTCTTGTAACCGGATATATGGTTAGAGCCGGATTCTTCAAAAAGGTTTGGGGTGTTGTGCTTACTTGGCTTGCTTGTACACTGGTATCAGTAATTATTGCTTCTACAATCACAATTCTGGTATTTGGTGGCGCTACCGGAGCTACCGGAGCCTCAGTTCTTACTGCAACATTAATTGCAGCAACAAAGAAAATTGTCAGTTCAGTATTCGCATCTTCTATGATTGAAAACCTTGTTGACAGAGGAATTGCATTCTTAATTGCATATGTACTTGTTAAGAAGATCCCTGCAAGATTCCTCAGCCAATATACAGCTTCGGCGACCCGTGACGATGACGAGAGTGATGATGATTAATTTGTAACTATATTAACACAACAGTTACATATCAATTATAGAAATAGTCTGCTGAAAAATAGCTGACTATTTCTATAATAGGAGGTTATTATGGCAAAGGCATATAACAGTTATGTTAAAAGAGACACTTTTAAGGAAAACATCAGTCCAAATGTGAAGATTTGGCCAATATTCAGTTATGGACTTAGTGCAATCATTTTCCCCAACATTTATTTGGGACTTGGGCTGATAGTATTTTTGTTCATTTTGGCATTTTTCTCAAAGCTGTTCAAAGGATTTACAAAGATAATGTTAGGGTTTGGTATACCTATTACCCTAATGCTTATATTCATACATGGTTTTTATGGCTCAAAAAATGAAACAATTCTTTATGATTTTGGTCCGGTTCAGTTGGGATTGGAGGGCGTATTACATGCACTAAAAATTGTAAGCTCCTTACTTGTATTTTTGGGAACCTTTTATATTATGAATCATACTACCTATACAGGAAAGTTAGTTGCTTCATTAACAGCCAGCGGAGTAAATCCTAAAGTCGGGTATCTGGTTCTGGCAAGCTTAAATGTTGTTCCTCAGATGCAGAGAAAATTAAGTGTAATACAGGAAGCACAGACAGCAAGAGGTGTTGAGACAAAAGGAAGCTTATGGCATAGATTTAAAGTGTTTGTACCTTTATTGGGACCGGTAGTGCTTTCTTCCCTTACAGATGCACAGGAGAGAGGTATGACACTTGAAACAAGAGGCTTTGGTATTAAGAATGTAAAGCAGACACATTATGTTGAGGTCTTTTATACAAAGACTGATAAGATAATAAAATACATGCTTATAGGTTTCTTTATAGTAACATTAATAATTACGATTCTAATGAGATTATCAGTAATATAGAGACGAGGTGCTGTTTTGAGAGAAGTAGTAGTAAAGGTTGAAGATTTAAAATTCCGTTATAGAGAAGGCAAGAAAAGAGCACTTGACGGTGTAAGCTTTGAGGTATTTAAAGGAGAGTTTTTCTGTATTATTGGTGCTAACGGTTCCGGCAAATCCACCTTATGCAATGCTTTAGTCGGTTTGGTTCCGTATTACTTTACAGGAAATAAAAAAGGCAGTGTGGTTATAGACGGTGTAGATACAGACAATAGTTCTATAGCGGAGTTATCACAGAAAATAGGATTAGTATTCCAAAATCCATTTAATCAATTATCTTATACTGCCAGTAATGTGGCGGAAGAGCTGGCATATGGATTAGGCAATCATGGTGTTCCCAGAGATGAAATGATAAAAAGAGTAGAATATGTGGCTAAACTGATGAGAATAGACCATATTCTGCATAAGAACCCATTGGAGCTGTCCGGTGGACAGGTACAGAGAGTCGCTTTCGGATCCACATTTATTCTGGAGCCAAACATTCTTGTTCTGGACGAATGTACTACACAGCTTGACCCTTTGGGCAGTGAAGAGATATTTGATATTGTTAAAGAGTTGAATAAGACCGGCATTACTGTAATTATGGTTGATCATGACATGGAGCGGGTAGCCAGATGTGCTGACCGTATTATGGTATTGGATAAAGGAAAAACCGTATGTATAGATACACCGGATGCAATATTTAGCAATCCGGATATTGTAAATTATAATATTGAAGCACCGGACTATGTTTCAATTTGTAAGGCATTAAAGGAAAGAGGCTATTACAGCGGTGATTATAAAATAACCGAAGAGCCGACGGTTGAAGTTGTAAAGGAGGCACTGGTCAAATGAGAATAGAGCTTATAAGTCTGGGGCATGTGTACCCCACTGGTGACGAGGCATTAAAGGGTGTTGACCTAGTGATTGAAGGAACAGAGCCGGTTGCGATTATCGGACAAAACGGAGCAGGTAAAACAACATTGGTTAAGCATTTCAACGGTATACTTAGACCTACCTCCGGTCAGGTTTTGATTAATGGTGAGGATATTAACAATCGCTCAACTGCACAGTGGTCAAGAGACGTAGGCTATGTGTTTCAAAATCCTGATGATCAGATATTCCTTGAAACCATTCGTAAAGAATTCGAGTTTGGACCCAAGCAAATCGGCATGCCGGAGGAAAAAATCAAAGAACAGATGGACTTTGTATCAGAGCTTTGCCTGTTGAAGGATAAATTGGATTTACATCCATTTGACCTTACATTGACTGAGAAGAAGTTTTGTACTATCGGTTCCATTATAATGATGGACCCGAAGGTTATTATCTTTGATGAGCCAACCTGCGGGCAGGATGTCGAAGGTAACAAGAGATTGAAAAACATTGTAAAGACGCTTCAGGATATGGGCAAGCTGTGCATAACCATATCTCATGATATGAAATTTGTTGTTGAGAATTTCAGGCACGTTATTGTTATGTGCAAGGGCAAGGTTTTATTGGACGGAGACTCAAAAGAGGTATTCTCTCAGGTGGATAAATTAAAGCAGAGCTTTGTTTCTCCCCCGCCAATTACCCGTGTAGCCCAGAAAGCAGGTTTTAAAGAAACAGTGTTTAATATAGATGAGTTTATGCGGGAATTTGATAACAGGAAGGAGAAATAAATATGGCAAATGTAATTATTCAAATCTATGGAATCAGAACGATTGAAGATGCAAGAATGGTTATTGACATGGGAGCCCACCACATAGGTGTATCATACGGAAAGATAAAACGTACTCCGGGACAGCTTACATGTGAACAGGCAAAAGAAATATTCGAAGGGGTGCAGCCTCATGCCATAAAGGTCGGACTTACGGTAGCTTATGATATTGATGAAATATCAGGGAATCTGGAATTCGTACTTCCTGATATTCTTCATTTATCAGGTGACATTGAAGGTATTTCACCTGAAAATGTTCAGGTACTAAGAGACCGTTTCCCCGGATTAAAGATTATGCAGGCACTGCCGGTATATCCGGGCGTCCCTTTAGAGGAGCAAAAGGTTTTTGATTTAGTAAAAAGATATGAAGAAACAACAGATTTCTGGCTTATTGATACTAAGATTGAAGGTTCTACAGATATCGGTGCAACCGGTGTTACTCATGATCTTGAGGTTGACAAAGCGATTATCAAAAGTACCAGCAAGCCTTGTATTATAGCAGGTGGTTTGGATGCATCCAATGTTGCTCATGCTATTCGTGTGACTAATCCATATGGTGTGGATTCCTTTAGCCTTACCAACTTTGACCATCCACAGCCCGGTAGAGGCATTAAGGATCCGGTAAAATGCAAAGCATTTATAGAGGCGGCTTTAAATGCATAAAGTAATTGTTGTTGGTGATGCAGTAGTAGATATAATTGTTCCTTATCCGAAATTATTAAATGAAGAAAGAACAAGAGTAGAATATCCCGTACCCTGTATTCAGGGCGGCGGAACAGCTGCCAATACTGCGGTAGCACTTAGCAGATTAGAAATCCCCACCGGCTTTATAGGAACTATTGGCGATGACCAGTATGGAAGATATATTGTCAGGGATTTTAAGAATGAATGTATAGATACGGAACAATTAATAATTGAATCTGATCTGAATACTGTCGGTGTGTTCGCTTTTATTGACGAAACCGGTGAGAGATATCTTTGGGGATGGCCAAGAGTAGATCAGGCTTTTAAAGTATTAGATATGAGTAAAATTAATATGGAAACCATACATAACGCCTCCTGGATTCATTCCTCAGGTATGGCAATCGTACATGACACATCTGCAAGATCATCAATTATTCGAATTTTCAAGGAAGCATATAAACGGGGAATTCCAACATCCTTTGATCTGAATTTGAGAGTAGACCAAGGCAGTCTTGACGAAAAATATAAAGAAGCTGTGCTGGAGGTTATAAAATACAGCAGCTATGTACTTGGGTCTGCAGACGAGGAATTCAGATATCTGGGTGACAGTGAAGATCCCATAGAAAATGCCAGAGCATTTGTGAATAATAACAGAACTGTTATCGCAAGGCTTGGTAAGCAGGGCTCTTATGGATTATCTGTGGATGAAGAGGTTATTGCTGAAGCTTTTAATGTGGAGGTAGTAGATACGGTTGGTGCCGGAGATGTATATAATGCCGGATTTATAGCTGCGGTTCTGCAAGGCTGCAGCCTAAAGGACAGCCTGATTATTGGCAATGCTGTATCCGGATATACAGTGGGGCAAAAGGGTGCCAGAAATTGTCCTCATAAGGACGAGCTTAATGTTTTTCTGAAAAAACATAACAGCGATGTTGCGGCAGGTTGGTAATAGATATTTCATATAGGAAAAGAATGTGAGGTGCAGGATGAAAAAGGTTATTCTTGACTGTGATCCCGGACATGATGATGCATTTGCAATTATGTTGGCAGTACAGCATTTGGATGTTTTAGGAATTACGACAATAGGTGGTAATTGTACATTGGAAAATGTTACTAAGAATGCACTTAAGATATTGGAGGTGCTAGACAAAACGGACATCCCGGTTTATGCCGGACATGAAGGACCTATGGTTGCTCCTTTGGTTACAGCACCGCAATTTCACGGAGAGACAGGGCTTGACGGACCTGATTTACCGGAGCCGAAAATAAAAGCAAAGAAAAAGCATGCTGTTGATTTCATAATAGAAACTGTTATGAACACGGATGATGTTACTCTTATTGCTACAGGTCCATTAACCAATATAGCCGAAGCCATCAGCAGAGAGCCAAGAGTTGCAGAAAGGGCTAAAGAAATATATATTATGGGCGGTTCGGTTACATTCGGCAATTGGACTCCTGCAGCGGAATTTAACATATTCGTGGATCCGGAGGCTGCATACAGGGTATTTAACTCAGGTCTGCTTGTAAATATGTGTGGTATAAATCTTACCAGACAATGCTGTCTGA
The DNA here is from genome assembly GCA_012837605.1 of Clostridiales bacterium. Lineage (GTDB taxonomy): Bacteria > Bacillota > Clostridia > Lachnospirales > Lachnospiraceae > Mobilitalea. The sequence goes on along the minus strand of DUQV01000052.1, from coordinate 5,062 downwards.
CATTTGAGCATATGCAGAAATTCAGAGAAATCGGAACCAAGGCAGCTAATCTGGCAGCTGATTTATTGGAGTTCTTTATAGGTTCTTCGGTTAGTGTGTCTAAGTTAACCGGTGCAAACCTTCATGATGCATGTCCTGTTGCATGGATAATAAACCCAAAATTAATAAAAGCGGTTCCTATGCATATAGATATTGAACTTAAGGGTGAGTATACCCGGGGTATGACAGTATGCGACTATCGTCATCTCAGAGGTACGGAACCTCATATAGATTTATACAGAACTCCCACTATGGAGCCAAGGGGAGAAGCCCCTAACGCTCAGGGAGCATTGGAATTGGATTTTGAAAGATTTATGGATCTGCTTTATGAAACGTTAAAGAATTACAATTAATATACAGCCTATGAACAAAATACTATGGTTCATAGGCTTCCGACTATAATAGTAAATGACGAATTTGAGGAATTTATATGAAGAACAAAGCCAAACAACATAAATATACAACTTTGGGTATTATAACAATAATAATCTGGGGAACAAGTGCCGCGTTTACGAGGAACCTAAGCACAGGAATAGGAGCCTATACAGCCGCTTCCATAGTAAATATTATCGGAGGTATTGCGGTTCTCATCGGTCAGACCATAAACAAAATGGGAACGAAGGATTTCAGGAAGGTTACTAAATTGTATTGGCCGGTATGCGGTGGACTGTTTATTGTTTATACTGCCACATCGTATGTATCTATGAGTATAGTAACCGGTGAAGAAGCAGTAATGACATTGGTATTGATAAGGTTTCTGTGGCCTTTATTTACACTTATTTTAACAATACCTATTTTGCATCAAAAGGCTTCCCCGTGGTTAATATTCGGAATACTCATCAGCTTTATCGGAATAACTGTTGCTAATATGGGTAATAACGGAATAGGACTGGGAAGCATAATTGCCAATTTTTTGTACGGTGAAAATTTAACGGCATACATACTGGGATTTATCGTATCTCTTTCTTGGGGATTATATACGAATTTTACGAAGAAATTTATAAAATCTATGGATGTGGATGGTTCGGGCATCTTTATGCTGTTATCGGGTTTGCTTCTGGGAGTGATTTCATTTTGGATGGATGAGCCAAGAGCTTTTTCACCGAGCTTGATGGGTCAGATCATATATGCTTCAATTATTGTATCCAGCCTTGCGAATGTAATGTGGAATCTTTCTATTAGGAAAGGAAATATACTTATTGTTGTTTTGATTTCTAACTTTTTACCTATTATTTCAATAATAATAACCGCTATATTGCTTGGATATAAAATGACCATTCCTCATATAGTCGGGGCGTTATTGGTAGTAATAGGAACAATCTGGAGTAAAAAATGCCTGTAGATTTGAAAGGTTGTAATGATGATTTATAATGCGGCGGTTTTTGATTTTGACGGCACAATTGCATACACATCTAAGGATGTCTGGAGCTCTGTTGAATATGCCGCAAAATGTGTTGGCAGTATTGTTCCTCAGGCGGTAAGGTGCGATGACAGTAATCTGGGACTTGGCACGTTTGAGCTTTTTAATAAACTTCAACCGGTACCGCCTATATCAGATTATGATAAGTTTGATAAGGAGATAACCGTACATTATAGGACGGTCAGTATGTATCATGATACCTGTCTGTATCACGGAATAGAAGATTTTATTCAGATGCTTATTAGTAGGAGTATACCCAGATATATAGTTACATTGAAACCTAAGGAGCCGCTTGAACGAATCCTTAAGATTAAAAATTGGGGACATATGTTTGACGGATGGTATACCCCGGATTATTTTGACGGGTGTATCTGTACCAAGGAAGAGTTGCTTAGGATATTGCTCGACACCAAGCTTCAGAACTACAGATGCGTATATATCGGTGACAGCTATACGGATGTGATAGCCGCAAGGAAGAACCATATAGATTCCATAGGAGTGACCTATGGGGACGGCGATACAGATAAGCTTGTTAATCAGAAACCAACATATATATTTAATAATATAAGCGAAGCAGTGAGTCTGTTTTTATAGAATCATTAATGAAATGGAGAAAAATATGCTGAATAATTTTGATTTCTGTGTGTATACAAATTTTATATTTGGTAAAGATGTACATGAAAGATTAGGGAAAGAAATTCGAAATATGAACATAAACTCGGTTTTAATACACCATGATAATGGTATGTATCTGAATAATAATAACTTTTTGATAAATATTAAGAATGATCTGAAAGATAACGGTATAAAGGTATATGAATTAGGCGGTGTGCTTTCGAATCCAAGGCTTAGCCTTGTATATGACGGAGTTAAACTGGTAAAGAGGGAGAATATAACCTTTATACTGGCTATCGGAGGCGGGAGTGTAATCGACTCAGCAAAGGCTATAAGTGCCGGCGCCATGTATAATGGAGATGTATGGGATTTCTTTTCCAAGGGGAAAAGCATAGAGCAGGCTCTGCCCATTGGTGTAATACTTACCAATCCTGCTACAGGAAGTGAATCCGGTGCGGTATCTGTAATCAATAATGAGAAATTGGGTCAAAAATATATGGCTATCTCTCCGTTAATCAGACCCAAGATTGTATTTATGAACCCGGAGCTGACCTATTCGCTTCCTAAATTTCATACGGCTTGTGGTATTGTAGATATGTTCTCCCATGTCTGTGAGCGTTATTTTACTCCGGAGGATGAAATAGGCGTGATAGACCGTATGGCTGAGGGCATACTAAAAACCATAGTCGATATAGGACCAAAGGTTCTAAAGCAGCCTGACTGCTATGAATACCGGGCAGAAATCATGTGGATTGGAACTATTGCACACAACAATACGGTAGGTGTGGGAAGAACCCAGGACTGGGCAACTCATGAAATAGCTAATGAATTAAGTGCATTGTATGATACACCCCATGGTGTGACTTTATCTATAATCATGCCATCCTGGATGCGATATACATATAAAAAGAAGCCGGAGCGTTTTGCCCGTTTTGCCAATCAGGTGTTTGACATACCATGGGATGGACAGGATACGGAAGTAGCGGCAATGAAGGGCATAATTGCCACAGAAGAATTCTTCCGCAGTCTGGGTATGCCGACTTCATTCCACGAATATAATATCCCTACAAACGAAATAGATAAAATGCTGGACCGTATTTTATTCAGAGGTGACGATAATACTATCGGAGGAATGGTTCCCCTAAATCGTAAGGATGTTCAGGCAATTTATGAAATGGCTTTCTGATATTCTATAATCTTATTAATATAGCGGCTGCAGACGATGATTACATTTTTGCAGCCGTCTTTTTTTAATTACCGGAGATAGATGCTGTCATCCTCTTTATCATAGACTGAAATAGTGATGGAACTGATTATTCGGTTATCATCCTTACTAACCTTAAAATTAACACTTACATGATTTTGCTTATATAAAATAAAATCAACATCGTCATCAAAATTTATTTCATGTTGGGTAAAACCCTTATCTTCAATAACTGTTTTTGCATCATTGAATCTTTGTCCTACTGTTATACCGTATAAATGATATGGGGGTTTGGAAATGCATATATTTGCAAGTCGATAATCATTGCTATTATATGGATAACTGAAATAAATTCCATCAATTCCATCTGGTGCTTCTTCTGAAAAATTAGGTAGGATATCAGAAGTTTTATAGGGTTGGCTTTTACCCACGGTTTTGTCTGAATATTCTAGTAGCTTTAAACCACCAAAGTCACTTTTCTGATTAACAACCTCAACTAATGCTAAGGTTTCTTCATATTCTTTATAATCTTTCTTCCTTTTTTTCATTTTATTATTCTCCATAACAAATATGCATCCTATAATACATACAATTAGTATTACTGCTGATAGAATAGTAATTAATATGCTTTGCTTCATCATTTAATCTCCTTAATTAGATGGTCTGGATACGGCTTTGGATGCTTTCCCCATAGTTTGTCCCACCAGTTCCTTTCCCCATAGAATACCTGTCCAATCCTATTAACAAATTATTCAATTATTTGTGTTATATATCCTTGTAAAGTACTGCGGTATGATCGTAAATTAGATACCAAATATTTATATTGATCTGATTTAGAGCGAGCATCAGGATATTTTCTTCGATAAGCTATAGCCATTTTATTCTACCACCCATATCTGTATAATAATAACAATTTATATATCCAATTGTATATTATATATGTAAAAAATACAACATCAAAAACGATAAATGTCAAATTAATATATAATATGGGACACAATATTAAAACTTTACTTCAAACAAAGTAAATAATATTCAAATTCATCTGTTGCATTATGGAATATTTATGCTATCAGTAAAGGAGATTTGCTTCGCAGTACTATACATAATGCCGTGAAGGACTATGGAATTGATGAGAATGCGGAATGGATTGATTTGCAGGGTATCGGTTACTGTAAAGGATGTGACTGCTGTCATAAGGTAAATCCGGGGGTATGTGCGGTTAATGATGGCTTGAACGAATTATTAAGAAAATATATGAACAGCGAACAGGTGGTTATTGTTTCTCCTGTTATTTTCGGCTGCCTTAATTCATCAGTAAAGAATTTTATCGACAGAACGCAGCCGCTGTTTATGCCGCTTCAGGCATCAAAGAGCGGAAAAACAATAATGAAGGGACGCTATGAAAAATACCCGGATCTGGTATTCATAGGCGTATGCGATAATCAGGACAACACCATGATTAAGACATTTAGAAATTTTATTACAACAAGTAACATTTCCTCAGTCAGCAATAAGGTACACGTAAAAATAATTCAGGATATGAGCGTATAGAGCTTAAAAAACGGAAAGTCGGGGGGAATTATAATGCAAAGCCATAAAGTATTAGTGATAGTCGGAAGTCCGAAATATGGCAAAGGAAATTCAGATTCTATTGATCATCTGATAGGTCAATTAGAGACTTCAGAACAGATATGCACGAAGCAAACTGGTATGCAATTGAATGCTGTCAACTGTTTGCCAAAGAAATGGGATTTCAATATATGGGTGGATTTGGTGTATCA
>DUQV01000051.1 GCA_012837605.1 Clostridiales bacterium | reverse complement strand
GGATAAGTGTAAATTGGAACCAAAGGTTTTTGAGCTCCTAATATGTGTATTTATGATAAATGTCCACATAGGGTTAGGTGGTCTTATATGAAGTTTAAACTGGTTTCGGATTTTGCTCCAACGGGTGATCAGCCGGAAGCCATACGTGCATTAACTGAAGGATTTTTAAAAGGCAATCAGTGTCAAACCTTGCTTGGAGTAACAGGCTCAGGCAAAACCTTTACCATGGCTAATATTATACAGAATCTGCAGAAGCCTACATTGGTCATCGCTCATAACAAGACACTTGCTGCCCAGTTGTATGGTGAATTCAAGGAATTTTTTCCTGAGAATGCTGTAGAGTATTTTGTCAGCTATTATGATTATTATCAACCTGAGGCTTATGTCCCCTCAACTGATACCTATATTGAGAAGGATTCGGCTATAAATGACGAGATAGATAAGCTTAGACACTCGGCAACCGCAGCACTGACAGAACGCAGTGATGTTATCGTAGTTGCCAGTGTTTCCTGTATATATGGACTCGGTAGTCCTATAGACTATCAGAATATGGTTTTATCCCTCAGACCGGGTATGATTAGGGATAGGGATGATGTACTGAGAAGACTGATAGATATTCAATATACCAGAAATGATATGGATTTTAAAAGAGGTACGTTCAGAGTCCGCGGTGATGTTGTTGAGATATTTCCTGTATCTTCTGCCGATATGGCGATAAGAATTGATTTTTTCGGTGATGAAGTGGAAAGGATTATGGAGATAGATGTACTCACAGGGGAGATAAAAAGTACTCTGGAGCATATAGCCGTATTTCCCGCATCTCATTATGTGGTTGCACCGGAGCAGTTGGAGAGAGCAATTAAGAATATCGAGATTGAGCTTGACGAAAGAGTCAGATATTTTATGAGCGAGGACAAGCTTATTGAAGCACAGAGAATTTCTGAGAGAACCAATTTTGATATAGAGATGCTGAGAGAAACCGGATTTTGCTCAGGAGTTGAGAATTATTCCAGACATTTGACAGGGCTTGAGTCCGGGGTACCTCCTCATACACTGATAGATTATTTTCCGGATGAATTTTTAATTATAATAGATGAATCTCATATGACTATTCCTCAGATAAGGGGGATGTATGCCGGAGACAGATCCAGAAAGCAGACATTAGTTGATTATGGATTTCGCCTGCCTTCGGCTTTAGATAACAGACCTCTTAGCTTTGATGAATTTGAAAGTAAGATCGATCAGATTCTGTTCGTATCCGCAACACCTGCTGAATATGAGAAGGAGCATGAGCTGCTTCGTGCGGAGCAGGTTATACGTCCGACAGGTCTGTTGGATCCTGAAGTATCCCTGCGGCCGGTTGAAGGACAAATTGACGATTTGCTCGGTGAGATTCGGAGCGAGATTAACAGAAAGAACAAGGTGCTGATTACCACCCTTACAAAGCGAATGGCGGAGGATTTGACAGACTATCTTCGTGAGGTAGGTGTGAGGGTAAAATACCTGCACTCAGATATTGACACGCTGGAACGGTCAGAAATCATAAGAGATATGAGAATGGATTTATTTGATGTTCTTGTAGGAATTAACCTGCTTCGTGAAGGTCTTGATATTCCGGAAGTAGGTTTGGTAGCTATACTTGATGCTGATAAAGAGGGCTTTTTGCGTTCGGAGACAGCGTTGATTCAGACTATCGGAAGAGCCGCCCGTAATGCACAGGGAAGAGTAATCATGTATGCAGAGCGTGAAACGGACTCTATACGAAATGCTGTTAGTGAGACCAACCGCAGAAGAAAGATTCAGAATGAATACAATATTGCACATGGGATTACGCCTACCAGTATACAGAAGAAGGTTAGGGATTTAATCAGCATAACCAAGAAGGTTGAGCAGGATATCGGGGATATGGAGAAAGATCTGGAATCCATGTCAAAGCAGGAATTGAATGAATTAGTTAAGAAGATTACAAAACAGATGCATACTGCTGCAGCTGAGTTAAATTTTGAACTTGCAGCTCAGCTGAGAGATAAGATGATAGAGGTTAAGAAGCAGTTGCTGGATTTTTAGAAAGTATGGGACAGGAGTGCTATGTCAGATAAGAAGAAATATATCAGAATCAGAGGTGCCAAGGAAAATAATCTTAAGAATATCAACGTGGATATACCAAGGGATCAGTTTGTTGTACTGACGGGTCTTTCCGGTTCAGGAAAATCATCTTTAGCCTTCGATACTATTTATGCGGAGGGACAAAGACGCTATATGGAGTCTTTATCTTCGTATGCCAGACAGTTTTTGGGTCAGATGGAAAAACCTAATGTGGAAAGTATCGAGGGACTTCCTCCGGCTATATCAATTGATCAGAAATCTACTAATCGTAATCCCAGATCTACAGTAGGAACTGTGACAGAGGTTTACGATTATTTCAGGCTTTTGTTTGCAAGGATAGGTATTCCTCACTGTCCGCAGTGCGGTATAGAGATTAAGAAGCAGACTGTAGACCAGATGGTTGATGAGATTATGGATCTTCCCGAGGGAACAAGAATACAGCTTCTGGCACCGGTGGTAAGAGGACGTAAGGGAGCACATGCGAAGCTGTTTGAACAGGCTAAACGAAGCGGTTATGTAAGAGTCAGAGTTGACGGGATTATATATGATCTTAATGAAGAGATTATATTGGACAAGAATCTCAAGCATAATATAGAGATTCTTGTGGATCGTTTGGTTGTCAGGGAAGGAATTGAGCAGAGGCTTTCGGATTCTATTGAGAATGTGTTAAAGCTTGCAGAAGGTCTTATGATTGTAGATGTCATAGATGGTGAACCCAAGACATTTAGTCAGAATTTTTCATGTCCCGACTGCGGGATAAGTATTGAGGAAATGGAACCCAGAATATTCTCATTTAATAATCCTTTTGGAGCATGTCCGGAATGTCATGGAATAGGTATCAAGATGGAATTTGATGAGGAGCTTCTGGTTCCTGACAGAGATTTAAGTCTTATAGGCGGGGCGATCGCTGCACCGGGATGGCAGTCAATTAAGGACAAAGGAAGCTATACCAGATGTATAATGGAAGCATTGGCAAAGGAATATGAATTTGATTTGAACACTCCATATAAGGATCTTCCTGAGCACATTAAGCATATTTTTATATATGGTACAAATGGAAAGTCCGTTAAGGTTCATTATCGCAGTCAAAGGGGACAGGGAATCTATGATGTTGTCTTTGAGGGACTTATCAGAAATGTTGAAAGACGCTACAGGGAGACAAGTTCTGAAATAATAAGGCAGGAGTATGAGACATTCATGAGATCCACGCCCTGCAGGGAATGTAAAGGAAAAAGGCTAAAAAGAGAAGCACTTGCCGTAACTGTAGGAGATAAGAATATATCTGAACTGACAGAGATGTCTATTAAGGATCTGGCTGAGTTTATGAATAATATCATGCTTACCGACATGCAGATGAAGATAGGCGAGATGATACTTAGGGAAATCAAGGCAAGACTAAGCTTCTTAATAAGTGTAGGACTGGATTATCTGACTCTTGCCAGAGCTACAGCAACTTTATCGGGAGGAGAAGCACAAAGAATCCGTCTGGCAACTCAGATTGGTTCAGGACTTGTTGGAGTGGCATATATTCTGGATGAGCCAAGCATTGGACTGCACCAACGTGATAACAGCAAATTAATCAGTGCATTAAAGGATCTGAAGGAGCTGGGGAATACCCTTGTAGTTGTTGAACACGATGAAGATACTATGTATGCTGCCGACCATATCATAGATATAGGTCCGGGAGCAGGTGAACACGGTGGGTTGGTGGTTGCCGAGGGTAAGATTGAGGATATCATAAATTGCAGTGAGTCTATCACAGGAGCTTATCTAAGTGGAAAAGTCAAGATACCGATACCCAAGAAAAGACGGAAGCCAGCGGGAAACATCACTATTGTTGGGGCAGCAGAGAATAATTTAAAAAATATTGATGTGGATATTCCTCTTGGAGTCATGACATGTATTACAGGTGTATCAGGTTCGGGTAAAAGCTCATTAATAACCGAAATTTTGTATAAAAGGCTTGCAAAGGAATTAAACCGAGCTCATTCAATCGCGGGAAAGCATGAGGATATCTTGGGAATCGGACAATTGGATAAGGTGATTAATATTGACCAGTCACCTATTGGAAGAACACCAAGGTCAAATCCGGCAACATATACTGGAGTATTTGATCACATAAGAGATTTGTTTGCTGCTACACAGGATGCTAAGATGAGAGGTTATAAGAAAGGAAGATTCAGCTTTAATATTAAGGGTGGTCGCTGTGAAGCCTGCAGCGGAGACGGAATCATTAAGATAGAAATGAATTTTCTGCCTGATATCTATGTACCCTGTGAAATATGTAACGGAAAGAGATATAACAGAGAGACACTTGAGGTAAAATACAAGGGTAAAAATATATATGACGTATTAAATATGACAGTGGAAGAGGCACTTAGATTCTTTGAAAATGTACCTTCTATAAAAAGAAAGATGGAGACTTTGTATGATGTAGGGCTATCATATATCAGGCTTGGTCATCCTTCTACCCTGCTTTCGGGTGGAGAAGCACAGAGAATTAAGCTTGCAACTGAGCTTAGCAAAAGAAGTACAGGAAAGACAATATATATACTGGATGAACCTACTACGGGATTACATTTTGCCGATGTTCATAAGCTAATAGATATATTAAAGAGGTTCTGTGAATCAGGAAATACCGTTGTGGTCATCGAGCATAATCTGGATGTTATTAAGACGGCGGATTATATTATTGACATGGGACCCGAAGGCGGAGACAAGGGCGGTATGGTGATTGCACAGGGAACTCCTGAAGAAGTGGCACGTAACGAAAAATCCTATACCGGTCAATATTTAAAGAGGTATCTGTTTGACTAATGATAAATGAGGAGTGTATATGGAATCGAATTTTTTTGCAATGATATCAAGAATGAAATTAATAGAACGATGGTCGCTTATGCGAAACTCCAGACCGGAGAATCTTAGCGAACATTCTCTTGAGGTCAGTATGCTGTCCCATGCTCTTGCTGTTATCAGTAATGAACGCTTTGGTAACAGTCTTAATGTGGAAAAGGCCGCACTTATAGGGATTTATCACGATGCTTCAGAGATTATTACCGGAGATATGCCCACTCCCATTAAGTATTTTAATGAGAATATACAGGAAGCATATAAGGAAGTCGAGAAGCATGCTGCAAAAAGACTTCATCTTATGCTGCCTGAATATATGCAGAAAAGCTATGAGGATATCTTTTTCCCGAAGAAAGAAGATGAATACCTATGGAAGCTTGTAAAGGCAGCGGATAAGCTCGCTGCCCTGATAAAGTGCATTGAAGAAGAGAAGGCAGGTAATACCGAGTTTATCAGTGCCAAAAAATCTATTCTCAAGCTGATAGAGGATATGAAGCTAAGGGAAGTTGATGTATTCATAGAGGAGTTCTTGCCGGCTTATAGTAAGACTCTGGATGAATTGAATTAAATATCTGACACCCCGATGTCAGGGCATACAAAAAACATGCTCTATTTTGGCTCGTACCCTTTGGGGAAACCAATAGAGCATGTGAAAAACAATTATTATGATATCAAGAGTCCCAGTACAGCAAAGAAGTCCCCTGTTGATGTGTCGGATTTTCTTATCTCTATTGTATGAGTCTTTACTTCCTTAGAGGAGTACACTTCAGTTGTTTCTGCATAATTTCCCCATCCACCTGAAAAATCCGCATCCAGTGTTTTATTGTACTCACCATCTATGTAGATTTCGTACTGACCACCGGTGCCATTGGTTGTCTTGTAATACATTATTCCAATGTTTTTAGCCGTAACATCAAAAATGATGGGTTCTTCTCCTGAGTCTGTAAACCAGTTATTATTAAATCTGTCAAAAATGTTTCCTTTCTTAAAGCTTCCCATCTGTTTTGGTTCTATCGTCTCACTGTCAAGAATGGAAGCGTTTGCATATGCTTCTGAGGATAAGGGATCTTTTATAATATATTCAGGCTCATCATCTATGGTATCCATTCTGAGATATACCGAATTAAAGAAGTTCCACATTATTTCTCCAACGATGGCATGCCCTTTATCGTTGGGATGAATATTGTCGGGTGAAATTTCTTTCCATGCAAGACTCCCTTCTTCCATCTCTGCAAGCACTGCCTGACGGTAGCTTATCCTAGGTAAATCATAGTGAAAGCCCACATACATATGCTGTGTCTGAGCACTTGTACCGTCCTCCATAGTCATATATAAAGATATGACAGCCGGATTATTGTCGGCTTTAAGTATCTTGCGTACTAAATCTTCATAAGTATTTCTAAAGAATGTGGTATCGCTGTCATTTACCGAGAATTCAACTATTACCACATCAGGTTTGTGAGCAAGCAAGTCTTTATCAACACGGTGAACAGCCAGATATGAATTGGTTGCACCTATCCCTGCATTAATATAATTAACCTCGGTTTTAGGAAAAGCTTTTTTCCACCATTGATAAACATGGTAGGCGTATGAATTCTTTTCATTGGATGCTGACGAACCTTGTGTGATTGAACCCCCGATTACTCCAACCGTTATAGGCTCACCGCTTTTGGCCTTTCTCATAACTGAAGCCAATCTGGACAGATTGCCTTCCGCCAGGATCGCATTAGACTGCATTGTCTGTGAAACATGACTTGTAGTCATCTGAGGGAGATTTG
>DUQV01000050.1 GCA_012837605.1 Clostridiales bacterium | reverse complement strand
CTTTTGTTACCTGCTTTTTATTTATGTATAATAGTCACTATCACTACACCACTTTAGTTGGCTTAATAATATTCAAGCAGCAAAAGCCCTACAACCCTTGAATTGTAAGGCTTTCAGTGATAAGCTCCCCATGGGACTCGAACCCACGACCTACGCATTACGAATGCGTTGCTCTACCGACTGAGCTAGGGAAGCAGTCAAAACGATAGCAAATCCTTTGATTTGCTATCGTCAATTCTAATATAATCTTAACAAAATTTCAAGTAAATAAAAATAATATTATTATACTGTCATTCTATATATCTCATTTCTGATTCTCGCTAAACCACTCATATATACAGTTAAAATCCTTTTCACCATGTCCTCTGTTTACCATAGCCTGATAGACCTGCGAAACCAAATTGGATATTGGTGTGAAGCCCTTCAGTTCATCAGCTGTTTCTTTGAATATACCTACATCCTTGTTCATAAGAGCCAGCTTGAAGCTTGCGGTATAATCATGCGGAATATGACGGGTAGGCATATAACTATTGAATACGAAGCTGCTTCCGCTGCTGTCCTTGATTACATCGTACATAATATTATCATCTATGCCGAGCTTTCTGGATATATTCAATACCTCACATACAATAGCAGTATTTGCAGCACCCAGCATCTGATTAAGCATTTTTATATTGGAAGCAGAACCTACCTCTCCGGTATGAATAAGCTTCTTTCCCATTGCAGACAGAACATCAGTGATATTATCAAACAGATCTTTATCACAGCCAACCATAATTGTAAGTGTACCCGCTTCTGCCCCAGGAACACCTCCGCTTACAGGTGCATCTGCAAATTTTATATTTATTGCTTTTTTATCAATTTCATTTGCAATCATCTGTTTCGTACTGCCCTTTGCAGTAGTCATATCGATACATATCAGTCCGTCTTTAGCATTATTAATTATACCATCCTCAGATAAATACACCTCAACAATTTCCTTGTCTGCAGGTACTATTGTGATGATAACATCCGAACTTGATGCCATTTCTTTAAAATCGGCAACCTTAGTACCACCTGCATCAATAACCTTTTGTTCGCTTGTTCTATTGCTCGAGCAGACAAGAACCTCATGCCCCGCCCTGCAAAGATTAAGAGCCATCGGAAGACCCATGCTACCGAGTCCGATAAATCCTATTTTCCTCACTACTTCACTTCCCTTCAATGATTAATTTCGTGCTGTAAAATATTAATATAACCAAATAATATTCTAATAATAGTTTATAATTTTTAGAATATTAAATCAAGTAAACGTTTACAGATAAATCTATAAATCTTCTCATTATTTTCATTAAACTGATTATTCTCCATTTGTTCATTTATTCATATAATAATTGATTTCATGACAATAATGGTTTGATACACCCATTCTATTTGAAGCTGTTATGCTATATCTCTCCGGTTGGTCTGATAAAAAATATATGATAGAACAGCAACACTGATATATGCTAATGCTCCGATACTAAATACCAGATTAACAGAATATTTGTTGGCAAGAAATCCTGCAACAATTGAGGATATTACATATACCGGAGCTGATGTTAACCCGGTTGTTGCAACCAGGATTGGTATGTTGTCTCCCTTTGAATAGTAGATTCCTGCAACATTCGTTGATAATAGAATACCCTGCTGTGCAAAGCTTACGAGTACAAAAAGAATATAGCCGTATTGGTAGCCTGGCATAAACAATGCAAATACGGAAGCAAATACACCGCACACAGTACCTATGTGAACCATAAACATTGGTCCTTTCTTATCACCTATATAACCCATAAATTTCCCGGCTATCATATTAGAAATAAGAAGCACTGTAGTCATGGTTCCTACAAATCCTGCGGATACTCCTTCAAATTGTCCAACCTTTATAATATAAAACGGCAGTGTTGTTTCAGCCAATCCCAGAATAACTCTGGTTATGACAAACCTTCTATATGGTTTATTTGTTAAAAAAAGATCCTTAACAATGTATGGCAGGCTTGAAAACCTAATCTTTTCTTTTTCCTCGTTGTTTACAACTTCTTTTACACCGAACACAACAATAAATGTTGCAATAACTGCCATAACAGTTCCGATAATAAAAATTGTTCTATAGTTGACCGGAAAATTGAATCTCTCCAAAACCTTCGTCATAAGTCTTGAACTTATTACGCCCGAAGCAGCACCTATCAAAGAATATGAGCCCATAAAACCGCCCACATTTCTATGGATTACCGTAGCTACCATATTATAGAATACAGGTCCTGACATTCCGGAGGCCATTGAAAACAACGCAAATGAAGAGAAGAAGAATGTTAAGGCAATTATTGAATTGCTTAATGCATAATAGGTAGAAAAAATTATAAATATAAATCCAATTCGTTGTGTTCCGCATATTATTATACTGATCCATTTTGGGCTTTTTGCATTTACACCCCATATACTGGACAAGATACTGGAAAAATAGGAAAATCCAAAATATACTACAGCTACCATACTGACAAAGATACTGTTATCAGTAATATATGAAACATATACAGGAAACACTGTAGTATGAGAAAAAATAGTAAATGCGAAGCTCACAAAGAAGCCCTCAAATAATAATGCTATATAATTCCTTACATAATATCTTTCCCGCTGCTTTATTATCTCATTATTGTTCATGTTCTTATATTTATTCGCCATATTTTATCTCCGGTTTATCTAATTAAGAAGCAGACGGCAGCTGTCCGCCTGCTTCTCTACAAAGTACATTTCAAAGTTGATTTGCAGTGTTATTTTAAAACATATGTTATAACTATTTTGTAAATCACAGAGCTAACTGCAATTAATATGCTAAGCCATTTTAAAAAGTGATCTGCTTTTGTACGGGGCAAATCCCGGTAAACTGTCTTCTTTGCTGTAGAGTTAAACCCCTTTGTCTCCAATGCAACCGCCTGATTACGAACACGCATTATTGAATTTGCAACTACAGGTACCATAACGGGTAGGAATGCTTTGAATCTTTTCAACAGATTACCCTCAGTGTCAAGTCCGCGGGCTCTTTGTGCGTCCATAATCTGATTCATATCCTTACCCAAGACAGGTATAATCTGAAATGTGCTGATAAACATAAATGATACATTATAAGGTACTCCGCCCTCATACATACCAATTCCCAAATCCGTCATATTCATAGTTCTGAATAATAAGAACAATGAAGCCATAAGAGGTGCAATTCTGCTAAAATATGTAAGGGCATATTCTAATCCCTCTTTGTAGAATTTCCAATTCAGCAATGGCAATATAAATACAGGATCCTTTGAATAATCAATAACCGGATTCAGAGTACCGTTTATCGAAAACATCATTATGGCCATGATTAATATACTGACCATTACTACTTTAAATTCAAGAATATACTTTTCGTATGCAATCATAATAAGACTTGCAATCATAATAGCTAATGAAAGCCACACATTTTTAAAGAATAATATCGCAAATGTTATCCCAAGTGACATCCACAACTTGGTATTCGGATAAAGCTTGCGTAAAAAGGTTGGTTTGTATCTTTCCTGTATCATTATGCTACCTCATTTCCAATTCAATAATAACGTAGTAACTGCGATACGCATTACAGACATCAGTTGCTCTCTTCTTCCTGCTCTTCTTCGATCTTTTTCTTGCCGCCCGCAAGATTTTTCAAGCTGTCAGGTAATCTCATCAAGATTAACCATGCTGCAAATACAGCAATACCCTTATCAACTAAATTGATAGGAACACGTGCAAGGAATGCTGCAGACAGAATATCTCTTCCAAGTGAAAGCATACCTGCAACTAATAGGTCTACGCCGCCGCCTTGAATTCCTCCGTAAACAACTACTGCTATCGGAGCACCAAGCAAAGCATTTGCAAGTGCAACAGCTACAGTCGCAATTATAGCATGTACAACCGTTTTGAATTTTCCTGCTCTGGTCATAAAACCTACAATGAATGCGGTTGCTATATTACAGATACCAAATAAGGAGCTCAGAATATTACCGCCAATAATAGATGAAATAATATTAAAGCCGACACCGGAGACAGCTCCTACAAACGGTCCCATAATAGCTGCAACTATTGCTGTACCAATGGAATCCAAAAACAGTGGTAACGCAAGTCTGGAGGCAATTTGACCTCCCACGAAGTTAATGGCTATTCCAAGTGGGATCAATATAGCCATATAAGTAGTACGCATTTTACCTTTTGATGAATCAATAGTTCTCATACCCATTTTCTAATCCTCCTAATTAATATTTTGTTTATATTTATCAACAAAATCCTTCACACTAAGTATAGCTCTTGATTGATTACCGTTTTCCAAGTATAAATCCAGCTGAGTAATCTGTGGAGGTTCAAGCTGTGCTCTCTGAAGAACAGGAGCATTTAAAAATATGTCTTCCGGAACTCCGTCATCAATAATTTCTCCTTCACACATAACAATAATTCTGTCTGAGTTTTCTGCCACATAATCCATGTCGTGAGAAATCATGATAACGGTATGCCCGTTCCTATGCATCATCTCAATAATATTAGTCAACATAACACGTCCTGCTTCATCTAATCCACCTGTCGGTTCATCAAGTATAAGCACATCCGGTTTAAAGGTTAGTACAGATGCTATAGTCACAATCTTTTTAGTCGTATAGTCCAGTGTAAGCGGGTGAACATTAAGTACATCTTTTATATACATTAATTCTACTACTTCTTCAACTGCGTCCTTAGTTTCCTGTGCTGTGAATCCGAAGTTTTTCGGGGCTGCCTCCAATTCGTCCTTTACAGTAGTACAAAACATCTGATGACTGGGATTCTGAAAAACATAACCTACCTTCCGGGACATTTCTCCGACCTTTTGCTGAGTCGTATCGGTTCCATATAACAGGACCTTTCCTGATGTAGGTTTAAGTAAGCCGTTGAAATGACGTACAATAGTCGTTTTACCGCTTCCGTTTTGACCAATAATAGATATCTTATCATTTCTATATATAGAAAGGTTGACACCTTTTAAAGCGGTAACTCCGGTGGGATATGTATGAACCAAATCCTGCGTTTGAATTATACATTCTTTCATTTTATACCCACCTCCCTTTTATATCTGTCAAAAACCAATTTTGCTTCTTCCATACGTATAGGTGCTTCAGTAATCTCAAGCTGATCCTTTAGCTGTAGTGCTGCATCCGTAATTTGAGGAATTCGAACATTATGAGCATTCAGTTTTTCTTTGTTTTGAAATACCTTATGTGTTTCGTCAAATTCAACGACTTTCCCTTCATACAGAACCAATACTTTATTCACATATTCAGCTATTTTTTCAATATTATGATCTACCATAATTACAGTCGAACCGGCAGCGTGTAGCTTTGTTATAAGATTAAAAACCTCATCCCGTCCAACGGGATCCAACTGTGATGTTGATTCATCCAAAACAATCACTCTTGGTTGAAGAGCTAAAATACAAGCTATTGCAAGACGCTGCTGCTGTCCTCCTGAAAGCTTAAACGGAGAGCGGTCAAGCATATCCCGCAGTCCGCAAGCCTCTGAGGCATATAATATTCTCTCTCTCATAAGCTCTCTGCTATATCCGAAATTACACATTGCAAAAGAAATTTCATCCTCTACAGTTTCCTGTGTAAACTGACTCTCAGCATCTTGAAAAACAATTCCGATTACATCAGTTGCTCCGGCACCTTTTGTATCATTAAGACTCTTTCCGTCTACTATAATTTCGCCTTCCCATGAACCTCCCATTACAAAAGGCAATATCCCCACAAGAGATTCACAAAGGGTCGATTTACCGGATCTGTTACGCCCGATAATACCTACGAAATCACCTTCATTAATGACAAAGCTAACATTGTCAAGAACCTTTTTAGTTGTATTCTCATAAACAAAGCTGTAACCCTTTACTTCAATTATTGGCTTCATATATATACCATCCAATCTCAATTTTTTGAATCTTGTTTTATCAGTAATCTAACCGCGTCACAGGCAACCTGAATAGTGTCGGCCATGTTACCCCAATTCATGATTGCTCCGGCACGTTTCTTTCGTATTGATGATATAACGAATATCGCAGCCGCCTCCATCTCACTGGCTACAACATTACCCATCTGCCATGCCTTCCAACGTTCTTTCAGCCTGTCTCCGGAGGGTGAACTGTCGGGGTCTACCTCACCATAGAAGGAATCCTTGGATTGTGTAATCCCTTCCAGATAATTTAAGCCTCTTGCTTTTGCAGCCTCTGCCAGTGCAGCAATTACATGTCTGTCTGCAACTGCTGGGTACTCGATTGGTATATAATGAACCGTGGTTCCTTCGTCACGCACCGCAGCTGTACAGATAGCACCGTCATATTTTACAGCATCCTCAGGTGAACGAACAGGACCGGCAGTACCTATACGGATAAATGTATCTGCACCAATCTTAATAAGCTCCTCAACACATATTGCCGCGGAGGGACATCCCATTCCTGTTGATGTAACCGAAACCTTAACCCCGTCTAAGTATCCTGTCCAGGTTTTATGTTCTCTGTTATGGGCCACCAGTTTAGCATCATCCAAAAAGCTTGCAATATAATCCGTTCTGAACGGATCGCCGGGAAGAAATACATACCTTCCCACATCGCCTTTTTTCATCTTGATATGATATTGAAGCTCGCTTCCCTGCTCAAAAAATGACATATGTACCCTCTCCTTTTATTATTCTATTTCTCCGTCTTCCCTTGCCAGTAGTCTAACCGCATCACAAGCAACCCGAATAGTATCATCCATGTTTTTAAAATTCATAATAGCTGCCGCACGAACCTTACGAATTGATGAAATAACAAATAAAGCAGATGACTCCATTTCACTGCACAGAACATTTCCTTTTATCCATGCATTCCATCGTTCATGCAGTCTCGCTGCCGCAGGCATATTATCGGGTTCATGCTGTCCATAGAAGGAATCCTTGGATTGTGTAATTCCCTCAAG
Source organism: Clostridiales bacterium (assembly GCA_012837605.1). Lineage (GTDB taxonomy): Bacteria > Bacillota > Clostridia > Lachnospirales > Lachnospiraceae > Mobilitalea. Next base: position 10,822 of record DUQV01000050.1, on the reverse strand, counting down.
ATAATTTAAACCTCTGGCTTTTGCAGCTCTGGCCAAAGCATCAACCACATGCCTGTCTGCAACCGCAGGATATTCGATTGGTATGTAATGAACCGTAGTTCCTTCGTCACGAACCGCTGCCGTACATATAATTCCGTCCAAATTCTCATCATAGGATTCCGGAGCAACCCGCCCTGCTGTTCCGATACGGATAAAAGTATCCGCTCCTATTTTAATCAGTTCCTCAATACAAATAGCTGCTGAAGGGCAACCCATGCCGGTTGATGTAACAGATACTTTTACTCCATCCAGGTATCCCGTCCAAGTTTTGTGCTCTCTGTTATGTGCCACCAGTTTGGCATCGTCTAAAAAACGTGCAATCAAGTCCGTTCTAAAAGGATCGCCGGGTAAGAATACATATCTTCCGACATCGCCTTCCTTCATGCGAATATGATATTGTAATCCATCTTCTAATATCGCCACTTTTCATCCCTCCTATATGTATTTATTTTGCTTCTTCAAACAATCTTATCGCTGAGCTTGTGCCTAACCTGGAGCATCCTTCCTGCAAAAACAATTCCATATCAGAAATTGTTCTGATTCCGCCCGCTGCCTTTATCTTAACGTCAGGACCAATGTGTTGTTTCATAAGTCTGATATCTTCAAGTGTGGCTCCTGCTGTACCAAAACCGGTTGATGTCTTAATATAATCCGCCTTAGCTTCTGTTACTGATTTGCACATTGCTATTTTTTCTTCCTCAGTAAGATAACAGGTTTCAATAATAACCTTTAATATTTTATCTCCAATACACTTCTTGATCTGTTTTATCTCATCAGTAACTTTATCGTAATCACCATTCTTCACATCTGTAATATTAATAACCATATCAACTTCATCTGCCCCGTCACAAACAGCTGCCTTGGCTTCCTCTAACTTGGCACTTGTTACACTATAACCCAGAGGAAAACCAATAACGACACATATCTTGATTTGGTCGCCAAAGGCTTTCTTAACGCGGGAAGTATAACAGGGTGGAATACATACTGATGCAGTCTTATTCTCAATCGCCTCCAAGCAAAGCCGTTTAACATCTTCCCAATCTGTATATGCATATAGAATTGTGTGATCAACCTTAGATAATATGTCTTGCTTTTCCATTAGCATATTCCCCTTCCTGAAAATGTCAATATATTAACACATGATATTATTATCACTAATTATGTTATTATAATACCATTTATCAAATTATATGTCAATAATATATTAAAATAATTATATTTTTATAAATTTTTTATGTAATTTTCTGATAAACATAATATACAAAAATTGTTTTATGTGTAATTTTAACAATATATTATAAATATGTTTAAATTTTAACAGCATTATTATTGATAAATTTTTGCTGCTAGTATCTTTACTCTAATAAGACAGTGTGTTATAATTTTCTCAAAACATTATTATTGTGTTATTATAATAACATTTAGGAGTCGAAATGAATAAATATAGCAGACAAAAGAATATAGTATCTTTTCTTAAAGAAAATAATGGTGCTTCGATTAAAGAACTGGCAACTGTTTTTGGTGTATCCGAAATGACCATCAGACGGGATTTGACATTTTTGGAGAATAAAAAGAAGATAAAGCTTGTACATGGTGCTGCAATTTTTATTAATGATGATAAAATCACACTTGGTGAAGCGGATTATGATCTGCACATAGAATCAGTAAAACAATCTATGGAAAAGCTAAAAATCGGACAATTTGCAGCATCTCTTATAGAACCGAATGATACGATAATTATTGACACAGGTACCACAACGGAGCAGATAGCTCATTATCTGCCCACCGACATACCTATTACTGTTCTTTGCTATAATATGAACACTCTGCTGGCTATCAGCAACAAGCCGAATATAAACATTATTCTTGCCGGCGGTTATTATTATAAAAACACTCAATTGTTTCAAAGTCCGGAGGGAGTCCGTATGATACGCCGTATAAGAGCAAACAAAGCCTTCCTGTCTGCTTCCGGCGTGAATCAAAAATTAGGGGTTACCTGTGTTGAGCAAATAGAAGTTGAAACTAAAGCAGCTGCTATCAGTTCATCACTATCAAGAATATTAGTATGTGATTCCAGTAAATTTGATAAGATAGGACCATCCTATTTTGCACAAATAAACGAATTCGACGCTATTATTACAGATAGTAATATACCGGATGACTGGATAGAGTTTCTGAATGAGTCAAATATCAGATTATACACTGTATAATAATTACTCATAAGATATTGCCGTGATATATGCCCAACAATCAATAATAAGCATATTATACAATTGACCAATACTAAATAGTTGGGCATAATATTACTAATAAACCTTTATCAGAATTGGAGCATTTATCTTGAGTACTTATAAACAGTTATGGAAAAAATATGGTTTTGCGATTACGATCTGTATCATTTCTTTAACCATTATGAATTTTATCTTTGGTACCGTATGTCCATCTGCTCTCTTTTTGGGAATACCTTGTCCTGCCTGTGGAATCACCAGAGCCGCTAAGCTTATGCTTATGGGACAGTTTCGTAAATCCTTTGAAATGCACCCTCTTCTTATATTAGTAATATTAGGCGTGTTTTTTCGCTTAATTATGATAAAATTACCGCAAAAGGGTAGATTGTATATCAATATATATGTTATAATATGCATAATCATTTTTATCTGCTTCTACATCTACAGAATGCAGATGTATTTTCCCGATGTTGAACCTTTAGTATATCGGGAAGATAATTTGTTGGCTTATATCAGGGGTGTTATAAAGCTTTTGAAGTAACAGTAAAACTGTAATAGGATACTATTCCTATTATATAAATATTATAATAGGGAGGGAGACCTCCTTAATATAACTAATGCAACTATTATTATATTATACGGAGGATTTAAAAATGGATAATAACAATAACAATTATTACCAAAACCCGGAACAGCAACAACCTAATGACCAGCAGCAACAGCAGTCTTATTATCAGCCGCAACAGCAACAGCAATCTTATTATCAACCACAGCAACAGTCATATTATCAGCCTAATCAGATGCCTCCGGCAGAAACCGAAGCACCTGTATCCTTAGGTGAATGGGTTATCACCCTTATTATTATGGCTATTCCATGTGTTAACATCATTATGATGTTCGTATGGGGCTTTGGCTCAGGTGCAAAAACAAGCAAAAAGAATTACTGCCGTGCTATGCTGATCTTCCTGCTTATCGGAATTGTATTCTATTTCTTAGTAGGTGCTTTAATCATCGGTTCTGTCTTGAATATATTAGAATCATTTGCTTATTGATTTTTTTCTAAAATTCCGGATTGAAAAGTAAACAGACATCTTACTCTGCCAAAGAGTCGGATGTCTGTTTTTACTTCAATTATCTATTATCTATTCTTCTTGTGAATCGGAAAATTCACATATAAACTCACTGAATACCGCCGGTTTAGTACAGTCCCCACCTTCACTTTGTGCATAGAGTCCAATCATTACTCCGGTAAATCCTTCGGCAACCTCAGTGGACAGATATTTGGTCTGATTTCTTCCGAAATCAAAACGCTTACCATCACACTCTGCTTCAAAGTAATAATTCGTAGGTGTGAAATGTATAGCTAAAACAGCCTCAGCTATATCCCGGTCATCTAATGGATTGCTTTCCTGAACATAAGCAATATCGCCTATACATATTCTCTTTTCAATACAAGCTCCTTCTTCTGTCCTTTTAATATAGAAATCATAATGATGTATATTATCCATATATAGCGTTATACCGGCCTCCTGTTCTTCCACTGCCACCCTGCACGAGATTTTACCGTGCATCTCACACTGGCGAATACAGGTGAATGTCGGTGAATCATAATCATCACTCAGCTTCTTTGCTGTCCCTAATAATTCAATTGTATCGTCGGAGAAATTATACTTTTTTGTGTCAGGTGCACGCATGAAGCACCATTCTATGCCTTTTTTTGTATTTTCAATGGCATACAGCTTTCTTTTTTTCTGCTGCAGATTATCCGGAAGCTTATCTGTCTCAACCACTTTAGGCGTCGTACCTTTGTAACCTGCTAAAAGCCATCCGTCCTTATCGAACTCTATGGGTACAAGACAAGTCTCCCTTCCTGTTATATGGAACATATTCCATTGACCAATTTGGCGAAATGCCAAGTGAACCATCCACCAGTTACCATTTTCGTCCTCCACCAAATCGCCATGTCCGCAGCCCTGAATCTCATAACCTCCTAGATTGCGATTTGTAAGTATGGGATTATTTGGGGCACTTACAAACGGTCCGTATGGTGTCCTACCCTTTGCACATACTACAAAATGTCCGTATTCAGTACCGCCCTCAGCAGCTAATATGTAATATTCACCGTTTATTTTATAAAGATGTGGGGCCTCAAGGTATCTCCCTCCGGTTCCATTCCATATACACCTTCCGGGAGTTAATTTCTCACCGGTCTCGATATCTATCTCACATTGAATAATACCACTTCGTCCTTCTTCATCTACTCCATTGCTCATGAAATAGCATTTACCGTCCTCAAAATAAAGCGATGGGTCTATACCGCCTTGGTCTACTATAATCGGTTCTGACCATTCACCATATATGTCATCAGTCCACACATAGAAATTGCCAAAAGCAGATACATTTGTTGTTACCATATAAAATCTTCCGTTATTACAACGGATAGTAGGTGCAAATATTCCTCCGGAGCGTCCTGCTTTTTCAAGTGGCAGCTGACTTTCTCTTGTCAGTACATGACCTATCTGTGTCCAATTAATTAAGTCCTTACTTTCAAATAGAGTAACTCCCGGGAAATATTGAAATGTGCTGTGAACCATATAGTATTTATCCTTGTACTTGCATATACTTGGATCCGGATAAAATCCCGGTATAATCGGATTAACATATTTCATCCTGCTATCTCCTGTCTATACTGTTCTATAAGTAATTAATGTCATAAAATTATACATTGCCAGGGCGCTTATAGCACCCTGACAATTTTTGCAACTATAAATTAAGTCCATACTAAACAACAGTTTAGCTATTAAGATATGTCATTACTCTTGGCTTTCCTTGCCCTTGTTCTTAATTACAAGTACTACAACAACTGCTATCACAATTACTGCAACAACAATGCCGGCAATTAATAACCAATTAGTGTCTTTATCTTCTGCAGCTTCTTCGACATCTTCAGACACTGTTTCAACAGGTTCATCTTCAACCTCTTCTACAGGCTCTTCTTTGTCTTCTTCGACTACTTCCTCTACCGGTTCTTCTACAGGTTCTTCTACCTTATCATAAGCAAATCCGCTTACTGTAAACTCGATTTCTACTGATTTATTCGGCATTACATAGCCAAATAAACCGTCTTTTCCACCAAGCTGCTCCGTATTCCAAATGTTGATACAATGAACCTCGTAATATTCCTTGTCATCTCTGGAATCAATTCCGGGTATTACACCGTTTTCAAAGGTATACTTTGTACTTCCGTTCAATATAACCTTAACATTTGTAAAGGAAACATGGTTACCTTCAATAGGAATATCGGTTGACAAAAATAGCAGATTTAATGATTCGTCGCCGCCAAAATCAAAGTCTGTAAGACTTACACGATATGTTCCGTTGCCTTTAATCTCAACATCCGTAAATGTTCCGTCATACTTAACTGCATCCGCACCGTCCCAACCGGTCAAACCGTTAAAGTTATTGCCAATATCGTTTTTTTCCCATGAAGTTCCGTTAGCTCCAAAGGATTCATCTGCCCAAGCATTACGGAAGATATAGTTTTGAGTTTGAATGCCTAAGTATGCCTTATATACTCCGTTAGGATCAAATACCGGAGTCTCAGGCACTACTTCCACTTCCTCAGGAGTTTCCTCAACAGGTTCTTCTGTTCCTCCGGCAACACTGCCAAATATTGCGGTAGCACTATTTATTACAAGATGAGTAACATCTGTTGCATTCTCCCAGCAATTATCATACAGATTAATGGTAAATTCCTCAGCATTAACAGGAACTACTATTGATAATGAACCATTTTCTGCAGTTCCAACCCAGCTTTCTGTGCCTACACCGCCGGTATCAGCATTATCGTCTCCATCCATATCTACGCCCCAGCCTACCTGTGCACCACCGAAATCATAGTATTTTACAGTATCACCTGCTTTTACTGCTGCCAGCTGACCGCACCAATCATTCCAGCTAGGGTCTCCCTCTGCAGGAAGTGCAATGCTTATGTTAAATGCAACAGCTGCCACATTGCCGCTGGTACTTAAATTGGAGTTTGAGAATGTATAAGCAGGATCTCCTGCACCTGTAAAGGTTATCTCCTGACCTACAGCAACCTGCTCGGTTGCCTCAACACTACCATAAACTGCTGTAGCACTATTAATGGTATAATGAGGAATATCTGTTGCGTTCTCCCAGCAATTGTCATAAAAATCAATAGCAAATTCAGCCGCATTAACAGGAACTACTACTGTACATGTACCGTTAGCTGCAGTTCCAATCCAGCTTTCTGAACCTACACCGCCGGTATCAGCATTTTCGTCTCCGTCAAAATCTACGCCCCAGCTTACCTGTGCACCGCCAAAGTCATAATATTTTGTGGTGTCGCCTGCACGTACAGCCAATGCTTCACCGCACCAATCGTTCCAGCTTGGATCCCCTTCAGTCGGCAAATCAATAGAAATGTTAAATACCATGACTCCAACAGTCTCTTGCTTAGACAGCATAGAGCTCTCGAAAGTATAACCCGGTGTCCCAAGCCCGGTAAAACTTAGAGTTTCATTAATTTGTAGCATCTCCCTACCAGCTACTTCTGCATTTACGGTTATTTTGCCACCTGAAATGAATAACAGTGACAGTGCAACTGCAAACAGCATTTTGAATAATTTTTTTCTTGCCTTCATTTTACTCCTCCTTATTATGTAATACACACTAACTTTATTTACAAAATGTAAAGCTAATCATCCTACACAATTCCTTATCCTCAAAGCTATCCTTGATCCAGCTTGTTCTGCCCGTCTCAAAGATAAAGAACAGTGCATGACGACCAGTTACATTTGGTAATCTGATCTCTATAATGCCATCATCCGTATCAATTACGCCCTGACCTATATCCTCTGCATCCTCGTTATCAAGTTTTACATGTATAATACCTTTTTGTCCACAACCATTCACTTTTATAAACAATTTCATTCCGGTACCTGAATAATCCTGTCCAAAATCAAAATACTTGTAGCCAATAACAGCACCGGCACGTATATTAACTATAGGTCTCTCCATTACATTCTTTTCTGTAATATAACATCCGCCTTTTAACACGCAGGCTATTTCTGCTTGTATCTCTTCATATGGTGATAAGCTGTCCTGAAAACCTAAGGAGGTCATCTCAACCTCAGGAATAGTACCGTCACTAAGTATATCAATTTTCTCAACACATGCACGTCTTGACATAATTGTATCATTCGTCATTCTATGATAAAAGATATACCACTGATCTTTTATCTTGCATATAGAACCATGATTGTTGCCCCCCGGATAGTCTATACCGTTATCGATAATAACTCCCCTATACTCAAATGGTCCCCTCGGACTCTTAGAAGTAGCATATACCAATCTGCTGCCGCATTTTGGCGAGTATATCAAATAATATGTATCACCTACTTTTCTCGGAGAACAGGCTTCAAAGAACTCATGGGGTTCTTCCACCGGTATAATATCTCTTATATAAGAGCCTTCAATAATTTCATACATATTTGACGGATTAATCTCAGCCATAAAGGAATGTAAAAATCCACAATAAATGTACACTGAACCATCGTCATCTACCAGCACGCCCGGATCAATGAATATTCCTTCAAGCAGATCCTTTTCCTGAGTCATCTCAGGAACTTTATATGTAGAGAGTAATCTAAATGGTCCTTCAGGATGATCACTGACAGCTACACAGCCTTTAGACCCAAGAATATATGCATATAAGTAATATCTTCCATTCTTTTCTACAACATCGGGAGCATATAGCTCTCTATCTGTCCAGTCCGTATCGGAAGGATGATCCTTATCGGACCGTGTATGAAATGCATCTCCATGACATATCCATTCATTCAGATTATCAACAGATGCTGACCATACCTTAAGTTTAAAATCACAAAAATCCTCTGATGCAACTCTGTCATGTGAACCATACACATACACTCTGTTATTGAATACTCTCGGTTCACCATCGGGAATATATTCCCACTTTGGTAAAAATGGATTAGACATAATCTCCTCCTTATTAAATGTATTCTATCATATTTTTACTTATACTGCTACTATTTTATAATAAATTAATTAAATTAATTAACAAGCAATTTCTTTGATATTTTTTAAATAATTCTATAAATGTGCCAACTGCCTGTCATATGGTTGGTCTTAACTATTCTCGTTTTAGCCGGAACTTTGATAAGATAACCCCCAGTCTTTACCGCAAAAAATACCGGATAAAATAAAATTTACATATACTGCTTGTTATTTTATTAAAGGTAATGTAATATATTGGTATATAATGGTTAACCACTCCTGAAGGCAGATTGGATTCTGAGTATGGTCCTAGAGGTGTCACTTGGGATTTTGATGAGAACGGAAAACATTATTTTACAGAATTAGGACTGGCATGTAATAAAAATATCAAAGATTATTATTGGAAAGCCATCTATGCTGAAACCGATGAGGAGTATGATTCTATCGTATCAGAAATGATTATCAAGGCAAAGGAGTACGGCTATGATAAATGTTCTGAATACTGCATGAATGAGGCCGCCTTAAGAAAAGAAGCTGAAGATATAGTACTGCCGTAAACAGACAATAGGATCAAAAAAAGGAAACCCAGCAATCCCAAGGTTTCCCATAAATATTATTAATCGAGGCGACGGGATTCGAACCCACGGCCTCTGCGTCCCGAACGCAGCGCTCTACCAAACTGAGCCACGCCTCGATATACGGTTCTTGTATGCGAACCGCAATAAATATTATCTTACAAAAGTTTATAAAAGTCAACCCGCATTTTTTCTTTTACCTTGCGTAACTTTTTACCGTAACTTTACAGACGGTATCTAATGCTCCTGCAATATAATAGACATCGGGCAATAATACACGATGTCTTAATATAAAACCATGATATGATTCACGGCATATCAGCTCTATTACGGTATTTCACACTATTCTAATATTACAATGCTGCTCTATCATTTTAACGCTGTTCTATGATTACAATACTGTTCTATGATTTCAACACTGTTCCTGATTACAATGGTGTTCTATAATTTCAGCACTGTTCTGATTTTCAGTGTTTCTTTTAAAGTATCAATATGCAACTATAATTCCGCCTTCGTTGGCATACATAGTACTTACTCCTGCCGTATCAACTATAAAATAATCCTTGAACGGAACTCTCTTAAGAATCTCATCTTTAATAAAATTAGCTCTTTCTATACAGTTGCAATGGGCGATAGCCAGAATCTTCTCATTAGGCTTAATAACATCTCTCTCAATAATATTAGCCATGGATATCAGTGCCTTCTTTATTCCCCTAGCCTGATCCAGCTTTGTTATTGTTCCCTCCGGAGTACCTCCCATAATAGGCTTTATATTCAATGCATTGGCAATAAACGCCTTCAGGTGGCTTAGTCTGCCGCTCTTTTTCAGATTATCCAGACTCTCAAGGACAAATTTTGTCTTCATCTCAGAACGGAAGGTCTTAATCTTTTGTACAATATCATCAAACAAATGCCCCTCACTGATAAGCTCCCTTATTTTTAAAGCAATCAATGTCTGTCCCACCGATGCACTTTTAGAATCAAAAACCTCAATGTTTTTCATCGAATGCTCATCAAGATACAGTCTCTTAGCAAGCTCTGCACTGTTATACGAACCGCTCAACTCAGAAGATATAGTGATAACAAAAGTATCACTCTCGTCATCAAATTCCTTCAAATAATCCTCCGGAGAAGGACATGCTGATTTTGGGCCATTTTGACTTTCCTTCATAATCTTCAAGAATTCCTTCTGGTCAAATTCACCGTTATCCACAAACACCTTATCATCAACCATCAGGGATAAAGGAATAATCTTAAAACGTTCATCTTTCCTAAACTCTACGGGAAGATCTGTACAACTGTCTACTAATATCTTATATTTCATATTTACCTCCAAATCTGTTATTTCTATGACCTACATATATCTTGTAGTGGATATAATCTACATTTCTATGTTTTGATATGTTAAAACCCTGTTATGTGGTTTTTATTACTATGTGATAAGGTCATTATAATATGTATTAAATCAAATGTACAGTAAAAAATAAAAAGTTAATAATTATTGTTACATTCATTATTTAATATTTTTATCTGCATCGAGGGTTCTACATTAAGAGAACCGTCTTCGCCCTGATAAACAAGCATAGAAAACACATCCTGACTATTTTGGTTGAAAAGGTATGATTATTTTTAAATAATTCTTCAATTTTTTCTTTTTCGAGTGTATTATTTGTAACATATATGTGTCCGTCCGTGCCGCATTGCAGACTGGCAGGCTCCGACAGTTGAATGTTATTGTCTTTAAGAACCTTTGAAAATGAGTTTTGAAAAGTTCTCAGGGCACTCTCCGGATCAAAGTCAATGGAAGCAAGCATCCCTGACATATCTAATATGAGGAAGATTTAACGGGAGAACAGCCACTTGATGCTAGAGTACTCTTATTGGTATATGCTTTTGTATTCTCTGTTTGCAGGTATTCATTAAAATTTATACCGGACT
>DUQV01000049.1 GCA_012837605.1 Clostridiales bacterium | reverse complement strand
TTGCCAGCTTTAAGAAATATGAGGATATGGCTGATAAGGCTCTTGATAAGGCAAATGCCATGGCTGAGTTAAACCGTTCATCCGGAGATCAGTCCATTGATGAGCTTACGAAGAAATATACTGCCGATATCTCCGTAGAAGATGAGCTTGCAGCACTTAAAGCAAGTCTGTCATCCGGTAAAAATCAGGATGATATCATCTAAGCTGATATCCAAGTACATCTTAAACATACTTGCTCACTGAATACCGGGCAAAATGAATACTATTTATAACTTTGTACTAAAAGTGTCCGCCGACAAGAAGATTGACATCTTAAATTGCGGACATTTTTTCAGCAGCTCCAACAGGTTATTATATATAAGGGAGGTAACACTACGTGGTAACACATTATAAATGTCCTAACTGCGGGTCGGATATGGCATTTGATACGGCTTCAGGAATGCTTAAGTGCGACAGCTGCTCCCGGAAGGACAGCATAGAAAATATTGCCGGTCTTCCCGATACTCCCGATAATGCTCAGGTATCATATGATATGGATGAGGACGATAAAAGAGCCTTGGAAAGTGCTTATGACTATGATTATGAGGATTCATCGGATGAAGATGAACCAACCTATCATGAAACCTTTAGGGAAGGCGAGGTTACTGAATATAACTGCAGGAACTGTGGTGCTGTATTATTGACCGATACACAGACAACTGCAACAAAATGCAGTTTCTGTGGAGCAGGAATTGTCATCAGCGACCGGCTGAGTGGGAATCTGGCTCCTGATTGTATTATTCCGTTTTCTATCAGTAAGGCTCAGGCTCAGGAAGCATTTAAGAAATGGTGCAGAAAAGGGCTTCTTACTCCAAGTGACTTTAGAGTCGCTGATAGAATTAAGGATATTACAGGCTTATATGTGCCATTTTGGTTATATGACCTTAACGGAAAAGGAGAGGTCGAGGCAACATGCACAAGAGTCAGAACCTATACCAAAGGTGACTGGGTGTATAAAGAAACAAAATACTACCATGTCTATCGCAAGGTGGATTTGGATTATCTTAAAGTACCCTGTGACGCCTCTAAGAAAATGGACGATACTCTGATGGATAAGTTAGAGCCTTATTCCTATCAAAATCTTAAGAATTTTAAAATGCCTTATCTGGCAGGCTATATAGCTGAAAAATACGATTACAATGATGATGAGCTGCTGCCTCGGGTAAAAAATCGGGTACAGTCATATGTAGAATCTTATATAAAATCCACCATAGCAGGTTATTCAAGCGTACATATTAACAGAAAGAATATATCTGTCAGAAAGAAACGTTCCGATTACTCCTTACTGCCGGTTTGGATGGTTTGTTACGATTATAAGCAAGCCGAGCATACATTTGCAATGAATGGTCAGACCGGTAAAATTGTAGGTAAACCACCCATAAGTTACGGTAAGGTTGCCGCTTGGTTCTTCGGAATATCAGGCGGAAGCTTTCTTCTGTTTCGTATAGTAACGCTAATATTGGGAGGTGAATTCTTTTGGTAGCAACAAAAAGAAATATATTAAAAAAAATTGCAGGACACTCAATATCCCTCCTATGCTTTTCGTTACTACTGACTATAATTAATGTCTCAATAAATCATAATCTAATCGATAATTATACAGTTGCATATGCTTCATCAGCCGAAAACACTACTACCAAAGTAGATAGCAGTGACAGACGTGTATATGATGAAGCAGAACTTCTGAATATATATGAGATAGAAGAGCTTGAATCTATGTGTCATGATTATGGTGAAAAGGCAGGTATTGAAATCTATATTCTAACCCATAATGATAAGAATGCCACCTATCCCGAAAAATATATAGAGGATTTTGAAGATCAGCTCCCGGTCGAAGACAGAGTGTACTTTTTATATGATGTTTATAACAATGAGATATTTATGGAAGGATATGGTCTGGCAGAAACGTATATTCACTCTAAAAGAATTGACATAATATTCGATAATGTTGCAGATTACTTAAGAGGCGGTTATTATTACGATGCATTTAAGACATATATCAGGATGTCGGCGGATTATATGGCAGATGAATCCGAACTGAACTATGATCATGATTATGTCTATGACAACTATAACAGTATCCCATATGATAATGAACCGGAACACAAATACACCTATCATGAATATGATTATGATGGGCATTATCGTAGAGAGGATCTTAAGAATAACCTGCTGTTTAACTTCTGGTTTCAACTGATTGCAGCATTTGCAGTAGGAGGAATCGTTGTTGGAATCATGGCATACCACTCAAGCGGAAGGATGACCGCAGGTGCAAAAGATTATCTGGACAGAAGCCGTGGAGGTCTTATAGGAAGAAGAGATCAATATATCAAGTCATCTGTAATCAGATGGAGAAAGCCCCAAGACACCTCATCCTCAGGAGGAGGCAGCGGAAGAAGAGGCGGCTTTAATGCCGGAGGCTTTAGAGGCGGCGTATCAGGCGGGGGACGTTCTCACAGCTCCGGTGGCAGAAAGCTTTAGTATCCCTAGCCGGTAATTACGAACTATAGAGTAGGTAGCAAAGCTTGCTATAAGCAGGGTTTAACAGCAGGCATACAGGTTTATTAAATCTTTTATAATAATATATATGGGAGGTACTATATGGGATTATTTTCAAAACAATTTGCAAATGTCGTGGAGTGGGATGAATTTCGCGATGATATGATTTTCTACAAATGGAGCAATAAGGAAATAAAAAAGGGCAGCAGACTGATAATCCGACCCGGTCAAGACGCCATATTCCTATATAACGGAAAAATTGAAGGCATCTTTAAGGACGAGGGAGATTATGATATAGAATCACAAATTATACCCTTTTTATCCACATTAAAAGGTTTCAAATTCGGATTCAACAGTGGGATGCGTGCAGAGGTTCTGTTTGTAAACACCAAAGAATTTATAACAAAATGGGGAACACAAAACGCAATAAACATTCCTGCACCGTCATTGCCGGGAGGTATGCCAATCCGTGCTAACGGGACAGTTACCTTTAAGGTTACCGACTATGTAAAGCTTATTGATAAGATAGCCGGTATCAGGCAAAGTTATTTCGTTGAGGACGTAAGACTCCGTATTCGGGCAGTTCTTGATCAACTGCTTATGAAATGGATCTCTAAGGAAGGTAAGGATATGTTTAATCTCCAGGCAAATTCTTTTGAAATTGCTGAAGGAATTAAAACAGATCTTGGTATGCAGTTGTTTGACAGCGGTCTGTCCGTAACCGGATTTAACATTATGAGCTTTAATTATCCGGAAGAAATCCAGAAGATGATCAACAAGAATGCCTCTCACAGCATGGTTGGAGATTTAGGTCGTTATCAGCAGATAGAGATGACTGACGGCATCGCTTCAGGTAAGGTTAAGGGCGGTGGAACTGCTGCAGATATGGCAGGCATGATGATGGGAATGAATGTAGCTAACCAAATGATGCAGAATATGAACAATCAAACTGATGCGAGTGCATCCGGTCAGCCCACCGGGTCAAAGCCAAATTTCTGTCCTAACTGCGGTCAGAAAACCGGCGATGCTAATTTCTGTCCTAACTGTGGTCAGAAGCTGATCTAAATCATAAATAAAAGGCAAAAACATCAGTGGATAATTCCACTGATGTTTTTTATAAACTTTACTAACCTCGTTTAAACAGCATAAGGCTTTTAAATCTCTTTGCCTATATTTAGCCGGCAGAACAGTTATTTGATTTTGAATACCTCATCATTCATCAGACAACTCAGCTTATCTTCCGCATCATCCCTGCTTATTCCTCTAACACCAAAATAGAACTTAATCTTAGGCTCAGTTCCTGAAGGTCTGATTGCACACCAAGCATCATCATTCATCTCATAATAAAGAACATCTGCCTTTATAAGTCCGGTTGGCATCACTTTTCCGGACTTATTATCCGTAATTGTTTCTGCCAAATAATCTCTGTATCTTAGAACCCGGTAATCACCAATGGCTTTGGGAGGATTCTTACGGTATCCTTCCATTATATCCTTTATTTTCTCCATTCCCTCAATTCCCTTTAAAGTAACAGATACTGTCTTTTCCTTAAAATAGCCGTATTTCTTATATATGTTATCCATCTGTTCGTACAAGCTTATACCTTGTGATTTATAATATGCTGCTGCCTCGCATAAAATCATGGCCGAGGCAATGGCATCCTTATCTCTGGAATGGGTTCCTATCAGGTAGCCATAGCTTTCCTCATAGCCAAACATAAATTCATTGGAACCTGTCTCTTCAAACAGCTTAATCTGCTCACCTATATACTTGAATCCCGTTAAGACCTCTATAAGCGTGGCATTATATTCCTCAGCTATTCTTTTAGACAAATTACCGGTTACAATAGTCTTTATCAATGCGGAATTCTTAGGCAGTAATCCCTTCCTTGCCTTTTGTGAGAATATATACTCTGCGATTAAGGCTCCTGTCATATTGCCGTTGAATAGTACAAATTCACCGTTTTTATCTCTTACCTGAACTCCTAAACGGTCAGCATCGGGATCTGTTGCAAGAATTATGTCTCCATTTACTTCCTCTGCCAATTCTTTGGCAAGCTCAAATACTGAAGGATCCTCCGGATTGGGATATCCCACAGTGGTAAATTCAGAATCCGGGTTTTCCTGCTCGGGTACAATATATACATTCTTAAAGCCCAACTCTTTTAGGATTCTGCGCACCGGCATATTACCTGTTCCATTAAGAGGAGTATATACTATATTAATATTTCTTCCTTCGCTATTTACCGGATTAATAACCAGCTTTTTTAAGCATTCTATATATTTGTCATCTATATCTTTTCCTACAATACGAAGAAGTCCCTTATTAACAGCTTCTTCCTGTGATATGGTCTTTACTTCTGATAAATCCTTAATAGTATTAACTTCATGTATTATTTCCACGTCCTTAGGATACGTAATCTGTGCTCCATCCTCCCAGTACACCTTATATCCATTATATTCAGGCGGATTATGACTTGCTGTAATAACGATACCGGCTATACAACCAAGCTCTCTGACTGCAAAGGATAACTCAGGAGTTGGTCTTAGAGAATCGAATAAATAAGCATTAATATTGTTAGCTGCTAAACATAAGGCAGCCTGCAGAGCAAACTGAGGGGACATTCTCCTTGAATCATAAGCTATTGCTACTCCTTTGTCTTGCCCATTTTGCTTAATTATGTAATTGGCAAGTCCCTGTGTGGCTCTTCTGACAGTATAGATGTTCATACGGTTAATACCGGCTCCCAGTATACCCCTTAGACCACCTGTACCAAATTCAAGATCTTTGAAGAACCTTTCCTTTATTTCTTTGTCGTTATCCTTTATGTCTTCCAGTTCCTTCCTGGTATCCTCATCAAAATAAGGATCACTCAACCATTTTTTGTACTCTTCTAAATATTTCATACTACCTCCCATGATACTAAATTACAGTATCTTCTTAACCCTTATTAATCTTAGAAAAGGAGCTATGAGGTCGAACCCCCATCGCTCCTCTTTCTTTAGTCAAGCTTATTTATTAAAAACTTATACATCATCACTGTAGTCATCTTCATCTATGCCCTGCAAATTAAATTCTGTCTCTGTCCAATTACCGTCATTTTGAGTTTCCTCATCATAGGCATTGTTGTCGTCACTTCCTTCATGGTGTACGACCTCAGGAATACCGTCCTCGGCTTCATAATTGTCACTTTGATCGAAGGTATCATCATCTTCATTCATACCGTCATAACCTTCTTGGTAATAGTCTTCCTGTTCATATCCTTCCTGATAATACCCTTCATCATTGTAACCGTCCTGATAGTCTCCGCTGTCTTCATAGCTTTGGTACTCATCCTGATAACCTTCATAGCCTTCTTCATAATATTGTTCTTCGTTATATCCTTCCGGATACTCAAAGGTATCAAAATCATCAGAATAGCTGCCTTCGCCATACATATCATCAATCATGTACTCATCTTGAAGCTCTGTATCCAATTTAACATTGCGGTATCTCTTCATACCGGTTCCTGCAGGTATCAGCTTACCGATAATAACATTTTCCTTAAGTCCTATTAGAGGGTCTACCTTGCCCTTTATCGCAGCCTCGGTTAATACCTTGGTTGTCTCTTGGAATGATGCTGCAGACAGGAATGAGTTTGTCGCTAAAGATGCCTTTGTAATACCAAGCATGACCCGTTTGCCCTCGGCAGGCTCAAGCCCTTGTTCAATCATAGCTTCATTCTCATCATTAAAGTCCATATAGTCTACTAAGGCGCCCGGCAGGAAGCGGGTATCGCCGTTTGACTCAATTCTGACTTTTTTCAGCATCTGACGAACAATAACCTCAATATGTTTGTCATTAATTTCAACACCCTGCAGGCGATATACTCTTTGTACCTCTTGTATCATATAATCCTGAACGGCGCGAACGCCTTTGATCTTAAGGATATCATGAGGATTTACACTACCCTCGGTAAGCTCATCACCGGCTTCAATAACATCTCCATCCGAAACCTTTATTCTTGAGCCGTAAGGAATGAGGTATGCTTTTGATTCCATGGTTTCATTATTTGTTACAATTACTTCTCTCTTCTTCTTCGTGTCCTTAATCGTTACTGTACCGCCAAATTCCGAAATAATAGCAAGTCCTTTCGGCTTTCTGGCTTCAAACAGCTCCTCAACACGAGGAAGACCCTGTGTAATATCATCACCGGCCACACCACCTGTATGGAATGTACGCATGGTTAACTGTGTTCCGGGTTCACCGATGGATTGTGCCGCAATAATACCAACTGCTTCGCCTACCTGAACGGACTCTCCTGTAGCCATGTTGGCACCGTAGCATTTTGCACATACACCGATACGTGATTTACATGTTAATATGGTTCTTATCTTAACTTTATCTATACCGGCTTCTATTATCTTAGCAGCACGTCTTGACGTAATCATGTGATTTGCTTTAACTATAACATTTCCTTCGGCATCTGTTATAGTCTCACATGCGTTTCTTCCGATAATTCTTTCATCCAGCCCTTCGATGACTTCCTTGCCGTCCATGAAGGCTTTTACCCACATACCCACTATTTCATCTTCATGTTCACAGCAATCTACTTCACGGATAATTAAATCCTGAGCCACGTCTACAAGACGACGTGTCAGATATCCTGAGTCGGCTGTTCGAAGTGCTGTATCAGACAATCCTTTTCTTGCTCCGTGAGCTGATATAAAGTATTCCAAAACGTCGAGTCCTTCACGAAGGTTGGATTTGATCGGAAGCTCTATAGTGCGTCCCGATGTGTCAGCCATCAATCCACGCATACCTGCAAGCTGCTTAATCTGCTTGTCAGAACCACGGGCACCGGAGTCTGACATCATCTTAATATTATTAAAGCTGTCTAATCCGGCCAGAAGCGTATCAGTCAGTATCCTGTCTGCTTCCTTCCACGTTTCAATAACAGTATTATACCTTTCCTCTTCGGTCATTCTGCCACGTTTGTATTCTCTTGAAATATTTTCAATGGTATTCTCTGCATCAGCAATTATCTGCTTCTTCTCATCAGGTACCTTCATATCTGATATAGATACGGTAAATGCTGCCTGTGTAGCATATTTGTAGCCTAATGCCTTCACCGCATCCAGAAGCTCCGCTGTCTGAGTTGCACCATGAAGATTTATACATCTTTCAAGTATAGGCTTTAACTGCTTCTTTCCTACAGTAAAATTCACCTCAAGCTCTAAAAAGTTCTCCGGCTTACTCCTGTCTACAAATCCAAGATCCTGAGGAATAATCTCATTGAAAATAAAGCGCCCCAAAGTAGAAGTAACTAATTTGGATTCTTCCACTCCTTCATTATTTATTCCCGTCATTCTTACTCTGATAGGCTCATGGAGTGTGATAAGCTTATTTTCATGTGCAAGAATTGCTTCACTTACATTTTTAAATGACTGAATTATTCCTGTATCATTCTCTTTTTCAATAGTCAGATAATAAATACCCAAAACCATATCCTGTGAAGGTACGGTAACAGGTGCACCATCTGACGGTTTTAGCAGGTTGTTAGGCGAAAGTAGAAGGAATCTGCATTCTGCCTGAGCTTCAACCGACAAAGGCAAATGTACAGCCATTTGATCGCCGTCAAAGTCCGCATTGTATGCCGTACATACCAAAGGATGAAGCTTAATGGCTTTACCTTCAACGAGTACCGGTTCAAAAGCCTGAATACCAAGTCTGTGAAGAGTAGGAGCACGGTTTAGCATAACCGGATGCTCTTTAATAACATCCTCGAGCACATCCCAAACCTCAGGCTGAAGTCTTTCTACCATCTTCTTAGCTGATTTTATATTGTGAGCAGTTCCTCTGCCTACCAATTCCTTCATAACGAATGGCTTAAACAGCTCTATAGCCATTTCCTTAGGAAGTCCACACTGATATATCTTTAATTCAGGACCAACAACTATAACCGAACGACCTGAGTAGTCAACTCGTTTACCCAGAAGGTTTTGACGGAAGCGTCCCTGTTTACCCTTAAGCATATCCGATAGCGACTTTAATGGGCGGTTTCCGGGTCCTGTTACAGGTCTTCCCCTTCTGCCATTATCTATTAATGCATCCACAGCTTCCTGCAGCATTCTCTTCTCGTTGCGCACTATAATATCAGGAGCTCCAAGCTCAAGAAGCCTCTTTAAACGATTATTACGATTTATTATTCTGCGGTACAGATCATTCATATCAGATGTGGCAAAACGTCCGCCGTCAAGCTGTACCATAGGACGCAGATCCGGAGGAATAACCGGAATAACAGTTAGAATCAACCATTCCGGTTTATTGCCTGATTCACGAAAAGCTTCAACAACCTCCAAGCGTTTGATAATCCTTGCACGCTTTTGACCTGTGGAATCCTTTAGCGCCCTTTTAAGATCCTGAGATTCCTTTTCCAAATCAATAGCCTTAAGAAGCTCTTGAATTGCTTCGGCTCCCATACCAAGACGGAAGCTGTTCGATCCATAGGTCTCAATAGCTTCTTGCTTTTCCTTTTCGTTAAGAACCTGCTTGTATTGTAGATCGGTAGTTCCTTTATCTAATACTATATAAGAAGCAAAGTAAAGAACTTTCTCCAATGTTCTGGGTGATAGATCAAGAAGTAATCCCATCCTGCTTGGTATTCCTTTAAAATACCATATATGGGACACCGGTGCTGCCAATTCAATATGACCCATTCTTTCACGGCGAACACTAGCCTTAGTAACCTCTACGCCACAGCGGTCACATACTACACCCTTATATCTGATCTTTTTGTATTTTCCGCAATGACATTCCCAGTCTTTGCTTGGACCAAAAATTCTTTCGCAAAACAATCCGTCTTTTTCAGGCTTTAAGGTTCTATAGTTTATAGTCTCGGGTTTTCTAACCTCTCCCCTTGACCACTCTCTTATTTTTTCAGGTGAAGCAAGCCCAATCTTAATTGCATCATAGGATATCTCCTGCTCATTTCTATACATCATTCCAGGCATTATTTGGCTCTCCCTTCGTTAAATTTCGTCTTCAGGGTCATCTGAGTATTCGTCATCATAGATATCATCGACACTATCTTCTATGTCTTCCGAATCCTCTTCGTAGATATCAAATATCTCACTGTCATACCCATCACCACTTGTCTCAGTGTAGCCGGCGTCTTCATAACCCTCATCATATCTGAAGTTGTTCTCACCTTCGATTAATTGAGTCATATCTGAATCACCGTGATCAACACTCTCTGTCAATTTAACCTCATTACCGTATTCATCAAGAACTGTGACATCCAGTGCTAATGACTGCAGTTCCTTTAAAAGAACCTTAAAGGACTCAGGGATACCGGGTTCACTGATATTTTCACCCTTAATAATTGCCTCGTAGGTTTTAACACGACCGGTAACATCATCGGATTTTACTGTCAGAATTTCTTGAAGAATATAAGCAGCACCATATGCTTCCAGTGCCCAAACCTCCATCTCACCAAATCTTTGTCCGCCAAACTGTGCTTTACCGCCTAAGGGCTGTTGAGTAACTAATGAATATGGACCGGTGGAACGGGCATGTATCTTATCATCAACCAGATGATGAAGCTTCATGTAATGCATGAAACCAACAGTTACAGGCTGATCAAAATATTCACCTGTTCTTCCGTCACGAAGCATTATCTTTCCGTCTTTATTAATTGGAACACCTTTCCACTCATCAATGTCTCCATGATGCTCCTTCAAATATTCTAATAAGGAAGCATCCAAGATCTTTTTATATTTTGCCTCAAACTCTTTCCACTCGCAGTTGGCATAATCATTTGCAATCTCCAAAGTATCCATAATGTCAAATTCGTTAGCTCCGTCAAATACCGGAGTGGATATGTCTATACCAAGTACTTTAGCAGCTAAGGACAGATGAATCTCAAGTACCTGTCCGATATTCATACGGGAAGGTACGCCCAAAGGATTTAACACAATATCCAAAGGTCTGCCGTTAGGTAGGAAAGGCATATCTTCAACAGGTAATACACGGGATACAACACCCTTATTACCATGACGACCGGCCATCTTGTCCCCAACCTGTATCTTTCTTTTCTGTGCTATATATACACGAACAGTTTCATTCACACCGGGCGATAATTCATCACCGTTCTCTCTGGTAAATACCTTGGCATCTACAACAATGCCATATTCACCATGGGGAACTCTAAGAGATGTATCTCTAACCTCTCTTGCCTTTTCACCAAATATTGCCCGCAGAAGACGTTCTTCTGCAGTAAGCTCGGTTTCTCCCTTAGGAGTAACCTTACCTACAAGAATATCACCTGCCCGTACCTCAGCACCGATACGGATTATTCCTCTTTCATCAAGATCCTTTAATGCATCATCACCTACACCCGGTACATCTCTTGTGATTTCTTCGGGTCCAAGTTTGGTATCTCTTGCTTCTGCCTCATATTCTTCTATATGAATTGAGGTGTATATATCCTCATGAACAAGACGTTCGCTGATTAATACAGCGTCCTCGTAGTTATATCCTTCCCATGTCATAAATCCAATCAAAGGATTCTTACCAAGAGCCAATTCTCCGTTACATGTGGATGGACCGTCTGCTATTACCTGACCTTCCTCTATTCTGTCACCTGTCTTTACAACCGGTCTCTGATTAATACAGGTTCCTTGGTTGCTCTTAGCAAACTTAATCAAACGGTAGGTATATTTTGAACCGTCATCCTGTCTGACAACAATATCCTTTGCTGTTACTCTTTCTACAATGCCTCCCTTATTAGCCAGCACACATACACCTGAGTCTATGGCCGCCTTGGCTTCAATACCGGTACCGACAACAGGAGCCTCTGTTACAAGCAGAGGAACCGCCTGACGCTGCATGTTGGCACCCATAAGTGCACGGTTAGCATCGTCATTCTCCAAAAATGGTATCAAAGCAGTAGCCACAGAGAATACCATCTTAGGAGATACGTCCATTAAATCAACCTTTTGCTTCTCATATTGTGACGTCTCTTCCTTATAACGACCCGAAACGGTGTTAGTAACAAAATATCCGTTCTCATCAAGCTCTGCATTCGCCTGTGCAACTACATATCTGTCCTCTTCATCAGCTGTAAGATAGATAACCTCATCCGTAACCTTGGGATTTTCAGGGTCTGCCTTGTCAACTACGCGATAAGGAGCTTCAATAAATCCATATTCATTAATCCTTGCATATGTAGCAAGGGAGTTTATCAAACCGATATTCGGACCTTCCGGTGTTTCAACCGGGCACATCCTTCCATAATGAGAATAATGTACGTCACGAACCTCAAAGCCTGCTCTGTCACGGGAAAGTCCTCCCGGCCCAAGAGCCGAAAGACGTCTCTTGTGGGTCAACTCACCCAGCGGATTATGCTGATCCATAAACTGTGACAGCTGGGAGCTTCCGAAGAATTCCTTGACAGCCGCCGTAACAGGTTTAATATTAATTAAGGATTGAGGACTGATACCCTCTAAATCCTGTGTAGTCATTCTCTCTCTTACCACACGCTCCATCCTAGATAAGCCTATGCGATATTGATTTTGTAACAGCTCGCCGACTGCACGGATTCTTCTGTTACCAAGATGATCAATATCATCCCAGTTGCCTATATCATACTCCAGACAAATATTATAATTAATAGAAGCAATAATGTCTTCCTTAGTAATATGCTTTGGTACAAGCTCACTAACACTCTTTTTTATCGCTTCTTTGATGTCATCTATTGAAGTATTATCCTCTAAAATCTTTTTTAAAACAGGATAATATACATTCTCATTAACACCCATGGATTTTTTCTCAGCTACGCTGATTTCGGGAACATAATAAGAAAGGTTAACCATCATATTGGAAATAACCTTAACATTTCTCTCCTCAGTCCGTATCAAAACCGAAGGTATGGCCTCGTCCTGTATAAGAAGTGCTGTTTCATCTGTGACTATAGTTCCGGCCTTGGCAATTATCTCTCCTGTCGATTTAGAAACAACATCCTCTGCCAATTCCAAACCAACTATACGATTGCGATATGCCAATTTTTTATTGAATTTATAACGACCGACCTTAGCAAGATCATATCTTCTGGGGTCAAAGAACATACTATGGAGTAATGACTCCGCATTCTCTACAGCAAGCGGCTCTCCGGGACGAAGTTTTTTGTATAACTCTAATAAACCATCCTGATAATTTCCGGATGGATCCTTTGCTGTACTGGGGTCTTTAGCAAGACTGGCAAGTATCTTAGGCTCTTCACCAAACAACTGCTTTATTTCTTCATTTGTTCCATATCCTAATGCTCTGATAAATGTAGTGATAGGAACCTTTCTGTTACGGTCTACCCTTACATAAAAAACATCGTTAGAATCGGTCTCATATTCCAACCATGCACCTCTGTTGGGTATTACAGTTGCAGAAAATAATTTCTTACCTATTTTATCATGATCAACTGCATAATAGATTCCGGGGGAACGTACTAATTGACTTACAATAACTCTTTCAGCTCCGTTTATGATAAAGGTACCGGTTTCTGTCATAAGCGGAAAATCACCCATGAATATATCATGTTCATTGATTTCGTTATTCTCTTTGTTATGCAGCCTAACCTTAACCTTTAGAGGAGCTGCATAGGTTGCATCTCTTTCCTTGCACTCTTCGATTGTATATTTAATATCATCCTTACATAATTCAAAGTCTACAAATTCCAGACTCAAGTGTCCGCCATAATCCGATATTGGAGATATATCATCAAACACTTCTTTAAGTCCTTCATTAAGAAACCATTGATAGGAATTCTTCTGAACTTCAATTAGATTTGGCATCTCCAATACTTCCTTCTGTTTGGAGTAACTCATTCTAACGTTATTACCAACCTTGACCGGATGCATCCTGTTTCTATCCATTGACGTTTTCACTCCTTGAGTTTAATAAGTATACACAAGACTCCGCTAAATACCTTAGAGAAGTC
>DUQV01000048.1 GCA_012837605.1 Clostridiales bacterium | reverse complement strand
TGCCAGCTTGATACCTTCTTTAAATGATGACGCCTTGCCTCCTATCATGAGTGCTCCTGCTGCATTAAGCACAACCGCATTGTGGCGGGCTCCCTTATCCTTCCCGGAAAAAACATCTCTGATCATAACCGCATTTGCCTGCGGAGTTCCTGTGGCAATATCCTCTAATCTGCATCTTTCCAGTCCGAAATCTTCCGGTGCAATTTCATAGCTTGTAATATTGCCGTTATTTATTTCGTTTATTCTTGTTTTTCCCAAGAGAGAAATCTCATCCATCCCATCCATTCCATGTACGATTAGTGCTCTTGTATAACCTACTTCTTTAGCAACACTGGCCACTGTCTCTACCAGCTCCAAACGATATACTCCCAGTACATGTCTGGATGCTTTCGACGGATTAATCAAAGGTCCGATAATAGTATAGAAGATGGTTTTGATTCCAAGGTCTCTTTCGGGCAAAAGCACCTTTCCCATAACCGGATGAAACAGGGGTGCATATAGGAAAGCGATTCCCACTTCCTCAATCTGCTTTTCAACTCCCCTAGGTGTCTGATTAATCTGTACGCCAAGAGCTTCCAACACATCTGCACTGCCTGAAAGACTGGATATCGATCTGCTGCCGTGCTTTGCCACAGGGATTCCTGCCGCGGCCGCAACAAGGGCAACTGCTGTGGAAATATTAAATGTACTTAAACCTCCGCCTGTTCCGCATGTATCCATCAGCTCTTCACTGACATTTGGATTGATTCTGATACAGTTATCCCTCATGGCTTTTGCAATCGCTGTAATTTCAGTTAAGGTTGGTCCCTTCATCAGTAATGCCACTAAGAATCCGGCTATCTGTGCTTCATTTATATCGTCATTTTTTATCGCTACAATTAGATTATATGCTTCCTCTGATGTCAAATCTTCCTTAACCGTTAATTTCTTCATTATATTTTTAATCATTATACTGTCCCCTCTTCATATATATTTTATGATTTATCCTTACTAGCTGCAAGCATAGATTTTACATAATCTATTACAGGTTCTATACACTCATTACCGTGCCTCTCTATTATCCTAACTATGGCACTTCCTACTATTACCCCGTCGGATATTTCCGCCATAGCCCTTGCCTGTTCGGGCGTAGATATGCCAAATCCGATTGCACAGGGAATATTCTTTACGGATTTTACACTGCGAACCATCTCTAAAGAATCAAGACCTATATTCTGTCTTACACCGGTTACCCCAAGAGATGACACACAATAGATAAATCCCTCCGCATCAGATACGATATTGCCTATGCGTTCCTTTGAGGTTGGTGCTATCATCGATATATATGTAATACCATGCTTATTGCAATACGGTCTGATCTCGTCTCTTTCCTCATAGGGCAAATCAGGTATAATTATTGCATCTACCCCGGCTTCCTTACAGTTACGCATAAACCGATCGGCTCCGTAGGAAAATACAGGATTCACATAAGTCATAAATGCAATCGGTACATCGCAGGTCATCCTAATCCTCTTTACCATATCGAATATTTTATCCGTTGTAGTTCCTGAAGACAGAGCACGGACATCCGCTGCCTGTATCACAGACCCCTCAGCCACAGGGTCGGAAAAAGGAATCCCCAATTCAATTAAATCCACACCGGCATCAGCCAGCTTATAAACAAGCTTCTCTGTCACCTCAATCGTGGGATCACCCGCTGTAATAAACGGAATAAATGCCTTTCCATTTGAAAATGCTCTTTCAATCCTATTCATAAATATCTTCCCCCTTATACCTTGCTATCGCAGCCACATCCTTGTCTCCTCTGCCTGACAGGTTAATGACCATAATTTTATCCTTATCCATAGTGGGAGCCAGCTTCATTGCATAAGCTACGGCATGAGCACTTTCTACAGCAGGAATAATCCCTTCTATCCTTGAAAGATATTCAAAAGCCTCCACCGCTTCCTTATCTGTAACCGGTACATACTCCGCTCTCTTTATATCTTTAAGATATGAGTGTTCCGGTCCTACCCCCGGATAATCAAGTCCTGCAGATATAGAATAAACCGGTGCAATCTGTCCGTATTCGTCCTGACAAAAATATGACTTCATACCATGGAATATTCCCACTCTGCCCGTTGCCATGGTGGCTGCGGTTTTATCAGTATCCACACCAAGTCCCGCAGCTTCACAGCCAATCAGCCTTACCTCGGGATGCCCTATGAACTCATAGAATATGCCCATGGCATTGCTTCCTCCGCCGACACAGGCAAGAATCACATCCGGAAGCCTGCCTTCGGCTTCAAGCATCTGCTCTTTAACCTCTCTTCCTATAACACTCTGAAAATCTCTTACTATCTCCGGAAAAGGATGAGGTCCCATCACTGAACCCAGTACATAATGAGTATCATCTATTCTGGTACTCCATTCACGGAATGTTTCATTTACCGCATCCTTCAGGGTCTGAGTGCCGGAGGTAACCGCATGTACTTTTGCTCCAAGAAGCCTCATCCGATATACATTAAGAGCCTGACGCTCAGTATCCTCTTTGCCCATAAATATCTCACATTCAAGACCTAAAAGAGCTGCAGCTGTTGCTGTTGCCACACCATGCTGACCTGCACCGGTTTCAGCTATTACTCTGGTTTTTCCCATTTTCTTTGCCAGCAGTACCTGTCCCAGTACATTGTTGATTTTATGAGAGCCGGTATGATTTAGATCCTCTCTTTTCAGGTAAATTTTTGCCCCTTTCAAATTCTCTGTCATGTTCTTCGCGTAATACAATCTGCTCGGTCTGCCTGCATATTCCGCCAAAAGACTGTTAAACTCCCTTATAAAGCTCTCATCTTTTTTATAGTGGTTATATGCCGCCTCAAGCTCAATAATTGCATTCATCAATGTTTCGGGTATATATTGCCCACCGTAAATTCCATATCTTCCTTTTTTCATTACTTCCTCCCATTCTCATATTCTCTTATATTAGTTATTATTTCTCTTATCATTTCTGAGTCTTTGTATCCGTTCTTCTCTACCCCGCTGCTGATATCTACAGCATAGGGATGAAGCTGTGCAATCGCCTGCCGCACATTGTCATTATGAATACCCCCTGCCAAAAAATATGGCTTTTTCGTCCGACCTACCGCCGACCAGTCAAAGGTTTCACCGCTTCCGCCATATAATTCCTCATGATAGGTGTCAAATAACAAAAAGTCACTGTTTCCACAGCTGTTCGTACGAAAACTTTCTCTGTTCTTTATTCTGATGGCTTTTATGACCGGATTGGGTATCTTCTGTTTCAACTCTCTGATATAACCGTCATCTTCATCCCCGTGAAGCTGGATAAGATCAATAATCCCCAACCTGCACAGCTTGATTATCCGGCTGATATCATCATTAACAAATACTCCAACTGCAGATATTCTTGGATCAAGTATTAACTTTAACTCCCTGGCCTTACTGTCATCCACCTGTCTTTTACTCTCTGCAAATATAAAACCAATATAATCCGGTAAATACTCATTCACAGTCTCAATATCCTCCGGTCTTGTTAAACCGCATATCTTGATTTTCGTCATGTTATGCCTCCAAGCCCGTCCTCAAAGCATTTAAAAGCTCTCTTCTGTTTTCGCTTCGCATGAAAGCCTCACCTATAAGCACCGCATCTATACCGGCTGACTCAAGCAGCTTTATGTCCTCCCTTGTACGGATTCCGCTCTCGGCTACATATATAATATCTCCAGGTACCAGATCTCTCAGCCGTATACAGTTTTCAAGGTCAACCTCAAAAGTTTGAAGATTACGGTTATTCACACCAATAATTCTGGCTTCTGCCTCCAGGGCTTTTTCAATTTCCGCAGCAGTATGGGCTTCTACTAATGCAGACATACCTAATTCATCGCATATTTTTATAAATCTTTTTAATTTATCTGCTTCAAGAAGAGAGCCTATGAGCAGTACCGCATCAGCACCGATTATCTTCGATTCATATATCTGATATTCATCAAGTATAAAATCCTTTCGAAGAACCGGTATGTCCACTGCCTTACTTATCTCATTCAGATACCTGTCGCTTCCCAGAAAAAATTCAGGTTCAGTCAAAACAGATATCGCACTGGCTCCGGCCAGGACATAATCCCTTGCGATATCCAGATAGGGAAAATCATGTGATATCACACCTTTGGAAGGGGAAGCCTTCTTAACCTCACAGATAAAATGCATATTGCTTCTACCGATTTCCGTTATGGTGTTTTCTGTCCTGCAGCTTCTCAATGCCTTTTCAAAAGAAAACGGTGAACGGTTGTTAAATCTCTTTAAAGAAGCACCAAAATATATCTTTTCCTGTAATATCTCTATGATTTGTCTTTCCTTTGCTTTTTCTACCCGTTTAACAGTCGCTTCTGCTATTTTATCAAGTATCATATTGCACCTCCTTTTTGCATGATGTTAAGTCACGCATTAGACAATTTGATAAAGCTTCTTAGCTTTTCCATTGCCTTGCCGCTGTCTATTATCTGTTCCGCAAGTCTCACACATTCTCTTAAGGTTATATTGTTATATGTCATATACAGGCAAATCGCTGAATTTAGCAGAACTATATTTCGCTTCGGACCCTTCTCTCCCGACAATATGGCTAGTGCAATCTCTGAATTCTGAACAGGATCTCCGCCTATAAGCTCTTCCTGCCTGCAGTAATCAAAACCAAACTGATGCGGATCCAAAAAGAAGCTGTTTACACAACCGTCATTCACCTCGCATACCGTTGTCTTGGCACAGAGAGATATCTCATCCAGACCGTCATGTCCATGTACCACCATGGCACGCTTCACGCCCAAATTCGCCAGAACCTTAGCCATAGGCTCCACCAGCCTTTCATCATAGACACCCAAAAGCTGAAGATTGGCATTGGCAGGGCTTGACAAGGGACCGAGAATATTAAATATGGTTCGTACCCCCAGCTCCTTTCGGACCGGAGCAGCGTATTTCATGGAAGAATGATACATGGGAGCATATAAAAAGCATATACCAATCTCACGCAGAAGCTGTGCACTCTTTTCCACCGGAATATCTATCTTGACTCCCAGAGCCTCAAGTACATCTGCACTGCCGCATTTGCTGGATACACTGCGGTTCCCATGCTTTGCTACCGGTATTCCCGCCGCAGATATAATGAATGATGATACAGTTGAGATATTGAAGGTGTTTGCCTCATCTCCTCCGGTACCGACAATGTCCAGCACATCCCCTTCGTGGACAAGTTTCAGACCGTATCTGCGCATGACCATCGCACAGGCAGTAATCTCGTCTATGGTTTCACCCTTCATGCGAAGTGCGGTGATAAACGATGCAATCTGTGCATTGGTGGTATTACCACTCATAATTTCATCCATTACCTCTTTTGTCTCATCCAAGGACAAGTCTTCTTTATTTAATAGCTTATATATGGCCTCTTTTATCATAGATTATCTCCCCCTATTGATAAAAAATTTTTCATTATTACATCCCCTAGCGGTGTCAATATAGATTCCGGATGAAACTGCAAACCATAAATATCAAATTTTCTATGTTTTACTGCCATTATCTCCCCTTCATCATCTTCGGCAATTACCAGAAGCTCATCCGGTAGGGATTCTCTGTCTGCTATCAGGGAATGGTATCTTGCTGCTTGAATAATCGGAGGTAATCCATGAAACAGCCTGGCACCATTAGCGATATGGATACTGCTTTGCTTACCGTGCATAAGCTTTTCTGCCTGTGTTATGCTGCCTCCAAAGGCTTCACAGATAGCCTGATGTCCCAAGCATACTCCCATTATCGGTATCTTTCCCTTTAACTTAGTAACTACACTCTTACATACACCGGCATCCTTTGGATAACCCGGACCGGGAGATAATATTATATGTGTCGGTTTTAGATCTCTGATTTCATCGACTGTAATTTCATTATTTCTTACTACTTTTATATCTGCCCCCAGATTACCTGCCAGTTGAAACAGATTGTATGAAAAGCTGTCATAATTATCTATTAAAAGTACCATGGTAACATCCTCCTATTCTATTTCATGGGCTCTTTCCAATGCTTCCATAAGAGCCCTTGCCTTATGCCCTGATTCTTCATATTCCTTTTCAGGAATGCTGTCTGCCACGATACCTGCACCTGCCTGAATATAGACCTTATCCTGTTTTTTTACAGCCATCCGGATAGCAATACAGGTATCCATATTTCCGGTAAAATCGATATATCCGATAGCACCCCCATAGATACCACGGGGTGTTTTCTCCAGCTCCCCGATAATCTCACAGGCACGTATCTTTGGTGCTCCGGAGAGAGTGCCCGCCGGAAGCAGGGCTTCTATGGCATCAAGTGCATCCTTCCCTTCCTTCAGCGTTCCTTCAATTTCTGAGGTAATATGCATGATTCTTGAGTATTTTTGTATCTTCATATATTCCGTCACTTTCACGCTTCCGTATTCCGACACCTTTCCGATATCGTTTCGCCCGAGGTCTACCAGCATATTATGCTCAGACAGCTCCTTTTCATCAGCAAGAAGCTCATCAGCAAGAGCCCTGTCCTCATTACGGTTTTCACCTCTTGGTCTTGAGCCTGCGATGGGAAAGGTGGTAACCTTTCCATCCTTCAGACGTACCATAGTCTCCGGAGAGGAGCAGATCAGCTCAACATCCTCGTTTCTCAGAAACACCATATACGGAGACGGATTCGTGGTACGCAGCACACGGTAAGCATTAATAAAACTTTCTTTGTATTCTGTTTCAAACCGCCTTGAAATTACTGCCTGAAAGATATCACCGTCTATAATATATTTTTTTGTCCTCTCTACCATCCGGCAGTAGTCATCCCTACTTATATTACAGATGAAGCTTGGCTTGACCTTTGCAGGCTTCCTAAAAAAGGAATTTTGTTCTGTTATAAGTTCTTCCAGTTCCTTCAGGTCAGTTATTGCCTTATCATAGTTCTCCTGAAGTTTATCTGTACTTATATTCGCAATAAGACTTATCTTCTGCTTCAGATGGTCATAAGCAACCACCTTGTCAAAGAGCATCATATCAAAGTCGGCAAACTCACTTTGCTGAAGATTTAATACAGGTTCTGTATAGCCTATCATTTCATAAGAAAAATACCCCACAAACCCTCCTATAAACGGAGGCATCTCCGGAATCTTCGGAGTGTTGTATTGAGAAAGCACGGATCTCAGATAACTATAAGGATTATTATCAGCCGTCACTGCCGCTTCCTTATTGTCAACCATTATTTTTTTGTCTTTACAGGTAATATGAACGATAGGGTCAAAGCCTATAAAGGAATATCTTCCCCACTTTTCTCCCACCTCCACGCTTTCCAAAAGGAAATATTTCTTGCTGCAAGTCGATATTTTTCTAAGTATTGAGATAGGAGTAACCACATCAGCATATATCTCCCTACAGATTGGTATAAAGTTATATTCTTTTGCCAGTTGTTTAATTTCCTGATAAGTAGGAGTAATCATATTCTTTCCCTTCTTTTCATTGATGGATGAAAATCCTTTCTTCCTTAATTTTTAAATTTGTGTAATAGGGTAATACACCGGTGCAAGCTTCAAACTAAAAAAAGCCCTTGTCCCTGCTATTGCAGGGACAAAAGCTTTCACTTCTGCGGTGCCACCCTAATTGCCGTATATAATACGACCTCTCATTATGCATACCATCATATACATCCTTCTGATAACGGACAGGTTCCCGTAAGCGCCTACTCTACCGTGATTTCGGGCTTCCCTCGCAAGTCCATTCGGAAAAATCTCTGCAACCGCACTCCCACCACCGGCGGCTCTCTGTATACTTCGAATAATTCCTACTCCTCTTGCTCATCGGTTTATAATTATTAAGTTTACATTATTTGCTTAAAATTATTAAACGCATTATATCAAGAGTCAAGCTCCCTTGTCAATAGTAATTTTATGTTTATTGTAATTTTATGTTTGCCTTCCTGTTTTTGCGGTACAATTTTTGCAGTACTCAAGATTATATTAACCACACCGTTACATACCAATTCTTCTCATCAACCGGAAGCAAATCATTAAACATATATGATGATGATTGGCAGTATGACAGCAATTGTTGGTTTTATAATAATATTCTTTTCTACAGAAAAAACACATTAAGCGATATGATGAATTTTAATTCACCTCTCTTGTTCATAATCACTCTTTTGCTTAATATAATGTAACAATACTTCTTTTATGGTGTGAATATGAAGAAGATTCTGTATAAACTGGTGGCTGTAATCATAGCTGTATTACTGCTGCCATTTATTCTTACTCTTGTGTTTTCAAATAAAAAAAGCCATTATTTCTTAGAAACAATGGATTTTCATATATATTATGAAAAAGACGGCATTCGGCAGAAGCTTGATTTTGACGAGTATCTGATAGGTGTTGTAGCCGCTAACATGCCTGCCGGATATCATATCGAAGCTCTAAAGGCTCAAGCTGTTATATCCCGTACATACGCTCTTTATAATGTGTCCCTGCTGTCAGAGGAGAACCCAAACAAAAAGGAATTTACTGCTTCCGAGCTGGGATTATCCTATATAGACCTTGATGAAATGAAGCGGTATTGGGGCAGCGATAATTATGTGTCATATTTTACAAAGCTTGAAAACTGTGTACACGGTACACAGAATGAGGTTCTTATATATGAGAACAATCTTATCCTTCCTGTTTTTTTCGGTACAGGAACAGGTCATACAAGAAACGCAAAAGAAGCATGGGGAATAGACATTCCATATCTTAAAACCGTATCCAGTAAACAGGATGTTACCTCCATACATTATCTAAAAATCACCGAATATGATACCGGTATACTGATAGGTATATTAAAGCAGGTATACCCTTCAATTAATATATCTGAGGATTCCTTCTTCAAAGAAATATCCATAGCCGAAAGAGACAGTACAGGATATGTTCTCAAGGTTACTATTGATGATTTGACAATATCGGGTGAAGAATTTGCAGCCTCTCTTGGACTAAATTCAAATCATTTTTATATCGAGGATTATGAAGGCAAGGCACGGATCATATGTACCGGTGTCGGTCACGGCGTCGGGCTAAGTCAGTATGGTGCAAATGCCATGGCCAAGGAGGGCTACTCCTACAGCGAGATATTATCCCATTATTATTCCGGTGTTAAGCTCACTACCCTTGATAAATAGCATAGTAACTTTATCTCTTAACAAGAAACAAGAATTCCTCAATATGAAGTTTTAATTTTTTTGTTTCACTTTCATGTTTGCTTTGCAATCCCTTGTAGAAAGCCTGTACCTTATCTAATTGCTTGTCTGTTACAGGTATTTCCCCATAGCGGTATGCCATGAAGATATTTATGATGTCGCCAAATTTAATATTCTCATACTGATATCTGTCCTTAACCCTGTCAGACAGCATGATTAATGTATCATGAGCATCTAAAGTAAAGCCTTCGTATTTTAAAAGAGTAAGTATTCGCAAAAACAGTTTGTACATCTTCATACTATTGTCCGATGCATCATAATCTTTACTATATCTGTGTCTTAATATAAGATAATAGGATATTAGCAGCACAAGAAGCACAATAATCATAACTGCAAACACAAGTATCCAGAGCATTACCGCACGTCTACTGTCCTTACTATCCTTATTGTCTTCCGATATATTAGAAACAGCCGTCTCTTCCTCGTTCTTACCAGCTTCTTTATCTTGATAAAACCGGTTATAATTAATTTCCTGATATTTTTGTTTGGGTGCCCATGGGGTATAACGCTGTTCATGATATGAAGGGGTAGCTTCAAATGGAATCCATCCTATTCCATCAAAATAAGCTTCAGCCCAAGCATGGGCATTGCTGTTTCTGATGAGGAACCCAATATCATCCTTGTCATTATAATTAACTACATAACCCTCAACATAGCGAGTGGGAATTCCGATGCTTCGTGCAAGTATGGCCATAGCAGTTGCAAATGAGGTACAGTATCCCTTCTTGTTTTCAAATAAGAAATAATCTACAAAATCAACCCCCTCCGGCACTGTACCCGGTGTAAGGCTATATTCATATTTAAGCAGATATGCTTCGATTGCTTTTAATTTATCATATCTGGTATCCTCATCCTTTGTAATTTCATATGCTAGGTTCTTTACACGAGACGGCAGACTCTCCGGCAGCTGAGTATAGTTGTTGTATATTATATCTGCCCGCTCTTTAAATAGCTCTTGATAATTCTCTCTTCTTAATAAGAAGTTCTCCTTGTCTCTTACAATGAATGTCTTTTCTATCTGCTCTAATTTTTCACTGTCTAATGATATGTTGACGTCATATGAGAAGCCATCCGCATTTCGAAGCATTTTCTGAAACTCCGGTTCCTGCAGGTTCATCTCATAAAAGGAAAGATTGTATGCGGTACCGCTTCCTCTGGCCTTTGAGAATGTAATACCGGCATGCTCCATATCAAGCTTAGGACTTTTTCTGTCGAATTGAATCCATTTGCATTTTAATGGGTAGAAAAACGTCTTAGTCTTAATATTATTATATAAAATGGTCATTGGCTTTGACTCAACTAATCTGTAATCCTCAAGTATCTTAGGCTCCAGTCCGGACAGTCCATAGAGCAGTTCTGCATAATCCATCTGATATTCCATCTCACCCTGCAGATAATCCTCCCTGCTTTTCTCCCAGCTAAAGCCTGTATATACATCATTTACAGAGCCTGTCAGATATATTGGAGACAGCCCCCTCTTACCCGTAACAATTAAAGCAATCTTTTTGCTGCTTACCAATTTCTCATTGTCAAGGCTTCCATCCCCTGAATAACCGGTTAATGAAACAGAAAATATGCCGCCCCCTTCTCCAACAAAAAATTCCCATTCTGTCACTATCTTATTAATCTGATCTCTTATGGAATAATATAAATTCTTTACTCCGGTCCATTGTATCGGTTCACTCTTTGAGGGCAGTCCAACCGATATGGCTGCCAGCAGGATGCATACCGGGAGCAGATAAAGAATGCTCTCCTTTTTATCCTTTTTTCCTGTTTTATTGCCATACAGAATACCGCTAAGCTCAATTAATATATTAAGAATATAGAAAATACCGATTCCGATGGTAGCCTTTCCTACAGGCATGTTCATTACTGCAAACACCACAAATAAAATGACAATAACAACTGTAAGCAGCAGTCTGGATACCAGCCTTCTTACAATTATAAAAAATATAATACTTCCCACTGCCGATAAGAAGGCTAAGACAGTGTATGCCCATATCTTCTCATAAGTATTCTCTGTGCGGTTATACCTTATAACCCAATCAATAATTTCTGATATCCATTTTATTGGATTTGTTCTGCTTAAGTAAAATACCAGTCCGGACACAGGCAGCAGGCTTATAAGAACAAGATAGCTGACAGCGTGTTTTTTGTATATATCAAATATAAAGAGTAATACAGCAGGAATGATGCTGTACAAAATACAAACTATAATATTCACCTTAAGAACATAATACTCATTAATCCACAATATTATTGCAAGGGTAAGTATCATTCCGAGTATGGAATGATAGATTTGATATCCCCTTTTACTGTCTTGTGGCATGTTTTTAGCTCCTTTACCCTATGATTAAACAGAAATATCTTTAGCAAGAGAATCTCCGATTTCATCCCTTGACATGATTTGATATATATCAGCTCCTGCTCTGTTCATATCCTCTATCAGCTTTTTTGTAGCCTCAGAGACATCATCACTGATAAAAAGTATACACAGGCGGTTTCCCCCTGCTAATGCATTTATTGTGCTTAGATACAATTCCTTAGTAAGTTTGGTTGTGGCAGTCACATAAAATATACTGTCATCACCTCTTTGCAGTCGTGTGTTTATCAGCTCGTAAACAGGTGTTTTTGCATCGAACCTGATATTGACACATGCTTTATAAAAAGCATTAAAATCACTCTTGTTATGTATCGGAATTTGCTTTATGCCCTTCATATCATAGATAATATGAGAAGGTGTGTTTCTGCATGTGTAATAATTGGCTATGGCAAGTACGCTCTCAATAATCTTATCTTCAGCAATAACCACACCCAGCTCATCTCCGGTAATTTTTGAAAGATCCATAAAAAGTACACCCTCTGCTTTAGGCTTCTGATAATATTTTCTGCTAAGAAGCTCATTTGTTTTGGCTGTAGCCTTCCAATGAATCCTCTTTTTATTGTCTCCGGGATTGTATCTTCGAATCTCCGTATCCAACTCTTCCTCTGTGGTATTGCTGTGATTTACCGGATTCTTGGGATCTATTAATGAAGGAGCTATTCCTAATTGTTCTAAGCTTAATACTCTTGGCAATACCAAAACCTTAAGCTTTGACTTAATCGGATATGTAATCGAAAATAAATATAAGAAATCAGTAACTTGAATAGAATCTACTCCTACATGATATTCTCCCCGGTAATTGCATCGCAGCTGTGTCTCCATTCGCTCCTTATCACTTGGAAGCAGTGAATACTCCATGCTTTCTTCGGTTTTTTTGATAGAGGATTGCCCATGAAGAAAATTAACCTTGACATTACGAAACGCAATAAAATCTTCGTTAGCTATTATAAAGGAATAATTATTCCAGTCTCCCTTAACAACCACATAGTTATCCATGGATTGATATATCTTAAACCGAACATATACATATAACGTATAGAGAAATGATATAATGGGTATAAATACAGCAACATAAAAAAGAGCATAGGATATATTGCCTCCGAAATAAGAGGCAAACACAGCACTTCCTATTATGAACAGAACACTTAACAAACGAGTAATTATCATTATATCAGGCCTTTTTCTATGTATGTTTATGAATTATTCCGGGATTTTGACCTCATTCATATTATCGTTTAGCACAGGTACCGGAATCTTTCTTATTATATCCTTTAGAACCTTCTCCACCTTGGTTTGTGCCAGTCTTGCCTCAGGTGACAGAATAATACGGTGAGCTATAACAGGCACGGCCAGCTTAATGATATCATCCGGTATGCAATACGATCTTCCCTCAAGATATGCTTTTGCCTGAGCGGCACGGATTAAGGCAAGCGTTGCTCTGGGGCTTGCCCCGAGAGATATGTTGCCGTCTTTTCTTGTGTTCTGTATAAATTTTGTGACATATGCTGTCAAATCCCTGTTTACCTTAACCTCTGTGACCTCTCCCTGCATCTTTATGATTGTATCTGCATCAATTACCGGTTCCAGCCTGTCAGTAAACTGCTTTGCGAGAAATTTATCTGCCATTATCTGCTCGTCAGAAGTAGAGGGATAGCCTATGGATATTTTAATCATGAAACGGTCAAGCTGAGCCTCAGGAAGATTATAGGTGCCCAGATAATCTACTGGATTTTGGGTTGCTATAACCATAAAAGGTCTTGGAAGCGGATATGTAATACTGTCTACCGTAACTTGTTTTTCTTCCATTGCCTCCAAGAGACTGGCTTGTGTTTTAGGCGAGGTACGGTTTATCTCATCAGCCAGTACGATATTAGTCATAATTGCTCCTTTGGAGTACTCAAATGTTCCTGCTTGCATATTATAAACAGATAAGCCGGTAACATCGCTGGGCAGCGTATCCGGCGTAAATTGAATCCGTGTAAAGCCACAATCTATTGTCTGTGCAAGGGCTTTGGCAAGAGTAGTCTTTCCTACTCCGGGCACGTCCTCCAATAGAAGATGTCCTCCTGCAAGCAGTGTAATCAGTGTATATTCGATTACCTCCCGTTTTCCGACAATTAAACGCTCTATATTACTTATTGACCGTGCAATTTTATCATGATAACCCATCAAATAATCCTCCCCTTCTGAATGGTTATGTCTCTTTTGATAATTATAATTTAACAAATATTATCTATCAAGGAAATAATCACATTATTTATTGCAGATTTTACATATTGCCATTAATGAATATATCATCAGATTATTAATGCAATATTATTGTTCATTAATTTTGCTTTGATATATATGCGTTATTATCGTCTCCATAGGCATTTCTTTGATTGAAATATCAGAAAACGAGCACTGCTGCGACAGTCTTGACATAAATTCGGACATAAAACTTAATCGTTCTTCGTAATCCTCATCTGATATGCAATAGATAGCTTTGTTCATTCTAAAGCTGTCCACAGGCGGTATATCCCAAATCAGCTGAGATTTCTACCCGAATACAGCACCGATTTGCTGAACATAGATCTTTCTGTTTTTCGTAGGATTATATCCCATAACATCTATGCTTCCGCCGGTAGGATATAGAGTACCCGTAAGCATCTTAATTGTAGTTGATTTCCC
>DUQV01000047.1 GCA_012837605.1 Clostridiales bacterium | reverse complement strand
CACCCCCAGCTTCGGCTACAATTGGCTGATTGTCATTGCCGCATTCTATTCCATGACAAGTGACATTTGCTGTATCATTTATGTATACATAAGGTAGGTCTCCATCCCCGCCTTCGGTGAATATACTGTTGTTTGCATTAAAAGATATCGCTCCCGTAAAGGTTAATGATTTACCCGAGTCAACATATGCATCCAAATGAATTGATCTTCCGTCTGAATTTATGGTTAAACTTCCTGTCCCTGAAAATGTTAAGTTGCCCCCTCCGGTAAATATTCCTACACGTTCACCGGGATTCTCAGGTTCGGTATCATTTGAAATAGTAATTGTATTATTCCCTACAAGTTCCAATATTACATCTCCGGCTCCATCAGCAAATATTCCGGCATATTTGTTGTTTTCACCCGAATGCCCAAGCGTAATTGCGGCACCGGATACTGTAATTACATTAACATCACCCTCATAACTGTAGCTGATACCACTAGGATAAGGATCATCGCTTAACAGATCAACTCCATCTACATATATGCTTCCAGTCTCCGGCTTTGGATCGGGAGCAGCATATACTTGGTTTAACGGTAAATGAAATAGAACCATACACATGATTAACAGCAATGATAGTTTCCTTTTGTTTTTGTAAATAAATCCTCCGTTCATAAAACCTACATCTCCTCCTTAGTTGTTGTTTGTTTTTACTTGTTGCTTAAGGTTTTTTGTTTTTTCTTGTTGTTATTTTTTGTTGTTTTAATACTTGAAATTTTATATAATTAATAAAACTATAATATAAACGAATGGTGGTTGACTATGAAAGCGAAAAGCTGCAAAAATTTTATTATCCACACCGGAATACTTGCACTTCAATTTCTTATATGCGGATCAGTATATATATCTCAGATTTTCCATCTCTATAACTTTTACTCAGTTAATACAGCAATAATAATAGCCTTAAGATGGAATTACCTTGCACAGGCATTTGGTATGCTTATTTTCATTATGTTATTTTTAACCGTACCAAAGCTTGCCGGAAATCGGATTTCTTTTTCTTTATTAATGGCAGTCAGCACTGTGGTACTCATTATCTCCTTACTTTCAAATAACAGCATAATATCAGTTGTTTTAACTATTACATATAATGTAATAATAGGTTTGTCATCGGGATACTGTCTTACAATGTTGACCGCCCATATATCCAAAAGGAATCTTGGCATTGCTTTTGGGATAGCATATGCATTTGGCAGTGTAGGTACTTATTTAATATCACTTTTGGACAAAGGGGGCTTTCTGCAGTCCAGGAATGTCATTATTGTATATGTACTAATTAATGTAATTATCCTGTTCATCTTATATTACTCGAAGGATATTCCCTCAGCAGTTTCAGAAAAGTCACTAACCGGTGCGAAGACTGTAATATATTCCCGCGAAAAGCTTCAGTTTTATTTTCTTATTATTCTTCTGCTGATATTAGTAAATACTATCAGCTCATTAGGGGGTAGTTACCAGGTTTCAGTACTAGATAACGCTAAAGCAAATATACCTTTTAGCAGGGCTTTTTATGCTGTTGGTCTTACGTGTGCCGGACTGATATCCCGCAAAAGCAGAAAGTACTTGGCATTGACCACCTTTGCATCCTTGTCGTATCCTGTCGTGTCTGTAATTTTAGCCGGAGATGCTGCAGTTGCTACTATATTATTAACTGTTTCATATATATTCTTAGGATTTGTGTCAGTTTATCGTTCATTGTCAGCCATGGATATTGCGGCAGAAAACAATAGCCTTCTTGCATATGCATGCTCAGGTCTTATGCTGTCCAGGATTGTTGAAGCTTCCTCAACCTA
Source organism: Clostridiales bacterium (assembly GCA_012837605.1). GTDB lineage: Bacteria > Bacillota > Clostridia > Lachnospirales > Lachnospiraceae > Mobilitalea. The sequence continues at coordinate 7,541 of DUQV01000047.1, read as the reverse complement.
GTACAGTAATATCGTTACAACCGATAAAATTCTTTCAAGTATAATATTCACTGTATTATTTGCCCTTTTGATATTTATATTTTTTATGTATTTTCAAAAAGCATATTATCCGGCTGTTTCTTATGAGACCTCGAAGGAAGACCAGCTTCTTAGTTTTTCTCAAAGATATAATATGACATCAAGAGAAAAGGAAGTCTTTCAATTACTTATTAAAGGAACTCCAAATCGCGAAATTGCCGCATTGATGTATATTACTGATAATACTGTAAAATTTCATGTAAAAAATCTTTTAAAGAAAACGAATTGCTTAAACAGGGTGGACCTTGTGAAGCTCTATGATACAGAGAATAATCATGATATTAATAATTAATAATTAATGATAAAATCATTCCAATAGAAAATAAATATATTCTCCATAAAACCTTATAAATATTGTTCATACTTATTTTAACATTTTCTTATTATAAAAATAAACTCGCAATAAGCTGAATTCGGGGTAGTTTTTGGGGTAGTTTTTAAGGATAGTAATGGAATTGGATTGATAATGTAATTCTAAGAAAGAGGCTGTTGCAAACTCGCAACAGCCTCTTTGAGAAAATAGTATTCTTTTATATTTTATTAATAATTCTCTTTTCTCACCTCAAAATATGCCTGCGGGTACTTACAAACAGGGCAAACACCGGGAGCTTTTGTGCCTATTACAAGGTGACCGCATATACGACATTCCCACATAACCTGTTCACCTTTTTCAAATACCTGCTGCATCTCAACATTATTCAATAATTTGCGATAACGTTCCTCATGGGATTTTTCTATGTCAGCAACTCTGCGAAACTTTGCCGCCAATGCTGTAAAGCCCTCTTCTTCAGCTTCTTTAGCAAATCTGGCATACATATCGGTCCATTCATAATTCTCACCTTCAGCGGCATGCAATAGATTCTGTGCTGTATCTCCGATATTGCCTAGCTCTTCAAACCATAAACGGGCATGCTCCTGCTCGTTTCTGGCTGTTGAAAGAAATATCTCGGCAAGCTGCTCATAGCCTTCCTTCTGGGCTACCTGTGCAAAATATGTATACTTGTTTCTTGCCTGACTCTCACCTGCAAATGCCTCCATAAGATTCTTTTCTGTCTTAGTACCTGCATACTTGTTAGTAGAATTGCTCATTATAAAATCCTCCTTATAAATTCATTTTGTTTTGATTCTATTATAATATAAATATAATTAGTAATCAATACTATTATTATTTTTAATTAATAAAAAATCCCTCTTATATGAGTTATACCTTTAAAATCCGGTATATTTCATACAAGAGGGTTATTCTTACATAAAAAGCAGCAGACTTAAAGCCATTATTGCCATTCCTGCAATCAGACCATATATGGAAAGATGGTGCTCTCCATATTCTCTCGCTGACGGCAGTAATTCGTCCAAGCTGATATATACCATAATTCCGGCTACACCGGCAAAGACAAAGCCAAGCACGACATCATTAAAGAACTTATATAACAGCAGGTATCCGACAAGTGCTCCTACCGGCTCTGCAAGCCCTGAGAGAAATGACAGCCTGAATGCTTTCTTCTTGCTGTTTGTTGCATAAAACACAGGAACTGCAATAGCTATACCTTCAGGGACATTATGTATTGCTATCGCTATGGCAATGGGAATACCTAACTGAGGATCACTCAAAGCCGCTGTAAAAGTCGCCAAGCCTTCGGGAAAATTGTGAATGCCGACTGCAAGAGCCGTAAATAATCCCATTCTCATTAGGTTTGCTTTGTGCGATTCGCTTTTGCCGTCCATCTCCTCGACTGTATGAATTTCATGTGGATTCTCCGATGTTGGAACCACTTTATCTATAACAGCAATCAATAACATTCCGAGGAAAAATCCGGCCGTGGTAACCCATGCACCATTAGTTACCCCAAATTCAGAGATCAGAATCTCCTTAGCCTTGAAAAATATTTCAACAAAAGATACATATATCATTACTCCTGCTGAAAATCCCAAAGCAACAGACAGAAATTTTGTGTTTGTTCTGCTTGTCAATAAGGAAAGAGCTCCTCCGATACCTGTTGCAAGACCTGCAAAAAGGGTTAATGCAAATGCAAATATAACAGTTGAAAGCTCCATATTCCCTCCTACTTCTATGCATCGAATGCCAATCTAAACTTCCTTGACAACACTTTACCTCTTAAGTATTTTTTCTGCTCTCGGAGCTCTAAGCATGCTTGCCTGTGGCATATCACATCCCAGTAATGGCTGCAAATAATGCTTAAACGCATCCGTTACATTATTGCCTTCTTTATTGATAAATTCATCGGGCATCAGCCTTGTATTGGCTGCTATATTCTCAAGTGCAGTCATTTTGTATTCTACTGAATAATTACCTGTTCTGTTAATTGTAATTGAGCCGTCTATATTATGCCATATAGCAAACTGTGCTGCCTTTTCTCCAACTTCTCTGGCTTCATGCTGATCAACACTGGATACACAGCCGAAGAATGATCTCTGCATATATCCTAATGTATCTGATCTGACTCTCTGAATACCAAGCTTGGTTTTGATTTCTCCTGCTAAAATGTCTCCAAGTAGTCCTGTACCGGACAGCTGCCTGTTACCGTGGGCATCTACTTCGCCTTTTAAATACTCTGCAATAATAGGTGATCCGTTCTTGTCCTTTATTCCCTCAGAAACCGCTATCATACATCTGCCATATTTATCATATACTTTCTTTACATCAGTCAGAAATTTGTCAAAGCAAAAAACTCTCTCAGGCAGATATATTAGATGAGGACCATCATCAGGATATTTCTGAGCTATCGATGATGCTGCCGTCAGGAAACCGGCATTTCTGCCCATTACAACACCAATATGAACTCCGGGAAGTGCACGGTTGTCAAGATTCAATCCGATAAATGCCTGTGCAACAAATCTTGCGGCAGACGGATAACCCGGCGTATGGTCATTCATCATTAAATCGTTGTCAATTGTTTTAGGAATATGAATAGCTCTGAATTCATAATCCGAAGCTTCTGCCTGTTTATTAACGATTCTTACCGTATCAGCAGAATCATTTCCGCCGATATAGAAGAAATATCTGACATTATGTGCTTTAAAAACCTTAAAAATCTCTTTGCAGTATGCTTCATCAGGCTTGTCTCTGGTTGAGAATAATGCTGACGAAGGTGTGGTTGCAACTGCTTCCAGATTATGAGTCGTCTCCTGAGTCAAATCAATGAAGTTCTCATTAATAATGCCCTCCACACCGTTTATCGCACCATAAACCTTTGTAACCTGTGGGAACTTTCTTGATTCCAGAACAGCTCCGACTAATGATTGGTTAATGACTGCGGTAGGACCGCCACCTTGTGCAACAACTACTTTTCCTTCAAGTACCATATTAACTTCTACTCTCCTCTCGTTTTTGTAAAGATTTATGTAAATATAATTACGATACCACTTCACAAATTCGCAATTATCTCATATTATAAACCTTTTTTATATTTTTTGCCATAGTTTCTGCTAAGTTTTATTCAATCAATTTTATTATAATGACAGAACCATTTCATTTCACGCAAATTAGGCATATACTTATTCATATTTAATACTATTTGCAACCTTTTATATTTGCTGTATTTCATTAATCGGCTAAAATATTATGTCATATAATGTCACATGCCATAATAATTTCTCATATTATATAGTATCACTTCAATTAATTAGCGGGAGGTATATTTATGGCATTATCAAGCGGATGTAATAATGGAAACTGCAATATAAGTATAGCGAGACATTTATCTGAATTTATCGGTAAAACCGTAACTATATTCACAACCAGCGGAGGGGTATCGGGATGTGGCTTTACCGGATGCATCATATCGGTCAACTCATGCTTTGTCAGGTTATTAACCGATCTGGGCTCTGCTCCGTCATGTCCTATTCAGGAAAGCTGCCAAGACTCTGACGGCAAGAGCAGAGGTTTACTGTTTGATGGTATAGGTACAGGAATAGGAGGAAGCAAAAAAGAGAACAATCGAAAATTTGGATCAATATGCGATATACCGATTGATAGAATTGCGGCATTCTGTCACAATACGATGTAGCCGGCTTCTATTAAGACAAAAGTATAAATATAAAAAGGGTCTGTGCAGTCATAGTGAGATAACAGCATATCAGACCCTGTTCTTTTAATGCTATAATTGTGATTATATCACAGAAACTCTATTAGCAAAGTGTTATATTTTGAGTGTTCTCATATTAAATGTTCTAGGAGGAGGTTACAGGCTTGAAGTATAAACTATTAATTGTATCAATTATCATCTTGGCAATGTTCATTCTAAACAGCTGTAATAAAAACAACCAGATCAGCACCCCATCATTTACCATGACTACCGCAGAGGAAGCAAAAGAAATGATGGATAACGATGATGACATAATTATTCTTGATGTAAGAACAAAGGAAGAATACTATGCCGGTCATATAAAGGATGCGATTCTGCTTCCTTATGATGTAATAATGGATAAAGCCAAGCAAAAATTGCCCGACAAATCAGCAACAATCCTGATATATTGCCGCAGCGGCAGAAGAAGCAAGATTGCTGCTGAAGACTTGGTAAGTCTGGGGTATACGAATGTATATGAGTTTGGCGGTATCATTGATTGGCCGTATGAAATTGAATAAGGGTATGGAAATTCTTATTATAATTTTATTATTTTAATAAATTTCTTTTTTCCGATCTTGATTACATCGGAGTTTATCAATACATAATTTAGGTCATCCTCTCCTATTTTTTCACCGTTTATCTGCACACCGTTTTGTTTTACCAAACGGATAAACTCGCTTCTGCTTTTTATCATGCCCATGGCAATCAACCGCGGAATTATATCATTAAAAGTATCCTGTTCCGGATCTGCAATAATAGTCGGGATATCATCCGGAACAGCTTTTTTGCTGAACACCGCATCATAATATGCAATAGCTTTATCTACTTCCTCCTGTGAATGATATAGTGATGTAATAATCTTCGCCAATCTGTACTTGATATCTCTTGGATTAACACCGTCTGCAAGCTCCTGTCTGATTCTTTTTATTTCATCCGGATGCTCATCGGTTGTCAGCTCAAAGTACCTAATAATCAAATCGTCCGGAACCTCCATGACCTTTTTAAACATAATCTCAGGCGATTCATTTACTCCGATGTAATTGCCCAAGCTTTTACTCATCTTTTCTTTTCCGTCCAGCCCTTCCAGAATTGGCATGAATATCGCTGTCTGCTGCTCCTGCCCAAAGGCTTTTTGAAGTGTTCTGCCCATTAAAATATTGAAGGTCTGGTCAGTTCCGCCAAGCTCAATGTCCGCCATAAGCTCTATTGAGTCCTGTGCCTGCATTAACGGATAAAAGAACTCATGCAACCCGATGGGAACACCGTTATTGTACCTGCTGTGAAAATCATCCCTCTCAAGCATCCTTGCAACCGTTGTTGTGGCGGCCAGTCTTAAAACATCCTCAAATGTCAGTTTTGACAGCCACTCACTGTTAAACCTTACTATAGTTTTCTCTTTATCCAGTATCTTAAAAATTTGCTCGCAATAGGTTAATGCATTTTTCTTTACCTGTTCATCTGTCAGTGCAGTTCTTCCTTTTGATTTTCCTGTCGGATCACCTATTTTACCGGTAAAATCACCAATAACGATGATTACGGTATGTCCAAGATCCTGCATTTGTTTCAGTTTTCTTAATACTACCGCATGACCGAGGTGAATATCCGGTGCTGAAGGGTCTAAACCAAGCTTAACATTTAAGGGTTTGTTCTGTTTATAGGATTTTTCAAGCTTTAATAATAGTTCTTCCTCATTAACACATTGGTGAACGCCCTTCATAATAATTCTTAATTGTTCTTTTGGTGTGATCATTTCAATCCTCCCTATTATGTTTATTATTTATTTTTATAATGGAAGACTTATCCTCCTTCAAAAAACAGTATTAAAAAACTCCCATCCTTCTGTTTCCAAAAGGACGAGAGTTGTCTCGTGTTACCACCTAATGTTCACAGGCAACTCACATTGCCTGCCTCACAGAGTACGGCTTTCGCGATACCCCTGCACAAGATAACGGTGTGCTCTCCGTCGCAGCCTACTTATTGGATATTTCGGTACGCAACTCCAAGATGTATTCACATTTTCTATTCATGAGCCTCTCATCAACCGGCATCTTTCTGTTTGAAATCAAAAATGCTACTCTTTCTTTTCACAGTCTTTCTTTTCTTAGTTGCCTCAGCAATATAATTATGAAATTATTGTTCATTATAGTATCAAGCCTCGAATAATATGTCAAGTGCAATTTTTAAACACATATAATTGAAAAAGCATCTCCAAAAATCATTGCACTAAGATGTAAATATATCGATTCAAAGTAATCCCTTAATCTTTTTCTTCCTGATAAATCTTGTTATATATTTTCTTGATATTTTTGCCAAAATCTATATTCAGCACCGCCATCCCCCGAACTCTCATGTCCGTATATGATCCTTCGACCGGTATCCGCAGCTCCTGCAATTCATATTTAATATACGAAGGCAGTCCGAGAATTAATGAAAATATCTCTCCTTTTGTCAGATTGGTTGTAACCTGAGGTAAAACAGCATTAGCCAAGTCGTTTAGTTCAAGAAGATTCATATTTTTGATACCCTCGAATACTTGCCTTAGGACTCTGCGCTGTCTTTCTGTTCTTTCAAAATCAGCATTACCTACCTTTCGTATCCGTACATATGCCAGTGCCTGTTTTCCGTTCAGCAGATGCAAACCCGGCTCGGTAAGCCTATTATTTAATTCTTCAACTCCCGTGAATATATTCATGCTCTCAATACTGTCATTAACAGCATTCATTTCTTTTTCGGATACTTCTATACAGACACCGCCTAATGCATCAATAACGTCTACAAAAGCATAAAAGTCAACCGCAACATACCTGTTTACCTCAATATTCAGGTTATGCTTAATTGTTTCCATTAAAAGATTCGCTCCGCCAAAAGCATAGGCTGCATTTATCCGGTTATTACCTTGTCCGGGAATATGAAGATAAATATCTCTCATGACGGATGTAACTGTAATCGTCTTTGTCCTCCGGTTGACAGATATTATTATAATGGTATCAGAACGACCTCTGATATTCTTCTCCTTACCATCACAGCCTATTAGGAGAATATTCGTAATATCATCATCGCTGATAATGGAAGTCTGCGTATCCTCCATGCTCTTGCGGGCTATTTCATCAATTTCTTCAATTGCATCTGCATAATCCTGTTTGACATCAGAAAGGTCTTCATCCGTGTGCAGAATCTCTATTTGGTTTGAATTTATGTCAGGTTCATCTGTTTTCTCATAATTGATTTTGTTGATATAGGAATTAATAATCAAATAAAATAATAAACAAAAGATAAGAACAACAGCTGTTATAAGGCTTGTGATAATAGTCAGTATTTTTCTTATTCCGGCTTTCTTTGCTGAAGTCATGATTCTTGATTCCATCTCTTATTTTT
>DUQV01000006.1 GCA_012837605.1 Clostridiales bacterium | reverse complement strand
GCAAGAACAACCACATATGCGGCAACTATTATGGTATCGGCAGCAAACAGAGAACTGATATTTTCATCATAAGAAGCAAATAACTCATCGAATACAGGTCTTACAAGAGACAGCAGTCCTGCTGCAAACAGCTGGCAGCCGATTCCAACCAAAAGAAATATACCCATATTCTTTAATTTAATAATTTCCTTTGGCTCTGCCCGCTCTAATATACTGTATTCCACATTTTTTCTATACCACAGGTAAAACAGTATAATAGCAATCATTACAGCCAGCGTCATAAGACAATAATCTATCTCAGGACCGGTATCCCGTATCCCTATAATCAGAATAAAGATGCTTGTTATAATGGTATAGATTAACGACACAACAAATAATGCTGCCAGTACCATTAATATTCCCTGTGCTGCTGTTAATACCCGTTTCATAATGTTCCTCGTTTCTATAGCCGGTTTAACCCAGTTCTACCTCAACTATATGAAGCTTTCCGTCACCAAATACCGGCAAAATATTACCATCTATCTCTTTATTGTCAACCGTTACTCTGGCAATACCGCAGGATACATGCTTCGGATTCTTAACTGTTATCTGATAGGTGTCTCCTCTGAAGTACCTTGTAACGGTATAGCCATCCCATTCCTTAGGAATCACCGGATTTATCTTTAATCCGTCATATTCCGGCTGAACTCCAAGGATATATTGTGATATTGCCACAAAGTTCCATGAAGCTGTTCCTGTAAGCCAGGAATTCTTAGCTTCTCCGAAACGTTTTGCATCCTTACCGGCAATCATCTGTGAATATACATACGGCTCAAGCCTGTGAATGTCAGAACGTTCCTCGGTATATGCCGGAGCAATTCTTGTATAATAATCAAAGGCTTTATCTCCTCTTCCTACGACTGTTTCTGCAATCATAATCCATGCATTGTTATGGCAGAAAATTCCCGCATTTTCCTTGTAGCCCGCAGGATAGGAGGATATTTCACCATACTCGATATAATATTTTGTAAAGGCAGGATTATGAAGCACAAGTCCGTATTTTGTTCCCAAACGCTCTTCTACCGCATCAAGGGCTTGAATTGCCTTACCGTCCTCAAGGCCGCATTTTCCCATAATACAGTATCCTTGAGACTCTATGAATATCTTGCCTTCTTCATTCTCATTGCTGCCGACCTTTCTTCCGAAATCATCATAAGCTCTGACAAACCATGAACCATCCCATCCATGCTCCATAATGACATTGCGCATCTTATCTATTTCTTTATATGCCCGTTCGGCTTCCTGTTTATTGCCTATCTTCTCCATAAGTCTGGCGTATTCCTCACCGATATTGCAGAACATACCTGCAATCATTACGGATTCGGCAACCCTGCCGTCCTTGCTTGTAGTCGTCTGGAATGATTCACCAGGCTCGGACGAGAAGCAGTTCAGATTGAGACAGTCATTCCAGTCCGCTCTGCCTATAAGAGGAAGCCCGTGAGGTCCCAGATTATTAATCACATGATCAAAGGATCTTCTTAAATGATCCGATAGCGGTGCGCTTTTTGACTCGTCATTATCATAGGGTGTCATCTCGTCTAAAATTGTATAGTCACCGGTTTCTTTGATATATGAAACGGTAGCTAATATCAGCCATAAAGGATCATCATTAAAGTTTCCTCCGACTGCATCATTACCCTTCTTTGTAAGAGGCTGATATTGATGATAAGCTCCGCCATCCTCAAGCTGAGTTGCAGCAAGATCAAGAATTCTTTCCCTTGCACGATCAGGAATCTGATGAACGAATCCCAGAATGTCCTGATTGGAATCTCTAAAGCCCATACCCCTTCCGATACCGGATTCAAAATATGACGCACTTCTTGACATATTAAATGTAACCATACACTGATACTGGTTCCAAATATTAACCATACGGTCAAGCTTTTCATCATGAGACTGTATTTTATACCTTGACAATAACTGATCCCAATGATTAGCCAGCTCATCGAATGCCTTATCAACTGCTTCTACAGTTGAAAACTTCTGAATTAACGCCTCTGCGGCTTTTTTGTTAATAACATTCTTACTTTCCCATTTGTCATCTTTATCATTCTCAATATAGCCAAGTATAAAAATTAAATCCTTTGATTCACCCGGCTCAAGCTTAACTTCTACGCAATGAGAAGCAATCGGATGCCATCCGTCTGCTATAGAATTATTCGGTTTTCCCGCAAAGACGGCATCAGGATTATGAAAACCGTTATATGTTCCCATAAAGCTTTCTCTGTCCGAATCAAACCCGTATATAGGTGAATTAACCGAGAAGAAAGCATAATGATTTCTTCTCTCCTTATATTCTGTCTTATGATATATAACCGAACCCTTGACTTCAACCTCACCTGTGCTGTAATTTCTTTGGAAATTGGTCATATCATCCAAAGCATTCCATAAACACCATTCAACAAATGAAAACAGCTTAATTTCTTTCTTTGTATTTGATGTGTTCTTTATTTCAACCTTATGTATCTCTGCATTAACATTAAGCGGTACAAAATAAGTAATGCTTGTATTTATTCCATTCCGTTCACCGGATATCTTCGTATAACCCATACCATGCCTGCATTCATAGCGGTCAAGATCTTTCTTAACCGGTGCCCAACCGGGAGACCATACATCACCGCTGTCATTAATATAATAATATTTCCCTCCCCCTAAATCTAATGGAACATTATTATAACGATAGCGTGTGATTCTCCTTAATCTTGCATCCTTATAAAAGCTATATCCCCCTGCTGTGTTGGATATCAAAGCAAAATAATCCTGCGACCCAAGATAGTTAATCCAAGGATATGGTGTCTGCGGTGTTGTTATGACGTACTCCCTGCTTACATCATCAAAAAAACCAAATTTCATAATTAACCTCCTTATTAAATAAAAATTTTCGTAAAATTACGGAGGTTTTAACCTCCCTTAATAATTATCCATATACTATTTTTCCAATCAGTATTCCTATTATATTACATATAATTTGGTATTTCAACTTAATCCTGATATTTCTTATGTTTTATTTGCTTCTAAAAATAGGTTGATATAGCTTTTAATTGACAAATCCGATTTGTTTTACTATACTCTGAATAGCATAATATAAAAACTTTGGGCTTAAATATAAGAAAGGAAAAACTAACATGAAATCAAAATTCAAACTATTTATTACTGTCATTATCACCTTAATTATTCTGATGGCTGCACTTACAGCTGCATACGCCTTTAACGGCACATTTAGAAATTCTGTTGATTTATTATTAAAGAGTCCTAGAGACTATTATGTTCATTTGGAATATAAATCTATTGAAGCTATGGTTGATAAATTTGTTGATTACAGTAAGAGTAATACAAATGAAAATGCTGCACAATACACAGCTTATCTGACATATGATAAGGATACTGTTAATGCATTGCTTAAAAATTCTTCAGGCATGACTATAAGTGATATAGAGGCTCTGACAGGTATCCCGCTTAACTCCTTAGGCTATGATTTAATATCGGCAGTTAAGAAAGATAAGCTTTATCAGAAGTTAGACCTATATCTGAATGATACATATATTATATCGGGTGAGTTTTTTACCGATTATGCCATAAAGGAATTTCTATTTCATTTTCCGGATTTGAGTCCCGCTTACGTAAGACGATCCTTGGATATTAATACAGGTGATATGAAAGAGTATTATTTTGATGTGTCAGGTGCAATCACGAATAAATTATCCTCAGACGATATAGGAGAGTTCATTAAACACTATGCCAAGCTTATTACAGACGGAATTGATGATGTTCAGCTTACAAAAAACGAGAAGCTTACCGTAGGTGATTTGACAGTGGACACCAATCTGCTTACCGTATACTTATATCCTGAGGCCCTAAAGAATATAACAGTCGGAATTCTTGAAGAAATGATAGATGATGAGTTTATTCTGGATTTATTGCCTGAAGATATAACTGAAGAAAACTTCACAGAAAAAGCTGATAAAGCTATAAAGGACTGCCAAACCCATTTTGACAGCCTTCCACAGGATAAAGAGTTGGTGCTGATGAAGGTATATGTAGGAAAAGACGGAAGAATTCTCGGACGCTCTTTTGAGATTAAAGATGGTTCTGACTATACGGTAAACATTAATTTTTTAAGTGTAAAGCAGAATAATAAGGGAGCATATGATTATTATATAGAGAATTACGATAAGACTACATTACAATTATCCGGAAGCCACTATATTAATGATAAAGCTTATACCGGCTCTGCGACACTTAAGATTGTTACGAAAGGTCCGGATAATATGGAATCTGTGGAATTTGAAATTGAATATGAGGATATTAAATATGAGCTTATGAATAATAATATCTGTCTTTTCGGTAATATCAGTCTTTCCTCTTCTGAAATGATGGGTATGGAGATACTTATAGAGATGGACACTAAAGATGATGCCCGGTTAACGACATTAAAGCTGAATATGGGAAAAACCTCACTAATAACCATAGAAACCACAGCCAAATATATAGAAGACTTTAGTATACCCGGGAAAAAATATAATGCCAAGACCTTTGATATAAGCGAGATAGATGAATATGCCACAACTATAGATTGGGACGAATTTATATCTGCTTTATCCGACAGACTGGGTGTTGATTTGGAAGAATTGCTGGGCAACCTTCTGACAATCTACCGGTAAATCTCCAGGGATAATTATTAATATATCTTTTTGTATAAACAAGCATATCTGCATTTAATTCAAGTACGCACAGCCAACATGACTGTTCGCCGGGGCGTACTTGAATTTGATATGCTTCTTTTTGTACCTAAATATATTATATAATTTTAATAAGTATTTTCTTTTTTTCTTCTGTCGTATGTGATAAACTATACCATAGCGGTGAAATTTAAAAACCAATATTTACATGTTGTTATTACTTGTGGTTTGGAGGATGTTATGTCTAAAGAAACACGGCTGGATGACGATGCAATGATATATCAAAAAACAGATAAGCAATCAGAAAAAGAAAAGCTTAAAGAAATGTCTTGGAATCAAAAGCTGTCTTATCTTTGGGATTATTACAGATATCATGCACTTATATTAATAGCATCAGTTGTTTTTGTCTCCTATTTTATATATTCATTCACAAAGCCTAAGATTGTAACCGGTCTGAATGTTGTTATTGTTAACAATACTATCGAACACCATATATGGGATGAATACACAGAGAAAGTAACTGATTATTTGAAGCTTAATCCTCAATTGGAAGAGGTAAAGCTTGATTATGGCTACTACTATAATGGTTCTCTTGATTATGCAGCCAGTATGCGCCAGTCTTTTAGTGTGCATCTGGCAGCTTCTGAAATTGATGTAGTCATTGCCCCTTTGTCCGAATTCTCAGTATATGTTACAAATGGAGTTTTTGCTCCTTTGTCAGATCAGCTTCCTACTGATTTATACAGCTCTCTGACAGACAAGTTTTATCTTTCAGACACGGAGGACAACCCCAAAGTTGCCGCATACGGGATATACATTGCAGACACAAAGCTTTATAGAAATCATTCCCTTCCTACTGAAAAAGATCCCGTTCTTATAGGCATCACCATAAATTCCAAAAACAAGGAGAATGCAAGAGAATTCATAAGATATATATTTAATGAAAAATAAAAAGCCATAAAGCACTGAGTTAAATAATATCCAACCTGTGCCACATGGCTTTTACTAATATACTATTTCTTTGTAATATATCCCTGTGCTTTCAGAAGCTCAGCAATCAGTACCGCTCCACCGGCTGCACCACGAACCGTATTATGTGATAAGCCTATGAATTTATAATCATATACCGTATCCTCACGAAGTCTTCCTAAAGTAACTCCCATACCATTTTCATAATCTCTGTCCAGCCTGGCCTGCGGACGATTATCATCTTCAAAGTATTTGATAAATTGCTTTGGGGCACTTGGAAGCTTAAGCTCCTGAGGAACTCCCTTAAATTCATTCCAGGCTTTTATTATATCTTCCTTCGCAGGCTTTTTCTCAAAGCTGACAAATACGGCAGCCGTATGCCCATCAGTTACAGGCACGCGGATACACTGAGTGGTAATAATAGGCTCACTGGCTTTAACAATCTTACCGTCCTCAACCTTTCCCCATATTCTAAGAGGCTCCTGTTCACTCTTTTCTTCTTCTCCTCCGATATAAGGAATTACGTTATCCACCATCTCAGGCCAATCACTGAAATTCTTACCTGCTCCTGATATTGCCTGGTATGTGGTAGCTACAACAACCTTGGGCTTATATGCCTTAAGGGCATGTAATGCAGGAGCATAGCTTTGTATCGAACAGTTAGGCTTTACAACGATAAACCCTCTGTCTGTTCCCAGACGTTTTTTCTGTGCTTCAATTGCTTCCAGATGCTCCGGATTCATCTCGGGTATAACCATTGGAACATCGGGAGTCCATCTATGTGCACTGTTGTTTGATACGACGGGAGTACCTGTCTTAGCATACGCCTCCTCAATTGCTTTAATTTCTTCCTTTGTCATATCTACAGCACTGAATACAAAATCTACACTTCCGGCTACCTCTGATATCTCATTAACATTCTTAACAATTAGATTTTTTACTTTATCCGGCATAGGAGTACTCATCTTCCATCTTTCACCGACGGCCTCTTCATATGTCTTTCCGGCGCTTCTTGGACTTGCCGCAACTAAAACCACCTCAAACCATGGATGGTTCTCAAGTAGAGATATAAACCTCTGTCCTACCATTCCGGTACCGCCAAGGATACCAACTCTCAATTTATCCATAACATTCCTCCAGCTTTGTTCTTGTGCGACAGACATTTGTCTTTCTAGTAAATATACTATACTCTAAATTTTAAAAAAATCAATTCTTTTTTGTAAAAAAATTTAATTTTGTGAAATCTGTTAGTATATATCTAAAACACTGATAATATTCGTCAATTTTACCAAGCGATTAGCCATATACCCCCATAACAAATCATCTGCATCATGTTATGACAGCTTGCCATACAGTAATTTGTATTCTTCCAGAATGAGTTCTAAATCATCTGTTGTCTCTATCTGATTAATTTTACTCCTGAATTTGGCCGCACCGGGGAAACCCGATATATACCACGATATATGTTTTCGCATCTCCCTTATGCCCGTATATTCCCCCTTATAATCTATCACCATGCGACAGTGTCTTATTATCATATCCGCTACTTCCTGAAATTCAATCTTCGGACTAACGGTTCCATTGTTCAGATATTCTTTGACCTGCTTAAATATCCATGGATTACCTCTTGCCGCTCTGGCAATCATTATACCGTCACATCCGGTCTGCGTGAGCATATTCTCAGCATCGATTGGTGTAACCACATCTCCGCTTCCAATAACCGGAACAGATACGGCTTCCTTGACCTGACGGATTATGTTCCAGTCTGCCTTCCCGCTGTAATACTGATCCCGTGTCCTTGCATGAACAGCTATCGCTGAGGCACCACTTTGCTCGGCAATCTTGGCTATTTCTACTGCATTGATATTATCCTTGGTAAACCCTTTGCGTATCTTAACTGTTACAGGCTTATCTATGGATTTTGACACTTTACTTATTATCTCTGATATCAGCCTTGGATTACACATCAAAGCAGAGCCTTCATTATTATTGACAACCTTTGGAACCGGACATCCCATATTGATATCCAGTATATCGAAGTTCAGATGCTCAATCTGCTTGGCTGCCTCTGCCAATATATCCGGGTCCGAACCAAAAAGCTGAACAGCTATAGGCCGTTCATCATCACTGACAGTCAGAAGTTCCTTGGTATTTTTGTTTTTATAAATGATACCTTTAGCACTAATCATCTCCGTATAGAGAAGGTCTGCACCTTTTTCCTTGCATAACAAGCGAAATGGCAGGTCAGTTACCCCCGCCATTGGACCCAGACTAAGAATTCCTTTTATCTTAACATTACCTATATTGAAACTCATATGCTCTCCAACTATCTGATATTTTTATTTTTATCAGCTATTATTTTTAAACCTTTTAGAAGCAAATCCGGATCATAGATATCGATAACATCTGTGTTGTCAGCTATTACCCTTCCTAATCCGCCTGTGGCTACTACCGTACACTTATCCAGTTCGGCCTCTTTTATCATTCTCTTTATTATATATTCTGTCTGACCTATACACCCGAATAAAAGCCCGGCCTGAATACTGGTCACCGTATCCTTAGCCAGAATAGTATCCGGGAGGACAATCTCAACCTCCGGAAGCTTGGCCGTACCCGCCCACATTGCATTGGCGGACATCTTCAGTCCCGGGCAGGTCACCGCAGCTATTAAAGAACCGTCCTCTGTGATAAGGTCATATTTATTTGCTGTACCAAAATCGGCTACAAGAACAGGTCCCCCATAGATTTCATAAGCACCTACCGCATCAGCCACTCTGTCTGCTCCTACTTCCTTAGGATTAGGTATCGGAATCTTAATACCGGTCTTGGTTCCAACTCCAATATTTATCGGTATTATGCCCAAATACTTCCTGATTCCTGAGTTGAGAGAATAATTTACCCTTGGAACAACTGATGAAATTGCTACAGTATCTATGGATTCCTTATTGATACCCTTTAAGTTCAGAAGATCAGCTATATAGAGCCCATACTCATCTGATGTTCTGTTTATCTGCGTAGTTAAGCGAAATTTTGCCTTCAATTCATTTTCTTTAAAAACACCCATTGTAATATTTGTATTACCAACATCAATAACAAATATCATATAGCCGACCAACCTTTCCTTATAATATTTTTCAAGTACGCTCCGGCAGCGGGTTATCCAAATGCGAACACAGTCTGATATGAGGTTATATCATCATGTTTTTATGGTATTATCATAGTTTTGATATGTCCTCATTCAGAAAAAACACCTTATAATACGTCTCAACAGCTTCCAATAACTCTTTCTTGGTTCTCTGTATTTCCTTTATTTTAAGAGCACTTCCGATCTCATCAAATAAAACATCCCCTTCGTCTGCATCCACTCTAAACAATAAAGTTCCATCCTCATCAAACTCCATAGACAGAATGCCGCCAACATCTTCGGTAAACAGCACACACATGATTTTCAGCTCTTTCTTTACCTGTTCAGGAAGTGTATAAAAATCCTCGTTGAAGTAGAACTTCTTTTCATATGCACTGCTTGCACATAGGACAACTCTGTTCTGATACATACATAGCTCCTTAAAAAATCTTTTTTGCTTATATTTATTTATTACCCAGTGTGGCTACCATTATTGCCTTGATGGTATGCATACGATTCTCTGCCTGATCAAATATAACATTACTAAACCGCTCAAAAACCTCATAGGTTATCTCATTTCCTTTGACAGCCGGAAGGCAATGTAAAACAATTGTATGAGCTTTACCGGTTTTAGACAACAGCTCATCATTCACCTGATACGGCTTTAATATCTTTATTCTGTCAGCTGCCAAATCTTCCTCTCCCATTGAGCACCATACATCTGTATATATGACATCTGCCCCTTCAACAGCTTCTAAATTATCTGTAATCTCAACTTTTGAGCCCGAGGCAATCGCATATTTCTTACAGACATCGATTAGCTCTCCTTGCGGCCACAAAGATTTCGGTGACAGAATAGTTATGTCAATACCCATCTTGGTTGACCCGATTAAGAGGCTGTTTGCAACATTATTGCGCCCATCTCCCACATACACCAGCTTCAACCCTTCAAGCTTACCAAACTGCTCTTTTAATGTCAAGAAGTCTGCCAGTATCTGTGTAGGATGATAGCTGTCAGTTAAGCCGTTCCATACCGGAACATTGCTGTACTTGGCAAGCTTTTCAACACTTTCATGAGAAAACCCGCGAAACTGTATTCCGTCAAACATTCTTCCAAGCACTCTTGCCGTATCCTCTATGCTTTCCTTATTTCCAAGCTGAATGTCATCACTGCCCAAATACTCGGGATGCCCTCCCTCATCAATACAGCCTATGGTAAATGAACACCTAGTTCTTGTGGACGGCTTTTTAAAAATCAAAGCAATATTTTTACCCTTAAGGCTGTCACCAAGTATTCCTTTTCTCTTTTTATCTTTTAACTCCTTAGCCAAGTTAAGTAAATATTCGATTTCATCACGGGAATAATCCTTTAATGTCAAGAAGCTGCGTCCCTTTAAATTCATAATAGTCCTCCCTTACGCAAATAGCTTATATTCATAAACCATTTTATATTTATAAGTAAAAAATGTATAATAATACATTAATGCAATATGTTCAAATTGTCAAGAATATTCTACCCAAGTGACTTATTTTCTTAAGTTAGGTCTCTTGGGCAGCCAAATCTATTCGTCATAATATTCTTCGTTTATTATCTCATTATTTAAAATTTTATGCATCAAATTCTGATCAAGTATTTCTTTTGATGTTTTTTTAAGTAAAAGGGCTTTTTCATACTCCTCTTTATATTGCATTATGTCAACCTCTTCATTTGTCCCGATACGCCACGCTCGGCTTTCCTCAAATATCTCTTCTCTGGATATCTGGAATATTACCTCGTTATTTGCAAAGGAGCCTTCAAAAAGGTAGGTTGTAAATGCTACAAATCCTTCACTTGCATTAGTAAGATCCTGACCGAGCATCAAATTATTATCCGGCGTCAATCCCATAATATTGGCTATCGTAGGCAGAAAATCGATTTGACCTCCTGTAGTATGAATAGTTTCACATACATCACTGTTTGGTATATGAATAAGCAGCGGTACATTTAACATCTCGTCATAGTCATATTCTCTGCCAATGAATCTGCTGACGCTTTCTTTAATATCTTCCATTCCACAGTTCAGACCATGGTGATCTCC
Organism: Clostridiales bacterium; assembly: GCA_012837605.1. Lineage (GTDB taxonomy): Bacteria > Bacillota > Clostridia > Lachnospirales > Lachnospiraceae > Mobilitalea. The sequence goes on along the minus strand of DUQV01000006.1, from coordinate 26,175 downwards.
ATATAATGCTATCACAGTATTATCATATAAGCCTGCTGCCTTCAGATCATCAATAAACTGTCCGATTGCCTCATCAGTATAGCGTACAGTCTGTAAGTAGTCTCCAAACCTTGTGTCTGCGTCTTCATCCAAAAGCTCAATGGAATGAAACTCTTCATCCAGAATATAGGGATGATGATTCGTTAGGGTTATTACGAATGAGAAAAATGGTGTCACCTGATCTTTAAGCAACTTAACCAACTGCCTGAACATTGATTTATCTGATATGCCCATCCCAATAATCTCATCCTGGTCCAAATCCTCCATGCTGATATAATCCTCAAAGCCCTGATAAGGATATGCTGCTTCCCTATTCCAGAAATCCCCCTCAAATCCGTGAACAGCAAATGCTCTATATCCCTGTTCTCTCATAAGCCACGGAAGCCCGTAAAATGTGTTATCCTCATAAAGCCTGTATATTTCCCCGTCTATTAAAGGGTATAAGCTGTTAAGAGATGAAAACTCCGCGTCTGCAGTATTTCCCTTACCTATATTCGAAAAGTACTGATCATAGTAGATTGTATCCTTTTCAATCAGCCTGTTTATATTAGGGGTTATTTCCTGCCCATTATACCGGGAATTTATCACAAAGTCTTGGATAGCTTCCATCTGAATTACCACAAGGTTCTTTCCCTTTCCGATTTGATTATATTTTGGCACTTGAGGTTCCTGTATATGTTCTTCAATAACCTCCAATATCTCCTCCTCGTCCATCTCATTCTTGGACAAATTATCCGTTATGGTCTCATAGATATCTCCTACATGGCTTGTGAAAAACTCAAAGCTGTTAACTCTTGCAATTGCCAAAGAGCCAAAAGGATTAATTATCATAATTAATATTGTCATTATGATCAGATATACTGACAGTTTAAGCTTCATATGAATGACAGGCTTATTGACATCAAATCTCTGTGCATATTTGTTAAAATAAGAATATGTAAAAGGAATATCAACGAACAAAATAAAGCTGGCCGGAATAAGTGTTGCTATAAAGCTGTCCGGTACTGCTGTTACAGCTCTTGCCTGCCAAAGCTGTCTGATAGATACCGTCTGGTGATAATAATTATAATACATTGTATCTGCAAACATAAGAAGGCTTAATAAAGTATAAACAATAAGAAATATACCGCGCTTGTATTTCAGTCTGCTTCTCGCAAAAAATGTAAATATCACCCCGCACACTGCCATACTGATAAATATTAGAATATGTTTCATTTTATCAGCATCTATCAATGCATAATAAACCATCATTTTTATAGCAAATAATGCTGCCACAAAGTATGGTGATATTATTATTTTTTTAATTGTCTTCATTTCCCTCACCCTTAAATCAAGCCCAAATTATGTAATGCATTTACTAAAATAGTTCATGAACATACTATAACACGATTTATTAATAATTCAAGTAAAAAAATCTTAACTTTTTCTTAAACAGGAAAGCACAAAAGGGTGCGTATTAAGCACCCTGTTGCTCTTGTCGCTGAATGAATCTATTGACTGCTAATCTTTAATAACCTCGACAATAGATTTTGATAATCCTGCTATTCCTTGTATGTCAGACGGAATTATAATTTTCGTCGCCTGACCATCCGCAGCCTTCTCAAATGCCTCCATACTTCTTAACTGCAGTACTTCGGTTGTAGGATCAGCTTCCTTAAGAAACTTAATGCCTTCTGCACGGGCTCTCTGAACCTGTAAAATCGCTTCCGCTTCACCCTCTGCTTCTCTTATCATGGCTTCCTTCTTAGCCTCAGCACGAAGGATTGCAGCCTCCTTCTCACCCTCTGCAACGAGAATGGCAGATTCCTTGTCACCCTCTGCAACAAGAATAGCTGATCTTTTCTGTCCCTCTGCTATAAGGATTGCTTCCCTACGCTCCCTTTCAGCCTTCATCTGCTTTTCCATGGCATCTTGTATGGCCGCCGGAGGTATTATGTTCTTAAGCTCAACACGGGTTACTTTAATTCCCCAAGGATCCGTAGCTTCATCGAGTATCTGTCTCATCTTGGTATTAATTATTTCTCTGGATGTTAATGTCTCATCAAGCTCCAAATCACCGATAATATTCCTTAATGTGGTTGCTGTCAGATTCTCTATTGCTATTAATGGATTTTCCACACCATAAGTATAAAGCTTAGGATCTGTTATCGCAAAGAATACCACCGTATCAATCTTCATTGTAACATTATCCTTAGTGATAACAGGCTGTGGTGCAAAATCTACCACCTGCTCCTTTAGCAGAACCCTTTTTGCTATTTTGTCTATGAGCGGCCATTTAAAGTGTAATCCGACATCCCAGGTTGCCTGATATCCTCCAAGACGCTCCAAAATATAAGCATGAGCTTGTGGAACTATCCTTACACAGGATGCTATAATTAATAAAACCAGTATTGCAAAAATGATGATAATTACTTCTGTAGGCAATATTATCCCTCCTTTTTTACTCTAACCATTAACTTAACTCCGGATATACTCTCAACTATTACTTTTGTACCTTTCTCAATAACTGTACCGTCAACCGATCTGGCTGTCCATTCCTGACCGTCAACGACTGCCAGTCCGGTAGCATTAATATTATCTATTGTGTTTATTACTAATGCTTCCTTTCCTATAACCGCTGCGTAATTCGTCTTAACACGGGTTGAATTGAAATATTTCTTCACGACCGGTCTGGTAAAGAATAATAAAACCAGGGATACTGACAGGAATAATATAAACTCCAACAGCAGGTTATCATAGAATAAAGAAACAACAAATGCTACAAGGGCACCACCTGCAAACCAAATTGTGGTTAGTCCTAGGGTTATCATCTCAACTAATACCAAGAATGCCAGAAGAATAAGCCATGCAATTGAATTTACCATCCCTTCTTCCCCCTTTCATTTACTGATACTTCTATTCTATAGAAAAATATTTACTTATACAATAGATTATTATGTTTTTTAATTATATTTTAATTTATATATTTGTATTCGAGTATTCATCTTAAACAGACCTTCTTTGCCTAGCCGCTTCATACATCAATATAGCAGCGGCTACTGCAGCATTTAAGGATTCTACCTTCCCGTACATAGGTATTCTGATAAGGTTATCCGCCATGGAGGCTGCCTCATGTGAAAGACCTCCCGCTTCATTACCGATCAGCAGTCCGCACTTACCCAAAAAATTCCCTTCATTATCATAGGAAACCCCCGATAAGTGAGCCGCATAAAGCTTAAAGCCCATCCCCTTTAACTTCGCAAGAAAACCCACAAAATCTCCGGCTTCATAATATGGGACCCTATAAATAGAACCCATCGTGGCTCTGACCACTTTGGGCTGCAAGATGTCCGCACAGGAGCTGTTCAGTATAATTCCTGCAACACCTGCTCCTTCCGCAGTACGTATTATAGTGCCAAGATTACCGGGATCCCTTATATCCTCCAAAAGCAATAAAAATGCGTCTTTCTCATGAAGTATCTTATCCACGGAGTATACAGGAGCCTTAACGGTTCCCATAATGCCCTGAGGATTTACAGTATCGGTCACTTTTCTAAATACAGAGTCCGTAACTATATCATATTCCAACTCTTTTAATAATCTAATATCAGAAGATTTTTCCCGATAAAAGCTTTCAGATACATAGACTTTAACCAGTAGTCCTGATTCATTGGCTTCTTCGAGCATCTTTATTCCCTCCACTACAAATAAACCCTGTTCCTTTCTTGCTTTTGCCTTCTTTTGCAACAGAACAAGGTTCTTTATCTGTGGATTGTTCATACTGCTAATTAATATTCCCGAATTCATATAAACGACCTTATCCTACACCTGCTCCTGCATTTTACTAAGCTTTGCTGCTTGATCCGCTGCTATCAGATTGTCAATAATCTCATCAAGATCTCCGTTTAATACCTCATCAAGCTGATGAAGCGTAAGCTTAATTCTATGATCAGTTACGCGTCCCTGTGGGAAGTTATATGTCCTGATCTTTTCAGAACGGTCTCCTGTACCAATCTGACTCTTTCTTGCCTCAGCCTCCGCACTCTGTGCCTTCTGCATTTCAATTTCATATAAACGTGAACGCAGAATCTTAAGTGCCTTGTCTTTGTTTTTTAATTGTGACTTCTCATCCTGACAAGTAATAACAATCCCTGTAGGTATATGTGTCAGTCTGACTGCTGAGTCAGTAGTATTAACGCTTTGCCCTCCGTTACCTGACGATCTGAATACATCAAATTTGCAGTCGTTTAGATCAATGTCTATATCCACCTCGTCTGCCTCAGGCATAATAGCCACGGTTGCAGTAGATGTGTGAATCCTACCGCTTGATTCTGTAACAGGAACTCTCTGAACACGGTGAACCCCGCTCTCATACTTAAGTCTTGAATAAGCACCTTTACCGTTAATCATAAAGATGACTTCTTTAAAACCGCCTATTCCATTCTCGTTCAGATTCATCATATCAATCTTCCAACGATTTCTCTCAGCATACATAACATACATACGATATAATTCGGCTGCAAAGAGGGCAGCCTCATCGCCGCCTGCTCCGCCTCGTATTTCAACGATAACGTTCTTATCATCATTAGGATCCTTCGGAAGCAGCAGTATCTTAAGCTCTTGCTCTATATCACTTATTCTTTGCCTGCTTTCATTCAACTCTTCTCTGGCAAGCTCACGAATCTCTTCGTCACTCTCTTCTTCCAGCATTTGAAGACTGTCTTCTATTACCTTTTTGTTTTCCTTGTATTCTAAGTATTTCTCAACAATTTCTGAGAGATCGGATTGTTCCTTCATGAGATTCTTATACTTGTTATGATCATTAACAACATTGGGATCCATTAATTCTTTTTCGATTTCCCTATATCTTGTGAGAATATCCTCCAAGCGATCAAACATAAATCATTCCTCCATTATTCTATCCGGATACCTTTCTTGCGTATACAATACGGTCAAGGTCACTATAGTCTTTTTTAACAGTAATATCAATAAATCCTGCTTCGTAAAGCATCCTTGAAACATCCTTACCCTGATCGTATCCAATTTCAAAGAATACGTAACCTCCGGGATTAAGATATCTGTTAAGGTCATTAATAATTCTTTCATAGAAAATCAAGCCGGTTGCTCCTGCATCCAATGCCAGCTTTGGTTCATGGTCTTTAACCTCAGGCATTAAATTCTCCAGCTCCTCGGTTCTAATATAAGGTGGATTCGATACTATGATATCATAGTTTCCCACAACCTTCTCAAATAAATCACTTTGAATAAAGTTCACTTCAGCATTATGTTTTTTTGCGTTTCGGTATGCTACCTCCAATGCTTTTGAAGATATGTCGGTACCTACTGCCTTATCTATGCTTCCTAATACGGACAAGGATATGATTATACATCCTGAACCAGTGCACAGATCCAAAACTGATTTGCCCTTACAGACCTTTAAAACCTCTTCAACCAGAAGCTCGGTATCCTGCCTTGGAATAAGGACATTTCCATTCACTTCCAACTCCAAACCCATGAATTCCTGTGTTCCTGTAAGATACTGCAAAGGAATATGTGAAACCCTTTGCTCTACTAATTTCTTATATAGCAGAGCTTTATCCTTAGAAACAGATTCATCACTATGCATGAAAAAATCTGCTCTGTTAATCCCAAACACATGGGTCAGCAGATACCAAGCATCTATGTCGGCATCTGCAACCCCATTCTTTTTTAGGAATTCACGTGCAGTCAGCAATAATTCTTTATAAGTTCTCATATTACCACTCAGCACCCTATGCAAGCATTTACTCGTCATCGCTAAAATCAAGATACTTATCAAGGGCCTTTAATATCTCATCATCTTCCTCATATTCATCATGCTTAGGGCTGGCTATACTTATCTCAAGTGCAGAGGCATATTCATCTTTAGCATCTTCCTTTTTCTTATATTTAAACATTTTCATGCCATCCCTAGCTTTTGCTTCTTTAACATCCGTCTTGGCAGCTGCGGATTTTTTCTTATCCTGTGAAACTTCCTTCGAAACTTCCTTTGTTCTGCCGGCACTTGCCTGAGGCTTCACCTGTTTTACAGTTTTTTGTTTGCTTGGTTTTTCTTCCTCTTTCTTTTGCAGGAATTCCTTCCAGTCAAATACCGTATCTACGGAAGCTATAGCCACCTCTATCATATCGTCATCAGGTTCCTTTGTGGTAAGAGCCTGCATCCATAATCCGGGTCTGCTTATTATATCCACAATTCTGCTTTCACTTCTTCCTGCATATCGAATAAATTCATACGAGATTCCGGCTATTGCAGGCACCAGAAGAACCCGTGACAGCACTCTAAGTGCCAAGGTCTGAGGTCTGATAATTACAAATAATACAAGACTTATCAGCATAACCAAAAGCATGAAGCTGGTTCCACAACGTTTATGCGCTTTTGACTGCCATTTTACATTCTCCGGCGTAAGCTCAAAGCCGTTTTCAATGCAATTAATGGTTTTATGTTCTGCGCCGTGATACATGAATACTCTCTTTATTTCCTTCATCTGAGATACTATTACAATATATCCGATAAATATAAGAAGCCTTAATATACCTTCCATTAATGCAAGCAAGAAAACACTTTCAATCCATCTTGATAATAAATTCGATAATAAAACCGGTAATACCATGAATAAGGTTATTGATATTGCTAAAGATGTAATAACAGCCAAAGCCATAAGTAAAGCATTGACCTTTTCTGATACTTCTTTTTTCTCTTTCTCAGCATTTTCTTCTTCTTCAAAAAAGCTTGCCGAAAAATTAAGTGCTTTGATACCAATTACCATCGAATCAATAAAAACCAGTATGCCTCTGAAAATAGGCAATTTGAATAATTTTACCTTGTTTGAAAAGTCATTATGCTTTTTCTTCTCAACAGTAATCTCATTATTTGGTTTACGGACTGCTATAGCGTATTCATCCTTATTCTTCATCATTACGCCTTCAATAACAGCCATTCCCCCAATACCGGATGGTTTCATTTTTTATCCCAAGCCTTTCTTTATATTTGATATCAATAAGTAGTGATAATTATTCAGTTTATATTTTATCATATTATTCCTATTAATTAAATGTTAATTTTCACTTGAGCTAATCCGGTAGTATTGTATGAAAATAGGTTGAGGAAATAAACCTCAACCCGAATTTTTATACTTTATTAATGTACTCTAATTATTACCCTGGTTAATACCATATCTGCGATTGAACTTCTCAATCGCTCCACGGGCTGCAGCAGTCTTTTGCTGACCTGTATAAAATGAATGACATTTGGAACAAACCTCAACACGAATTTCCTCTTTTGTTGAGCCTGTAACAAATTCATTTCCACAGTTGCATGTCACCTTCGCCTGAAAGTACTTTGGCTGGATATCTGTTTTCATGATTTCACCTCTTCACTGATAAATCTATTAAAATTGGTCTATATATAGTCTATATATAAGTATCCGACTTATGAACAGCTCACTAATTATAGCATAGCTGTTTTTTCTTTGCAATACCTAAAAGACAATTTTGGTTTTTTTGATGATCTCAATGAATTCAGCATTTGTCCTGGTTCTGATGAATAAATCAATAATTCTCTCAAGAGCTTCATCTGATTTCATACTGTTAAGAGCTTTTCTCATCAGATACATTGCCTCAAGCTCAGGTTGACTAAGAAGCAAATCCTCGCGTCTTGTACTTGATTTTGGTAAGTCAATGGCGGGGAATATACGTTTTTCAGACAGACTTCGGTCCAGAACCAATTCCATATTACCGGTTCCCTTAAATTCTTCAAATACAACATCATCCATACGGCTGCCCGTATCTACCAATGCAGTGGCAAGTATGGTAAGGCTTCCACCTTCTCTCATGTTTCTTGCAGCTCCAAAGAACTTCTTCGGCATATATAATGCTGCCGGGTCAAGACCACCGGATAATGTCCTTCCACTAGGCTGTACAGTTAAGTTATAAGCTCTGGCAAGTCTGGTAATGCTGTCTAACAATATGACAACATCCTGCTTATGCTCTACTAACCGTTTTGCCCTTTCAATAACCATTTCAGACACCCGCTTATGGTTATCAGGAAGTTCATCGAAGGTAGAGTATATTACTTCTACATTCTTACCCTCTATGGACTCCTTAATATCTGTAACCTCCTCGGGTCTTTCATCAATAAGAAGTATTAACAGCTTTATCTCAGGATGATTTCGGGTTACAGCCTTGGCAATCTGCTTCAACAATGTAGTCTTTCCTGTCTTTGGCTGAGATACAATCATACCCCTTTGACCTTTACCTATTGGAGAGATCAGATCTACCATCCTCATAGCCACTCCACTGCCCGGAGTCTCAAGATGAATTCTCTCATTGGGAAAAATAGGTGTCAAATCCTCGAATTTTGGACGTCTTTGAGCTTCGCTAGGATGAAACCCGTTTACTTCTTTGATATACAATAACGCAGAGAACTTCTCATTCTGACTTTTAATTCTGGTGTTACCTGCAACAATATCACCTGTCTTGAGATTAAACCGTCTTATCTGAGCAGGTGATACATACACATCATTTTCACCCGGAAGATAATTGTCGCACCGAATAAAACCATATCCATCCGGCAATACCTCCAGGATTCCCACTTTCGTCTCGCCACTATCAAGCTGCTCTATCTCAGAATGACCGGATCGCTTATTATCCTCTCTGATAACGGGAGCCGCCTCACTGACAGTCTCTTCGACATTACTGTTGTTCTGATTACTTAAATCATATTCTTTTAGTGCTTGAATTAATTCAGCCTTCTTAAGTGAGGCTATGTTTTTCATGCCTTTTTCTTTGGCATATTCTCTCAATTTTACAAGAGTCATAGAATCATATTGAATATCCATTAGCTCAGCTCCTTTTACATTTGTTGGATTTTTTGTTTGGATGGAATATGGAGGACAGATATGATAAAGAAAATGCAAATGGTATAGTTATCCATATTTAATTTATCTAATTATACACCTTTAATCTGAAAAAGTAAATTATTTTCAAATTGATTTAATAATATATCGGTGTTATGATAAATATCAGCTTTGAGGATTAAATATTTTTCGCATTAAGAAGATCTTATATTATAAGTATTTATGCTTAGTTCATGGTAAAATAAAAGAAAAACTTTTACGCAAAGGATGAATTTCGCCATGAGCAATACTTTAACAAGAGAAAAAAAGCGAAAGCTACAAGAAAAGGATAAGGGTATTATAGATTTTATAAAAATTCAAAACCACTTTTTCCCTGATTTAATCAAAAGTCTAGAAGCTGTTCAGGATCCACGACATCAAAGCTATACTACTTACGATACAGATACTTTGCTCTTTCCTGTTATTCTAAAAAATATTTTTTCTCTTCATACTATGAGGGAGATGAATGACTGGTTTTATGATGGCAACTGCCATGCAAACTTAGAAAAGTTTACAGGAAAGAAAATCCCTGATATACCTCATTACGATACCGTAAACGATTTTTTGGAGATGCTTTCACCAGATGAACTTGATGAAATAAGAGTAGAGATGGTTAGACAACTTATTAGATCTAAAAACTTTTATCCAGCCAGACTGCCCGGAGGACAATGGCTACTGATATTGGATGGAACAGGACTCCACCACTTTGAGGAAAGACATTGTGAGAACTGCCTAGTAAGGGAGATAATCGACAAGCAAGGAAAGAAAAAGAAGGTATATAGCCATCATGTGTTAGAAGCCAAGCTGGTTCTTGCTGATAACATCATTATAAGCCTTGGAACCGAATTTATTGAGAATGAAAAAGAGGATATAAGCAAACAGGATTGTGAGATTAATGCTGCTAAACGTCTTATGGGAAGAATTAAGAAAAAGTTTTCCAGACTTAAGTTATGTATACTTGGCGATAGTCTTTATGCAGCGAAGCCTATTATAGATATATGTAGTGGATATGGATGGAATTATATATTTAATTGTAAGGATGGCAGGCAGAAGAATCTAATTCAAGATTATGCTTATATACTTGGGAGTGGAGAATACGGAGAAAAGAAAAATCTACTACAAGAGGAAAAGGGATACGCAAAATATGTAAACCACGTAGAAGAGCTAACGGGAAAAGATTTTATAGCGAATATATTTGAGTATGAATATGTAAAAAAGATAAAGAATAAAGATACATTGGTAAGATTCCAGTGGCTTACTGATATAGAGCTTAACAATAGAAATATGGAAGAAATGGTTAGAACAGGTCGGAAGAGATGGAAAATAGAAAATGAAGGCTTTAACAACCAGAAGAATGGTATATATAAGATAGAGCATCTAAACAGTCATAATCCGAATGCCATGAAAAATCATTACCTTCTTACACAGATAGCAGACATACTAATGCAGCTATATCTAGCAGGTCATAAGATACTGAAGATGTTGAAACAGACAATAAAAAATACATCTTCAAGACTACTGGAAACTTTTCGCAGAGCTACAGTGAGTGATGAAGATGTAAGCTACATCGTGAGATACACAACAGTGCATTTCACATAACGTAATAATCATACCACAGGAGGTGGTTGGTGGGAAGCAAAAGTTGAACTGAATACACATTTTTTTGTTAAAAGGTAAACTGCGGTTAATCGATGTGGATTAAACCCTGATAAAAACAAAAAATGTGGATAACCTTCAAAAATAATTTTTAGAATTAAAATACTCAGTTCAAAAAAGTTTACTCCTCGCCGCTGGATAAATATACATTAGCTTGTCAAATAAAATAAAAGGTGATATGTTAAGAACGTAAGCTTCAGTAAATCCCGTAAAAGTACATATGAGGAGGTGTTAGTATTACATCCGATACTTTTATGTTATATAAATTAATAATATTATATATTCTGAGCCGCGTAGATTTTCCGTTATCCAATGCTCAATTGACGGCTTTCATACTGGAAAAGGAATACACTAATTATTTTAATATTCAAAGAGCGATCTCCGAACTTTTAGATGATGAATATATAACTGTAAAAACTATACGAAACAGTTCACTCTATAAATTAACCGATACCGGAAAAGAAACTCTTCTCTTTTTTGATAATTTAATTTCATCCGGAATAAAAGAAGATATAGAAGAATATCTGAAACAGAATAAATACCGGCTTAAGGAGGAGGTATCTTTTCTTGCTGATTACACACAGATTAAAAAAGGGGATTTCTCCGTACGGCTTAGTGTAATTGAAAGAGACACACGTTTAATTGATTTATCCTTAAGTGTTCCAACAGAGGAAGATGCCATCTTAATATGTAATAAATGGAAAGAAAAAAGCTCCGATATATACGCCTACCTTATGTCGGCTCTCCTTAATTAAACTAACTTGACATATAGTGCTTATATGCCGATTTCGTACCGAACGAAGTGATGTAATGATATATTAACATTTTTTAGATGCTGTGTCAATTTCGTTTATCATAAAACATTCACAATATAATCCCAGATTTCATCTTTCCCCTGTTTCGTAAGTGACGAGAAGGGGAATATTTTTGTCTCTTCTCCCGCTCCGAGACCTTCTTTTATCATCTTGACATGCTTAAGCACCTGACTTCTGTTTAACTTATCCATCTTCGTTGCCACAACAACAGGCATAAATCCGTGATATACTATCCACTCATACATCATCTTATCATTCTGTGAAGGCTCATGGCGTATATCAATCAGCAAAAATATGGCTTTTAGCTGCTTTGAATTCATAAGATATCTCTCAACCATTTTACCCCACTTTTTTCTGATTATCTCTGATGTTTTAGCATAGCCATATCCCGGTAAATCTACAAAATACAATTTATCATTAATATTATAATAATTAATTGTCTGAGTCTTGCCGGGTGAAGATGAAGTTCTGGCCAATGACTTGCGGTTTATCAGTGTATTAATAAGAGAGGATTTGCCTACATTGGATTTGCCTGCAAAGGCAATTTCAGGTTTGTCATTCTCGGGAAACTCGCTGGTTATACCGCATACAGTCTCAAGATATACATTTTTTATTACCATATCAAACCTCCACTTTGCCTTTAACGTATTGTAACGACTTACCATATGATTAAAATGAGTAACCGGGGTTCCCATACATATGTGATTTGTATTGTAAGAGCCCGGTTACCCATTTATATTTAGTAAAGCCCGGCGCTTAAGGTACACTGATAGTGTACTTAAACGCTAAAAGGTACTTATGTGTGTTAATTATGCATTAACCATAGTATAATGCTATATAAAGATTTTAACAATACACTGCTAAGCAATCTCTCCCTTGCTTTTCTTAGAAGATCTCCTTATTGACGGTTTTCTTACAATGCCGTCCTCTGCCCTTACAAGCTTCGGTTTTTCTTTGCCAAGTATAACATCTCTGGTTATGATACACTTAACAATATTTGAATCAGACGGTATCTCAAACATGGTATCCATCATTGAAGCTTCCATGATTGACCGAAGTCCTCTGGCACCTATCTTCCTTTTAAAGCTCATCTTGGCAACTTCCTCGATTGCTCCGTCATCAAATTCAAGCTCAACACCATCTATCTCAAACAGTTTCTTATACTGTTTAGTAATGGCATTTTTCGGCTCGACAAGAATTTTCATCAGTGCTTCTTCATCCAGAGCATCCAGTGCGACACATACAGGAACACGGCCGACAAACTCAGGTATTAAACCAAATTTTATCAAATCCTGTGGCATAACCTGACGGAAGAGTTCTCCAATATTGCTCTTATTCTTATCGGTAATCAAAGCATTAAATCCGATGGATTTTTGCCCGATTCTGGATTCTATTATTTTCTCAAGTCCGTCAAAAGCTCCACCACATATAAACAGAATGTTCGTTGTGTCTATCTGTATGAATTCCTGATGTGGATGCTTCCTTCCTCCCTGAGGAGGAACTGATGCAACCGTACCCTCAAGTATTTTAAGTAACGCCTGCTGAACACCTTCACCTGATACATCTCTGGTAATAGAGGTGTTTTCAGACTTTCGTGTTATTTTATCGATTTCATCAATATAAATGATTCCGTACTGAGCCCGATCAATATCAAAATCAGCAGCTTGGATGATCTTAAGTAAGATATTCTCCACATCCTCACCAACATAGCCCGCCTCGGTAAGAGCCGTTGCATCTGCAATCGCAAACGGAACGTTAAGAAGCTTTGCCAAGGTCTGAGCCAGATACGTCTTTCCGGAGCCTGTAGGACCCATCATCAGAATATTGCTTTTTTGAAGCTCTACATCCAAGTCCTTGTCTACCAGCACTCTTTTATAATGATTATATACTGCCACGGACAGAACCTTTTTAGCCTCATCCTGCCCTATAACATGCTGATCCAAAAAACTCTTGATTTCAGCAGGCTTAAGCAGATTTATATCGGTATCCATAACCGGATCTCTGTCAAACTCCTCTTCAATGATCTCACTGCATATCTCGATGCACTCATCACATATATAAACTCCTGGGCCGGCAATCAGCTTTCTGACTTGATCTTGCGTCTTGTTACAAAAAGAACATCTTAGTTGCTTTCTGTCATCTACTTTTCCTGCCATTGCTACTTCACCTCATTCTCTCTGCCCCACAAATACACCGGCAATTACCTGCTGGTCAATATACCATCGATAATGCCGTACTTTTGGGCTTCTTCTGCACTCATATAGAAGTCTCTTTCAGTATCAACTTCAATAACTTCCAGTGCCTTACCTGTATTCTTTGCTAAAATTTCGTTTATTTTTTTCTTTGTCCTCATTATGTTGTCTGCAATAATTTTAATATCCGTTGCTTGTCCTCTGGCGCCGCCTGAAGGCTGATGAATCATGACCTCCGCATTCGGAAGAGCGAAACGCTTTCCTTTTGTTCCTCCCGCCAATAAGAATGCTCCCATGCTGGCCGCCATACCTATACATATAGTTGAAACGTCACATTTAATGTAGTTCATGGTGTCATAAATCGCCATTCCTGCAGTTACTGAACCGCCAGGACTGTTAATATAGAAGTTAACATCCTTTCCCGGATCCTCAGATTCCAAGAAAAGTAATTGTGCTACTATTATACTGGCAACTGTATCGGTGACTTCTTCGCCCAGGAATACAATTCTTTCTTTTAACAGTCTCGAAAATATATCGTAGCTTCTCTCACCGCGACTTGTCTGTTCTATTACATAAGGTATTAAACTCATACTGATTATCCTCCTTGCTTTTTTTAGTTCACATATTAAAAGAACTCACTAAACTTCCTTAGCTGCATCGGTAACCAGATCTATAGCCTTCTGAACAGCTATATCGGTCTCAATTCTTTTTATTTCTTTATCACCAAGTATCTCTTTTAACTTATCCGGCTCCATATTATACATTGAAGCCCTTTCTTTCAGTTCCTTTTCAAGCTCTTCCTCAGTCACTTCAATATTCTCTTCCTTAGCGACAGCTTCCAGAACAAGACGGCTCTGAATACTCTTGGTTGCCTGTGGTCTTAGACTTTCAGTAAACTTTTTTGCATCCATTCCGGTAAACTGAAAATACTGCTCCAGAGATAATCCCTGATACTGTAACCTCTGTACAAAATCATCTGCCATCTGATAAACCAGTGTATCAATCATAGGCTCAGGAATATCCATTGCTGCATTCTCTATGATTTTATCAATTACTTCATTTTCTTTGGCTATCCTAAGCTCCTTTTCTTTGCCATCTCTAATTGTAGCCTTAATATTTTCTTTGTATTCATCAAGTGTATCAAATTCCGATACATCCTGTGCAAAATCATCATCAAGAGTCGGAAGCTCCTTGACTTTGATTTCATTAATTTTAACTTTAAATACTGCGGGCTTTCCGGCTAAATCCTTAGCATGGTATTCCTCGGGGAAGGTTACATTTACCTCAATTTCTTCTCCTATAGATTTTCCGATAAGCTGCTCCTCAAAATTATCTATGAAGGAGTGGGAGCCTATAGTTAATGAATGATTCTCTCCCTTACCGCCTTCAAAAGGAGTACCATCCACAAATCCTTCGTAATCAATAACAGCAATATCACCGTCCTGAACCGGTCTGTCATCTACCGTTATTATCCTGGCGTTCTGTTCCAATTCCCTCTCAATACGGCTCATTACTTCCTCATCGGTTACGGTTACTTCTTTCTTCTCAACCTCGATGCCCTTATACTGTCCCAAGGTAACCTCAGGCTTAACAGCAACCTCAGCAGTAAAAATAAAAGGTTTTCCCTTCTCTATCTGCACTACATCAATCGTCGGTCTCGATACAATTTCAAGTTCGCTTTCTAAGGCTGCCTTATCATATGCTTTAGGAATAATCTCATTAGCTGCATCCTCATAGAAAACATCCGGACCATATAATTTCTCTATTATGACAAGAGGAGCTTTCCCTCTGCGAAATCCTTGAACATTGAATTTATTCTTGTTCTTTTGATATGCTTTCTTAATTGCCAAATCAAATTCCTCTGCAGAAGCCTCTATAGTAAGCTTTGCCATATTTTTCTCTAGTTTTTCAACCTGTAGACTCATTTAGTTTCCTCCTAATAATCTTTCGATATATCTTAGTATAGCAGATTACATCTGCAAATACTATAAAATTTATTATCAGCCTATTATCATATCAGATTTGCTGATAAATATCAACTATTCATTTATTTCATGCCCTTGTTCTTTAATCTTATTAACAATGTCATTTACGGTATCCTTACACAGCTGATCAGTCTTCGCTTCAGCCATAACACGGATAACCGGCTCAGTTCCGCTTTCTCTAACAAGAATTCTGCCTTCCTTGCCCAGCTTCTCGCTCATCTTGGCAATATACTCTGCTGTCACAGAATCATTTTTAAAGGCTTTCTTATCCTTAACCCTAACATTTACCAGATGCTGTGGGAATATTCGGACTTCCTTGCACAGTTCTGAAAGTGTTGACTTACTTTCAAGCATTACCTCCATAATCTTTAGAGATGTCAATATCCCGTCCCCTGTCGCTGCGTGCTTACTGAATATGATATGTCCGGATTGTTCACCGCCCAATGAATAACCATTCTCCTGCATACACTCATATACATACTTATCACCTACCGACGTCTGTACATAATTAATCCCCTGTCTGTCAAATGCTTCATAGAGCCCCATATTGGACATAATTGTAGTTACTACTGTGTTATTGGCAAGATCATTTCTCTTCTTCATGTACACACCACATATATACATGATTAAGTCTCCACTTATTATATTGCCCTTTTCATCAACAGCCAAACATCTGTCAGCATCACCATCATATGCAAATCCCACATCCAGTTGATTATCAACAACAAATTTCTGCAGCTTCTTCATATTTGTTGAGCCGCAGTCCCTATTAATATTAGTTCCGTCAGGTTCACCGTTTATTACATAGGTTTTTGCTCCTATAGCATCAAACACACCTTTTGCTATAGAAGTTGCCGAACCATTGGCCAAATCCAAACCGACTTTCTTGCCTTGAAAGGAGCGGGTAGCTAACGAAATCAGATAACCTATATATCGATTCCTACCTATGGCATGATCTACTGTTTTTCCAATATTCTCACGGGTCATGAGCGGTATCGTATCCTCTTTACTGTCTATGTACGCTTCTATTAAATCCTCAATCTCAGCTTCCAGTTTACATCCGTTACCGTTGAATATCTTTATACCATTATCATAATAAGGATTGTGACTTGCTGAAATCATAATTCCACAATCAAATCCCTCTGTCCTTATGACATAAGATACACTGGGCGTTGATGTTACATGCAAAAGATAAACATCCGCTCCACTGGCGGTAAGTCCTGCTACAAGCGCATACTCGAACATATAGCTGGATCTTCTCGTGTCTTTTCCGATTACAACATTTGCTTTTCGGTCTTTTCCAAAGTAATATCCTAAAAATCTTCCCACCTTATATGCATGGTCAACAGTCAAATTAACGTTAGCTTCTCCTCTAAATCCATCTGTTCCAAAATATTTGCCCATATCTACCTCTCTCTCCTTGTCAAAATACGGCTGTGCCATATATGGAATATACGGCATTTTCCATAATTACCATTATGGTAATTACCATGTATGATATTTACCATAATGATAATAATCATACTTGGTTAATATGGTAAATACCATGCATGACCCGACCTTTTATAATAACAACATACTGTATATATGTAAGTATATGCTTATCATACAATCTAATTGCACTGCTATTATTACTCCGATACTTATTCTATCATATACTTATAATATTTGAAAAGAAAATAATTATATGAGGTATTGCTTTCCTAACCTCAAGACAGTGTCAGGCACATATTGGTGCCTGACACTGTCTTTCTTTGTCGGCTAAGCCAGATTATATATTATTATTGTCCAGACTGACCTGACATAGCTTGTTCCTGGCTGCGGATCATACGTCTAACCATTTCCCCACCAACAGAACCATTCTGTTTGCTGGTTAAATCACCATTATAACCCTGCTTAAGAGGAACACCAAGCTCGTTGGCAACCTCCATCTTAAAGCGATTAAGAGCTTCTCTTGCCTGAGGAACTTCTGCTCTGTTAGAACCACTGTTATTTCCTGCCATTATTTTCACCTCCATTATGATTATCAAAGCAACCCATTAACAAAATCATTTCGTAGGTTCAGCGGATTATTCCGCGTTTTAATTTTGTTTTTGTATTGCCTGTAATCATATTGTTAGCAGAGAAAGTAAATAATATGATGGTAATTATTGCTCTTATAACCAATGGTTATATAAAATATTTATAGAATAATTTTACAGACCGATTAACAAGAGTCAGCATTTATTCCTGTATTTTCATATTTTTTTAATTATTATTAAAAAGACGGAATGAGAATATTTTTGCCGATAAATATAAGAAGCATACATATTATCTGTAGAAAATAAAGATAATTTTCTATTATTAATATACCCGCAGTATTCATCATATTTATATAGAAATGCTATATTGCGGAGTGTTAAAATATGCTTTCTGTATTATCATCTTTAAATCAGTTCATATGGGGGATTCCCATGCCTGCCCTGTTGTTTGGAGTTCATATATATTTTACATTCCGTCTGAAGGGAATTCAAAAGCATATAATTAAAGCTGTCCGTTTATCGGTTAAGCCTGAATCCGCCGCCGAAGGGGATATCAGCAGCTTTGCCGTATTAGCAGCCACGCTTGCAGCTACTATCGGAACCGGTAACATAGTCGGAATCTCAACCGCGGTTGCTTTGGGGGGTCCGGGTGCAATATTCTGGTGCTGGCTGACCGGTCTGTTAGGCATGGCAACTTCTTATGCCGAATGCTTCCTTGGTGTGCTTTACAGAAGGAAAACCGAGGATAACACCTATATAGGCGGTCCTATGTATGCAATTGAATACGGCATGAATAAGAAATGGCTTGCTGTCCTTTTCAGTATCTTTACACTGGTCGCATCCTATGGTGTGGGCTGTTCTACACAGGCAAGAGCTATAACCGAGACAGCAAGGACACTTTGGGGATTTTCAGAAAGAATAACAGGTGTCATTATATCAATGCTTGTTGGTCTGGTGATAGTCGGCGGAATAAAATCCATAGGAAGAATCTGTACAAGGCTGGTACCTGCTATGGGAGTCTTTTACCTTCTTTCATGTATTATTATACTAGTAATTAATCATAAATATCTTGTTCAAAGTTTAAATATAATATTACGGTCCGCTTTTCTTCCTTCAAAGATACCGGCTGCTGTGGCAGGCGGCTTCATCGGCGGAAATCTTAAGCTTGCCGCCAGATACGGAATAGCCCGTGGCTTATTCACGAACGAAGCAGGTCTTGGCTCCGCAAGTATAGCTGCTGCCGGTGCCAAGACCCCTAACCCCGGAAGACAGGCTCTGATATCTATGAGTGCAACCTTTTGGGATACCGTGGTGATGTGTGCAATAACCGGTCTGGTTATTGTCACTAATCTGCTTAAAAATCCTGAATCCGTTGAAGGATATTCGTTTGCAGAGCTTGCCACGGCTGCTTTTGTGCCTATTCCATTCGGAAGAACCGTACTTGGAATATCATTGATATTATTTG
Organism: Clostridiales bacterium; assembly: GCA_012837605.1. Lineage (GTDB taxonomy): Bacteria > Bacillota > Clostridia > Lachnospirales > Lachnospiraceae > Mobilitalea. The sequence continues at coordinate 7,090 of DUQV01000006.1, read as the reverse complement.
CGGCTGCCACGTTAATCGGCTGGTCATATTTTGGCGAAAAGGCTGTTGAATACCTGTTTGGAAAAGCCGGTATCAGTACATATCGCCTGTGTTATATTGTTATGATATTTGTAGGTTCCATCATGTCTTTAAAACTTGTATGGGAGCTTACCGATTTTGTTAATGCCCTAATGGCAGTTCCGAATCTGATATGTCTTATAGTACTGCACAGAAATATTGTTCCATATAATCAAGAATTGTATTAAATAAAATTTAGGGGAACGAAAATCGCTCCCATTTCCAACTTAAGTTTGAATTTATCATACCATTTCCTTCCTGTAAAATCAATTATTGATTTAAAACTTAGAATTAATAAAAATTATTCCTATTAGAGCAGCTTACAAAAGCACTTGCCCAAAATAATTTGGACAAGTGCTTTTGTATGTTATCATCTCATTATTCATATTTAATTAAAATGCCTGTATATGCCGCCATCAGCAATTCTTTTTGCAGTATCCTTACCAACCAGCTTACTTATAAGTGCAAGTGAAAAATCCATGGCTGTTCCGGGACCCTTCGATGTAATAATATTGCCGTCTACGACTACATCCTGATCGGCAGTAATACTGCCTGTTAATTTACTTTCAAATCCCGGATAACAGGTTGCCCTCTTTCCTGCAAGCAAGCCCTTGCTTCCAAGCACACTCGGAGCTGCACATATAGCTGCAATATTCTTATTCTTCTTATGAAATTCTCTTAGTAATTTATCAAGCCCTTCATGCTTCGTCAGATTTGTTGTCCCGGGCATTCCTCCCGGAAGAATTAAAATATCAGCGTCTTCAAAATTTGCTTCTTCGAATAATATATCTGCCAATACCGTAATCTGATGCGAGCCTTTAACCTTTTTATCTCCGGTTACAGATACCATGGATATCTCAATTTCAGCTCTTCTTAAAAAATCAACGACTGTTAATGCCTCAATCTCTTCAAAACCCTCCGCAAGAAAAATACATGCTTTTGACATAATACTACCTCCTTATAGAATTTAACCTCATTAAATTATCATCACTAATACCGGTATTAACAAACCACATGTCCATATTCTAAGCTTATTATAATGTAAGGTTCTGTTCTAGGCAAGCAGCATAAAACACTTTCTATTATACAGTTTGTATCTGTATGTGCGCTTTTATTCTATCCTAAACCCTAATAAGATTGTAATGCTTGGTGTTTTATAATATACTTAAGGCATCCCTAAAACAAAGGAGGCGAATTAATGTTTAATATCCTAATTGGTGGAGCAGCAGGCCAAGGTATTGACACGACCGTATCTATATTGGAAAAAGCATTTAAAAGATCCGGTTATTTTGTCTATACGCTTCGCGATTTTATGTCACGTATTCGTGGCGGACACAACTTCATGATTATCAGATTTGGCAACGACGTAATCACCTCCCACAGCAGTAAACTGGACGGTTTAATCGCACTTAATGAAGAAACTGTCGACCTTCACCGGGATAAACTTAAAGAAGATGGTTTTATCCTGTGTGACAGCAGCTTAAAGGGTAATTTTGATGCTATTCGGATAGCTATGTCAGAAAAAGCAAAGGATCTGGGCAATCCCAGAGTAACCGGAAGCATCTCGGTAGGAGCTATACTCAAAATCTTCGGAGTTAATCTTGATAATATTGACGATATAATGAAAGCATATATTAAAAAGGACTATCTTGAGATAAACCAAGAGGCAGCCCGTTTCGGATATGATAGTGTGGATACTAAATATCCTCATACCGGAGGCCGATTTAAAGACCACATGCTCATAAACGGCAATCAGGCTCTGGCACTAGGTGCAATTGCCGCAGGACTTAAATTCTACAGTGCATATCCCATGTCGCCATCCACATCTATTATGGAGTATCTGTCAAGGCATGGGGTCTTGGCAGGAGTGGTAATGGAGCAGGCTGAGGATGAGATAGCCGCTATTAATATGTCAATAGGTGCATCTTATGCAGGAGTTAGAGCCATGACAGCTACTTCAGGCGGTGGTTTTTCTTTAATGGTTGAAGCCTTAGGATTATCAGGTATGACTGAGATTCCGGTTGTAATAGCAAATGTTCAGCGACCGGGTCCTGCCACAGGCTTACCTACACGCACAGAGCAAGGTGATCTGAAATTTGCTATTCACGCTGCCCAAGGTGAATTTCCCCGAATGGTAATTGCCTTACGAAATCATACGGATGCCTTTTATCAGACAGCCCGTGCTTTTCATATAGCCGATAAATATCAGATACCTGTTATACTCCTTAGCGATCAGTATTTGGGAGATTCCACATCCACTGTACAGATGTATGATATGTCTGAGATTATCAGCCGAGCACCGATTGTCTCTACCGAAGAAGACAGTGATTATCTAAGATATCGCATAACAGACGATGGAATATCCCCTAGACGGATTCCGGGAAAGGGTAATTATTTCGTTACAGCCGACAGTGATGAGCATGACGAATATGGCTCCATAACAGAAAGTGCCAATGTACGCAGAAATATGGTTGATAAACGTATGCGTAAGCTTGATGGATTAATTGAGGAATTGGAAGAACCTGAATATATCGGGGAGGCGGATTGTGATATCCTGCTTGTCGGTTGGGGCTCCACATATGGTCCTATTAAGGAAGCCGTAAAAACCCTTAATGCGGAAAATGAAAACAAATACGGAGCACTGGTTTTTGGTGATATCTATCCGCTGCCAACCAGACTTCTGACAGAAAAAGCCGGTAAAGTGAAAATGATAATTAACATAGAACAAAACGCCACCGGTCAGCTTGCAGGATTGATTAGAGAAACAACCGGAATACAATGCAGCAGCAGTATTCTAAAATATGACGGTCGTCAGATTTCCGGAGAGGAAATCGTAGACAGACTGAAAAATATATAAGACAAGGAGGGCTACTATGAATAAATCCTTTAGTACATATGAAACAGCATGGTGTCCCGGCTGTGGTAATTTCAGCATATTAAAATGTCTGAAGACAGCATTAGAGGAGTTAGGCAAGGATCCGCATGAGGTTCTTATAGCCGCAGGAATAGGTCAGGCAGCTAAAACACCTCAATATATCAGTGCAAATACTTTCTGCGGATTACATGGCAGGAGCCTTCCTGCTGCATCTGCTGCAAAAATTGCTAATGAAGGTCTTACGGTTATAGTTAATACCGGTGACGGTGATTCATACGGTGAAGGTGGAAATCATTTTATACATGCTATACGCCGCAATGTAAACATTGCTCATTTTGTTCATGATAACCAGATATACGGACTGACTAAAGGACAATCCTCACCCACTACTGCTTTAGGACATTTAACAAATGCACAGGCAGACGGCAATATTAATCATCCGCTTAACCCGGTCCTTCTGGCATTAGCCGCAGGAGCCGGTTTTGTGGCAAGATCCTTTTGCGGTGACCATAAGCATCTTACAGCCATGATGAAAGAAGCAATATCCTATAAGGGTTATGCTCTGCTGGATATATTTCAGAACTGTGTCAGCTTTAATAAGATAAACACCTTTAGGTGGTATAGGGATAGAGTCTATTATCTGGAGGATGATTTCGATCCTTCAGATAGAACCCAGGCTATGATAAGGGCAATGGAATTCGGAGACCGTATTCCAATAGGTGTCTTCTTCCGTGAAGACCGACCTGATTATCATGAGATGAATAATATACTGGCAGGTAAAGAACCCCTTGTTGATCAAACACAGGATCCCAAGGTATTACAGGAGCTGATGATGGAATTGGTATAAGTGGCTGTACAATAGTCCATATATGAATATATTAAACCGGGTAAAAGCATATGATTCAGCTTTTTACCCGGTTTAAATCATTATTCATAGCTTTTATCATTCTTACACCACTCATCATATGCAGCATTCTGCTAGAAATATATCGATATGAAAAAAATGATTCTTACCTCCTAAATTATGGGGAAATATAAAATTTTTAAATAAAATTAATGGGGATATCCCTATCTTCTTCAATTTTTAGTATAATAAACACCTTTTCAAAACTATATTTTTTATCTTCATTAAATGTATCACTCATACTTCTCGCAGCAACCGAAAATGCTCTGACCCTGCAAAATTTACTTATGATTTAGACATTCCTTATATGCAAAACACTCGGTAATATGATCATTAACCATGCCAACAGCCTGCATAAATGAATAAATTATAGTAGAGCCAACAAACTTAAAGCCCATTTTCTTCAAATCTTTGCTTATCTTATCAGATAGCGGAGTACTGGCGGGCATATCACTAATCTTCTTCCATTGATTTATAATAGGTGTATAATCAACATAACTCCATATGAATTTGTCAAAGCTTTCGTATTCCTCTACAACCTTCAAAAAAGCCTTGGCATTATTTACAGCCGCATTGATTTTAAGCCGGTTTCTTATTAATTTCTCATTTGCTAAAAGCTCTTGAATTTTCACATCATCATACAGAGCTACCTTATATGGGTCAAATCCGTCAAAAGCCTCCCTGAATGCCTCTCTCTTTTTAAGCACTGTTAACCATGAAAGTCCTGCCTGCATGCCTTCTAATATAAGCATTTCAAAGAGCCTGATGTCATCATGAACGGGTCTTCCCCATTCATTATCATGATAGTCTATGTATATTGGGATATTCCCTGCCCATACACATCTTGTTTTTTCATCCATGGTATCACTCCTTTTGTTTCTATCTTACCGATAACCACCCCTTTTTAATTCATCATATTTAAAATCTAAAATAACCTTATTTTTCTCAACTGCTACATATTTACGCTGTCCATTAAAACATTTATCAAAGTGTTTCATTTCTGCATAAGTAGTCTCATATCCTTCTTCACATAAATGCTTTATAGCAAAATTAACTCTAAAGTATTCTTACTCGCTCCCTCACCACAAGGAGTAAAACCATTATATTATTTCCTTCCCAATAACTCAACTAAAAAAAGAAAATACTTCCAAACACTATGAGCACTTATTAAAACTAGTTCTTATCTAAACTTTCTCATATGACCTGTACTCTGTCTTAGTTTTCATCATACCGTAGATAATTCTAACAAGCCTTCTTGCCACGTATACAAGCGCCTGTGGTTTATTCTTACCCTCTTTGACCCCTCTTTGACCTTCTGCTCGAAGTATTCTCGAAATACCGGGTGTCTTGGCTTTCCTGATGGTGAAACAGCCACCATCTGAATGGCAAGAAAACGAAAGATTGCATTGAGTGCCCTGTTACCATTTCTACATCTTTGGTCTTTTCCTTTACCTGCAGAACTAAACTGTACCGGAGCCAAACCCATAAACCTTGCCAGATTGTCTAATTCGGACATTTGACTTCAACATCAGCATAATCGGCATCAAATACCCTGTGATTGCAGTGAGGGCAGCGTACAGTGTACTTCTTCTTACTCATTCGCCTTCACCTCCGTCTTCTTTAGCTTCATGAGTCTTGCCATCTTCATCATCAGAGGCTCTAAAATCTCTCCAACCATGTAATGAACTGACTGTGAGTAATTCTCCTTTGTATCATCTAACATCTTGGAAACAAGATTATAAAGATTTTTGATGCCATCATCTGTGGCACCTTCTGTACCTATTTTAATAAAAATCTTGGTTCCATCACGCTTAGCAATATAATCACTGACATATTTCTCCAAAGCATATCTTGCAATACTCGATGTAGTAACACTTGCTTCCGGCATCTGTGTTTGTAATTCAGCTATGATGGAATCCAGTTCATTTGATAGCATTTACGTAAACCTTACTCTTAACATACTATTTCTTTTTGTAGACATTTTTGCACCTACAGTATTTCGTTATGCATATATTGTGACGCGCTGTAATACATATGTCATGTGTTTACAAAAGGGAAAACCCGACTTACCTTCTATGATATGATCTCCCTTAAGTAGACAATGTAAATAACCAAAATCTACTTAAGGGGGATCATATCATTTATTGGTCTACCGGGTTTTGATTTAATACTCTCACGCTACATATTGATGGTGAGTGATATAATAATATTTATTATTCGAAATAATCATCAATTATTTTATTATTACAACAAGTTATAATTAGCTCACTGCTATCAGGTGTAAGGAATATCCCCATACTCTGACATATCATTTCTTTCTCTGCCGGGGTTATATGATAATGTTTTCCTTCTGCGTAATTATGTGCTAACCTTATTAATTCAGTACCTAATCCCAGTAAAGCGTTCTTACTTAAATATATCTGTACTTTTACTTTATCATTTATCCTCTTTCCGTTATTATCATATACATCAACTACAGCTACATTATCTGCTTTCTCTTCAAACTCATCATGTTCATCATTGTCAATGTAAATTTTATACTCCATAAACTTCCTCCTAATCAAAAAAATCAATTATATTACCTTCATTATCTAAAATGATATGATAAGAGCATTTAGATTTCCATTTTCCTGCAGCAGTTTTAGTCTGTATTTCGACATTATAATGATTTACAGGCTGGTCATATCCTTGGGATCTTATTGGATGTGCATTTGCGCCAGTATCACGCCTAAAAATCACTTGAGTATTATCATCAATTTTACTTATAATGTTATTACCTTTTATCTCTCCGTTCTTAATAATTTGTTTGATTTTATCTAGATTAGTCCCACTCGCTCCCTTAATACTCCCAGTGCCACCCTTTAATCCATTACCGTTATCCAAGGCACTGACGGGAACATCATCTGCTCTTCCTGCAAGAACATTTTTACTTTTATTCAGGTTCTTAGCACTGTCATAATCTATGTTCTTAGTAAGATTATCAGCCGAATCTAATGTATCTATTATATCATCTACGGAAGATTTTAACAATGCTTCATTGGTTATCTGTCCGGTTGCTATTCCAGCTAATAATCCCGCTAACAGCTTGATGCTCTCCGGTGATCCGTTAAGTACTTCAATCGTCATAGTTGATACTGCATCTGCTAATATATCGGACAGTATTATCTTTATACCAACCTTTAACCCTTTATCAGCGATGACGCTTGCACCTGTACCTACTGTTATTATTGATACTGCTACTGTGATGCTCTTCT
>DUQV01000046.1 GCA_012837605.1 Clostridiales bacterium | reverse complement strand
GGGAAAACCCTGATTTAGAATACGTTGTTCCTAAGGAAGGTTCCAATGTGTGGATTGACAGTTGGGTAATACCAAAAAACTGCCGGAATAAAGAGAACGCAGAAGCCTTTATAAACTTTATGTGCAGACCTGATATAGCACTTATGAACTTTGAATATATCACATACTCCACTCCTAATACGGGTGCCTGGGAGCTTATCGAGGATGAAGAAATCAAAAACAGTCCGGTTGCATATCCTCCGCAGGAGGTACTTGAACGCTGCACAGCATTCAGATACTTAGGTGAGGATATGGAAGAAGTCTATATGCAGAAATGGAACGAAGCTAAGAGTGAATAAATAATACAATATATCTATTTTAGTCTGTTCACAATCATTCTGTATTGTGAACAGCCCTTTTTATTACTTACCCAATATTTTAAATTGGGATATTGATATTATATAGAATTCGCATATGTTACAAATTAATGTTAATTTTTTTTAAAATAATTTTTTTAACCGGTAACATACAAATATATCCCACTATACCGCCAAACACATTAAGTATAATATCATCTATATCTATAATGCGATAATAATACCCAATAACTCTCCCAATAACAAACTGCATCATTTCGATTAATATAGCAATGATTATTGAAAGGATTAATGCTTTTTTTAAATTATTAACTCTATTATACACCAATGGGATATAAAATGTTATTGGCAAAATCAGTACAATGTTTCCTATTAATTGTAGCAGTTTTAATTCTATAGAAGGATTTGTTTTTACAGTTTGTATGATCGAATGAAAAGGAGTAATATTTACTGCTTTTGCATTACTATTTGTTTCTTTTAAGACTGAAATAACTTCCTTCTGTATAGGTATCGGGAAAAAAGCTACATTAATAAGCATCATTAAATAGATGTAAAATGATATTCTGAAAATCCAATATTCTATTGATTTCTTTTCTTTTGATTTTATGTACAATCTCGCTTCATTTACTATACATAACAGTATCAAAACAATTAAAAAGCCTGTAGCTTTTAACAATAGATTTTACCTCCAATAGAATCATTGTGTTACACTAATTGTTCCAGAACATGTACATCCATCATTGTGTTTTTGAAATCTAAAGTAATAATCTCCACTTGCCATATTTGTCCATCCACCTGATGATGTGCCACTTCTTTTTGCCGTTATTGATCCAATCAATGTATCAAATAAAAATCCGTCTTTATACAATGATATAGTAAATGTTGTCGAGGCTGGGACATACCCATTAGTTGTTTGGCTGGAACTGCATGTTACATTAATATTACCTGCATCATAATAACGAGTAATCCCAATTAAATCTACCACAAAAGAAAATGGTAAATTCGAATATGATGCTGCTAAGACTGTAGTTGGTGAAATAATTAATAAAGAAAGAAGTAAAGCTAATATGATGTTTCTTATCTTTTTCATTAATAGGCTTCCTATTTTTGTCATTATGTAGTATAATATTGCAATATTATGTGCATATACTAACATATAATCCTATATATGTCAATACTACTTTTTTACATTGTTTAGTAGCTTGTGGTATAAGGTCATTGAACCATTTTTTTCGAAAAACAATAATTTCTGTTGGTATAAACAAATCTGTTATTCCATACATCAGGAATGTATTCTCCATTTACTATGTAAACGCGAGTGAGTCGGTCTCTACTTGGTGTATCTGCAATATATGCATCATTAATATACTAATTAACAATATATATTTATTGTTATTCGATAATTTTTTATTGACATTCGCTTTTTAATGTGATATTGTGTAATCAACAAATTCTTATTAGTTATAACTATCAGGAGGATGTTAGGAAATGAAGAAGTCCACATTAGTATTGGTAACTAAAGGATTATTGGATTTTATGTTCTATAGCGGAATAATAACATGTCTGAGTGTACCCTGCCTGTTTAAGCTGGCGGGAGAATATTACAAGATATTTGATACGTATTATTTTCCGTTTACCGTTATCTTTATGATAGCAGGTGTTTTTGCTCTTGCGATTCTCAGAGAGCTACGTTTGATGTTTCGAACGGTTATTAAGGAGGATCCCTTCGTTATGAGCAATGTTGTTTCATTAAAAAGAATGGGGTTTTATGCATTCATAATTGCCGCTGCCATGGCTGTGAAGCTGTTCTTTGTGATAACTCCCGCTACCTTGATTTTGGTACTGGTGTTTATCATTGCCGGTCTGTTCTCACATGTACTCTCACAGGTATTTGACCAAGCTGTCGCCTATAAATTTGAAAATGATTTAACGATATAGAGGAGGGCCCAATATGATTGTTGTAAATCTTGATGTGGTTATGGCCCGAAGAAAAATCGGGCTTTCTGAATTGGCTGAAAAGGTGGATATCACTCAGGCAAACCTGTCCATCCTGAAAAACAATAAAGCCAAGGCGATTCGCTTCAGTACTCTGGATGCCATCTGCAAGGCTCTTAATTGTCAGCCCGGTGATATTCTGGAATATGTAAATGAAGATAAAGGAGGGATTGATTAATGGAAGAATTATTTCGTAAACATAATCAGATTCGTCATAAATTTCGTCTTTTCGGAGGTCTAAGCCTTATATTCGGTATTACGGCTACTGCTCTGTTCTATAAAGCAGGAATCGGTTTGAATTCATTTTTATTTACTGTTACTATGATACTAATCCTAGTTATTGCATCAAAAAATCTAAAAATTTTAATAACACCGGGAACTTCACTGTGCTTTCTGGGAGCAGTTCTTCTGGCCTTATCTAATGCACTCACATCCAGTTGGAAGCTGCAATTTCTTAATAGCGTAGGAACTCTGTTATTGCTTGAAGTATCTTTAATCAGATTGTTTTGGGCAGAAAAAGTAAAAAGCCTTACAGATTATCTGTATAATATGTTTATGCTGCCCATAAAGACCCTTTCTTCTGTTGGAATGTTATTTGCGGATACCAACCGATTCGTTAAGGAAAAGAAGCTTATAAAAAATGAAAGACTTAGAAACATACTGACAGGCTGTGTTATTGCCATTCCTATATTGATTATAATTATTACTTTGCTTTCCGGGGCTGATATGGTATTTGGCAGAATAACTAGGGCGATGTTTGAATGGTTTTTATATCGTGATTTTTATATTATTCTTCTGCTTATAATACTTGGAACCCTTCTCTGCTACTCTCTTTTTTGCGGAGCAAGCAGAGAAAGTACCATTACCACACATAATAAAGAGAAAGCCAATCCTACAATAGGAATAACCATATCCACACTATTGCTTATAGTATATATACTCTTTTGTACAATACAGATACTCTATCTGTTTACCGGCGGCTTGTTTACACTTCCTAAGGAGTTCACATATTCTGAATATGCAAGACAAGGCTTCTTCGAACTGTTAGCCGTAACATGCTTAAATATCATTCTTATTCTTATATGTGTAAATGTTTTTGCAGCAAACAAATGGCTGGATGCCATACTGACTGCCATAACAGCCGGTACTTATATTATGATTGCATCTGCAGGATATCGAATGCTGTTATACATCGAAGCGTATCACCTTACGTTTCTCAGACTGTTTGTCCTGTTATTCCTCCTGATAGATGCACTGCTTCTAATCGGGATAATTATCTCAATATATCATAAGCAATTTCCGCTGTTTGGGTATTCTGTAATTGTAATCTCTTTATGTTATATGACGTTCTCATTCAGTAAGCCGGATTATTATATTGCGAAATATCTCATCTCTCATAAAGAAGAAATAACAAATGAAGATATCACCTTTCTCACCGAAGAATTATCCTATGATGCAGCCCCTGTGGTTATTCCCTTTTTGAACGAACAATACGTAAACAGTACAAATTCAGGTTTTGAAACATATTATGAAAGAGTGGCTGATAGAGCAGCTAAAAAGGATATTCGAGACTACAACTATTCATATGAAAAAGCATATGAACTAATAAGATAACTACCTGATTCTTTCCGGAAATCCTACCTTCTTTTGAACCTTGCGTAATGTTCTGTTGGCATAATAGGATGCTTTTTCAGCATTGTTTTTAATGATATTATCAATATATGCCTTGTCTTTACTTAACT
>DUQV01000045.1 GCA_012837605.1 Clostridiales bacterium | reverse complement strand
CACCATTACAAAAATATTAAAACAACCCAACTATTCTTCCTTCTTCGTTTACGTCAATTCTTTCCGCAGCGGGTACTTTGGGAAGACCAGGCATGGTCATCATCGTACCTGTAATTGCGACAACAAAACCTGCACCTGCGGATACGTAAACTTCTCTGATGTTTACGGTAAATCCGGTTGGTCTGCCAAGCTTCTTTGGATCATCGGACAGAGAATATTGATTTTTCGCCATGCAGACAGGCAGATTTCCGAAGCCTAACTCGGTAATTTTCCGTATAGCGGAATTAGCTGCCGGATCATAGGTGACTTTATCAGCACCATATATTTCTTTGGCGATTGTCTCTATCTTTTCTTTTATGGAAAGGTTCAGTTCGTAAAGGGGCTTATAGTTACTCTGTTTCTCTTCCATGGTCTTAAGGAGCTTATTTGCAAGGTCTATGCCACCCTGGCCGCCTTTATTCCATACCTCACACAAGGAGAATTCACAATCCCTCTCCAAGCAAAACTGCTTAACATATTCTATCTCTGCATCGGTATCGGTGGTAAAGCGGTTTAATGCCACTACGACAGGTACGCCAAACCTCTGCACATTCTCGATATGCTTTTCAAGATTTGCTATCCCTGATTTGAGAGCATCCGGATTCTCAGCGGACAATTCATCCATACCAAGTCCGCCGTTGTATTTTAATGCACGGATTGTAGCTACCAGGACTACTGCATCCGGTTTAAGCTGTGCCATCCTGCATTTGATGTCGAAGAACTTCTCAGCACCAAGGTCAGCACCGAATCCGGCCTCCGTTATCACCACATCAGCCAGCTTAAGAGCCATCTTTGTGGCTCGGACACTGTTGCAGCCATGAGCAATATTGGCAAATGGTCCGCCATGAACAATAGCCGGTGTATTCTCGACTGTCTGTATCAGATTTGGTTTCATTGCATCCTTAAGAAGTGCAGCCATGGAGCCCACAGCATTAAGATCCGCTGCTGTAACAGGCTTTCCGTCATAGGTATATGCCACCACTATTCTGCCAAGCCTTCTTTTTAAATCTTCCATATCCTCGGCAAGGCACAACACAGCCATTATTTCAGATGCAACTGTTATTACAAAATGATCCTCTCTTACGACTCCGTCAGATTTCTTGCCAAGACCTACAACAATATTGCGTAGTGCCCTGTCATTCATATCGACACAACGTTTCCATACAATACGGTTGGGGTCTACAGATAGAGAATTCCCATGATGAATATGATTATCCAACATAGCTGCCAGAAGGTTATTAGCAGATGTAACAGCATGAAAATCCCCTGTAAAATGCAGATTCAAATCCTCCATCGGTACCACCTGAGCATATCCGCCGCCTGCTGCTCCTCCCTTAACTCCAAAGCAAGGACCAAGAGAAGGCTCCCTGAGTGTAATAACACAATTCACATTCAAAAGATCCAGTGCCTGTCCCAACCCAACTGTTGTCGTGGTTTTTCCTTCACCGGCGGGCGTTGGATTTATAGCTGTAACAAGCACAAGCTTACCATCAGGCCGATCCTTTATATTATCCCATAACTCATCAGACAGCTTTGCCTTATACCTCCCGTAAAGCTCCAAATCATCCTCCGATATAGACAGCTTCTTTGCAACATCACTAATATGACTTAATTTTGCTTCCTGAGCTATTTGAATATCAGTTTTCATCTTTATACCCAACCTTTCCGCATATTTATCATAAAATTATTTTAGCACAAGAGATATTAAGGTCAAGATAAAAATGGCAAACAGGCTAAATACTTGGCATAATGAATGTTATTTGTTATAATCCAAGATGTGCAGCCAACAATTACTATTGTCGAATAATTTGCAAATAGAAAGGATTAAAATGAAATACGATACGATTATATTTGATCTTGACGGAACACTGTTAAACACATTGGATGATTTAAAAGACAGTCTGAACTATGCATTAACAAAGCATGGTCATAAGCCAAGAACGTCAGAAGAAGTGAAAAGCTTTGTCGGAAATGGTGTGAAAATGCTGATGCGGCGAGCTCTTCCCATACACAGCACCGAGGAAGAAGTCGAAAAATGTCTTGCCACATTTACTTCACATTATAAAACTAACATGCAGAATAAAACCGGACCCTATGACGGAATTATGGAGCTTCTTCAGTATCTGGACAAAAATAATTACAAGCTCGCCATTGTATCAAATAAATTCGATTCCGCAGTAAAAGAGCTGGCAAAACACTATTTTGATGATTTGATTAGTGTTGCTATCGGAGAATCTCCCGATGTAAAAAGAAAACCTGCTCCGGACAGTATCCTTACAGCGATTAGACTTCTGGGTTCGGATAAAAATAAATCCTTATATGTAGGAGATTCTGAAACAGACGTACAAACAGCGAAAAATGCCGGCATACCATGCGTTGGTGTGACTTGGGGGTTTCGCACTAGGGAAACATTAAAAAATGAAGGTGCAGATTATCTGATAGACGAGCCTAAAGAATTACTGTCATTAATATGATTTTAAATTAACCCTTTATAATCATTTTCGGACATAATCGTTAAAATAAACTGTTAACTATAATCTTAACACAGCATACTACAATACTATATAACTATATATAACTACATATACCCCGGTTTACGATACTGTCGGACTGCTGCTGTATGCGATACCGACACTGTAAACCGGGGTATATTTATTTAGACATTATTATCTCTAAATAATCTAAATAAACTATATAAATCAAACCAAAAATCAAACCAAATTATTATCAATCAAAAACTGTTCATATTCCTCCGCGGTCATTAGAATCTTTCTTGGCTTGGTTCCCTCTTCAGGTCCAACCACTCCTACCTCTGCCAGCTGATCCATTATTCTCGCTGCACGGTTAAAGCCAATCTTATATACTCTTTGCAGCATGCCGATGGAAGCCTTGTCCTTCTCAATAATAAATCTTCCGGCTTCAACAAAATAATCATCCCGTTCATTTGCAGCAACAGCAGCCGCCTCAGCCGTCCGTATATTCGCTATTGTTTCTTTTATTTCTTCACTGTAGTTCGGATTACTGTTATTTTTTATTAAGAAATCAACAACCGAGCTAACCTCTTTATCCGACACATAAGATCCCTGAATTCTCACAGGTTTTGGATATCCGGACGGGAAGAACAGCATATCTCCCTTTCCGAGGAGCTTTTCTGCCCCGGAACCATCTATTATCGTTCTTGAATCAACTGCAGAAGACACTGCAAATGCTATTCTGGATGGAATATTTGCCTTAATCAGTCCGGTAATAACATTAACCGATGGTCTCTGCGTAGCAATAATCAAATGTATTCCTGCCGCTCTGGCCATCTGTGCCAGACGACAGATTGAATCCTCAACCTCACCGGGAGCAACCATCATAAGATCGGATAACTCATCTATAATTATAACGATCTGAGGCATCTTCTGGTATTTCTCATCATTCAGATAAGCCTGCTCTCTTGCTTTCTCATTATATCCCACCAAATCACGCACACCGGCTTCAGCAAACTTCTTATAACGGTTAGTCATCTCAGCAACAGCCCAATTAAGTGCCGCTGCAGCCTTCTTAGGATCCGTGACGACCGGAATCAGCAAATGCGGAATACCATTATACACATTCAACTCAACAACCTTCGGATCAATCATGATCATTCGAACATCGGCAGGACCGGACTTGTACAAAATACTGATTATCAGGGTATTAATACATACTGACTTACCGGAACCTGTAGCACCGGCAATAAGAAGATGCGGCATCTTCGCAATATCTGTAACAATAATCTGTCCGCCGATATCCCTACCGACAGCAAATGCAATATCAGAGGGATGCTCGGTAAATTCCTTACTTTCAAGCATCTCTCTTAATGTAACAACATAGTTTTCCTTGTTTGGCACTTCTATACCTACCGCCGATTTTCCCGGTATAGGTGCTTCAATCCTAACCTCAGAAGCTGCAAGATTTAGCTTAATATCATCTGCTAGGCTGGTAATGCTTTTAACCTTTACACCCTGCTCAGGCTGTAATTCATACCTTGTAACAGCCGGACCGCAGCTTACATTAGTAACAGTAACATGCACACCGAAGCTCTCTAAGGTGTTCTGAAGCTTAACAGCGGTTTCTTTTATATTTCTTTCTGTCATTTGCCCTCTTCCTGACCTAGACCTCGGGGCACTCAGGAGCTTCATCGGAGGAAATACATACTCTATCTCATCCATTTGGTCGATATTTATATTCTCTACATCTGTAGAATCATTTGCCGTCTTGAAATTTGTTTTTGCTACGCCTGTAGTTTCACTCGCTGCATTATATGCAGATTCTCTATTATCATCATTTTCAGATACAGCACGCTCTTTTCCGAACTTCTCCTTAAGCTCGTCTTCATATGTAGGAACTTTTTCATTTTCATTAATTGAACGTGCTGTTGTATATGGGTGTGCCTCTTCCGGCGGGAATAAATGATCCAGATTAACTAACGGAAGATCATCAATATCATCATATGATTTATTTCTCTTTTTATTAATACTTACCACATTAGAATCATCTGCCGAATCCTTGGCATTTTGCTTGCTGCTACTGATATCAAATGCCTTCCAGGACCTGCCTCCGGGTTTTTTCCCTCCATGTTCCTGAAGCATTTCCTGCTCCATCTGTTCTCTCTTAAGTTGCCTGTTTATTCGTCTTTCTTCCATAGAGTGCTTGCTCTTTTTTGCAATATATAAAATAAGTGCTTTACCTGTAATAACTATTAGGGATATAAGCATCATCGCTATCAGGATTATGTATGTGGCGGTAACGTCGAACACTCCGCACAACACCATTACAAGAATGCCTCCGATAATTCCGCCGCCCATTCTGCTGCCGCTTGAATCGGTATAATATTCATAAATCTTCATAGTTGAATCATACGGTACGGTGACAAGCTGGACAAATGCTGCCAATGCAATCAAAAACACGGCTGCACTCATCATCTTCCTGCTTGCGGCACGATTACCGAGATTCGATATATAGAAGGCCGTTCCAAAAAACAACAAGAAAGGCAGGACATATGCCAATAGCCCAATCATTCCAAACAAAAAACCGCTGACATATTTCCCTGCTATACCACTTAAATCAAAATAACTCAAAAACAGAAGAACAGAAATTACTATAGCAATGATCAGAATAATTTCATCCTGTACAGCTCCATTTTGCTTTGCTGTTTCATTTCGGTTCTTCCGAGTAACATTCGTCTTTTTTTTGCCTGCACTCTTCCTGCTTGTCTTTTTTTTGGAAGCCATCCGTCATCCCCCTTATACATATTGCTGATCTTCCAAATAATATTATACCCATTAGGTTGTTGTTATGCAAGCGGCTTGATAATTTTACCCGGCATATACTCTTCATTCAAATAATCGCTCATATCAGTTGTATTTATCTTCTGCACGACATAATTTTCACCGTCACGTCGTGCTACTATCCTCCCGTGCTTTAGCATAACCTCCTTGTATTCCGGCTCCGTTTCCTGTGCTGCAGGCTGTTTCTTCGCCCTTTGGTCAACATATACACGCTCAAGCGGCTTTGCTGTATATAACATATCACACTTACCTTTCTTAATAAAATCATTTCCTATTTCCGATTACCCGCATCAATCATCTCATTTATCTTAGCCAATGCTTCCTTGATGCCTCCCACTTCATTTATTATCTTATGCTCGACAGTCTCTTCACCAACTAAAATTGACCCCACATCCTTGGCAAGCTGATTGGTATCAAGCATCAGATTCTTAAAATCCGGGTATGTTATGCCCGAATGCTCCACAACAAACTTAATAATCCGATGCTGGATCTTCTCGATATATTCAAATGTCTGGGTAACCCCGATTACCGTACCGTTCATCCGCACCGGATGTATAATCATTGTTGCGGTAGGCACGATAAAGCTGTAATCTGCCGACACAGCCAACGGAACTCCAATCGAGTGACTGCCGCCCAATACTAGCGACACAGTCGGCTTACTTAGCGAGGCTATCATCTCAGCAATGGCAAGCCCTGCCTCCACATCTCCTCCAACCGTATTAATAAGTATAAGAAGACCGTCAATCTCGGTACTGTCTTCAATAGCGGCAAGCTGCGGAAGAACATGCTCATATTTTGTGGTCTTATTATGTTGAGGCAGACATTCATGACCTTCAATCTCACCGATTATCGACAGCAGATGTATCTTATGGTCTTTTCTATTATTATCAAGAAGAGTCTGACCGTATTCGGATATTTTTTTGTCCTTGAGGTCTTCATTTTCCTTCTTTACCTTTTCTTTTTCCTGAGCATCCTTATCATTCTTTTTGCCCTGATTACCATCATCCTTAAAATCTTCTTTACACGCAGCGCTTTGCATATATTGCTCCTTCATCATGATTTTTTGCAAACTTCCATATTATTATGTGAAAAAAGCAATGATTTATTCTTGTTAACAGTGCCTGTCACCATTACAAAAATATTAACTTCAGTTAACAATTTCGTAATGGTGACAGGCACCATTAAAACGCCTGTTCAATATCAGCTATGATATCATTTACATTTTCGATTCCTACGGACATACGAATCATATCAGGGGTTATGCCGCACTCAAGAAGCTGCCGGTCGGAAAGCTGTCTGTGTGTGGTGCTTGCCGGGTGCAGTACACCGGTTCTGGCATCAGCCACATGAACCACCAAAGCAGCAAGCTTAAGACTGTCTATGAATTTTATGGCTGCCTCTCTGCCTCCCTTTATACCAAATGATATTACACCGCAGGTTCCGTTAGGAAGATATTTTTGTGCCAGCTCATAATATTTATTACTCGGTAAACCGGGATAATTTACCCAACTGACCTGTTTATGTTTCTCAAGATATTGAGCTACTGCCTGGGCATTTCGGCAGTGTCGCTCCATTCTAAGATGCAAAGTCTCGAGACCGAGATTCAGCAAAAATGCATTATTTGGAGATGGTGCCATTCCCATGTCTCTCATTAACTGAACCCTTGCCTTTGTTATATAGGCCGCCCTGCCGCAGTCTCTTGTATATACCATGCCGTGATAGGATTCATCGGGGGTAGACAGTCCCGGGAATTTCCCGTTATCCCAATTAAAATTACCGCTGTCAACAACAACACCGCCAAGTGCCACCGCATGTCCGTCCATATATTTTGAGGTTGAGTGAATCACTAAATCTGCCCCATGTTCAATAGGTCTGCAATTAATCGGCGTTGCAAATGTATTATCTATCAATAAAGGAATACCATTAGAATGAGCCAGCTTGGCCAGCTTCTCAATATCGGCCACCACCAAGGAAGGATTTGCAATTGTCTCTGCAAATATCAGCTTGGTATTTTCTTTAATCTTTTTCTGAAGCTCATCTGCAGATTCATCAATATCAACAAATGTGCATTCAATACCCATCTTGGCAAAAGTTACTGCAAACAAGTTAATGGTTCCGCCGTATATTGAACCGGAAGAAACAATATGATCACCCGCACTGCAAAGATTAAGAACAGCAGCCATAAGGGCAGCCTGACCGGAGGAAGTACACATTGCTCCGATACCACCTTCCAGCTCGGCAATTTTTCTCTCAACACAATCCACCGTAGGATTGGCAAGCCTTGTATAAAAGAAACCCTCGGCTTCCAAATCAAAAAGCTTTCCCACATGCTCAGCCGAATCATATTTGAATGTCGTGCTCTGATAAATCGGAAGAACTCTTGCCTCACCATTCTTAGGCTGATATCCGGATTGAATGCATTTTGTATCAATATGATAATTACTCATATCTTTATCCTCCTCTCGAATAAATATTTTCTGTCATCATATATCGAATATATATTAATGTCAAGCAAAAAAGCAGGCTCAAGAAAATGCACCTGCAAAATGCAGGCTTAAGATAATACCTAAAAAGTAGACCTAAGAAAATGCACCCTGCTTTGTAAGGTATAACCGAACTTAAGTCCGAATAATGATCTTACAAAACAGAATGCACTGCTCTTCTATGGCTTCTCAATAAATCTTTTACGCCTTCAGCAAACCTTTTTGCATTTTATATGATGTTTTTTTCTGTGAAACAGACTTTGTCTTCTTTTTTAACGCAGCATCCTTAGCTGCGGCCAATTCATTTTCATTATCGTCATCATCGCATTTCTTAATGGTAAGGTCTTTATTCAGTTGAAAGCATTTACCATTCTCGTCCAGAAGCTTAACAGACTCATTTACAATTCCTTTTTCATGCTTTTTATATATCAAATTGTTCCTTTTGGCGGCTTCCTTAAGTGCTCTCACATTTTTTGACTTAATACTATCCATCATTCTGCTAACGTCTCCTATTCATCGTAATTAATTCTTTGCTTGTTATTATACTATTATCAAATACGCATAATTGGCTTTCAATATATGATATGTTAAAAGTATGAAAAAATTCACCATAATCTGTAGGCATATACGGCTGTGTCGGTATATAAAATGTTCCAATAATCATTTTATATTTGTACTTTATATTCAGGTAATCACAATATGTACACCGCAATGTCTTCGTGTCGATTAACTCATTATTCGTGGAAATCAATTCGCCGTGGAATAACAGCGGCAAGAATTCCTCCCTATAAATATCTACAAATTTAGTATAATCTTTCAATCTTCGCAAATCAAGCACATAATTATTTTTCGTCGCTATCCTGCACTTGATTATCGCTGCATTTAAAATATTAACGCCGAATTTGTCAGTCGGATTCGTAGTCCACCACTTGGCCAAATAATAATCCAAATAAAAATATATACCATTGCCTAACCAATGATGCTTATTTGGTTTGCATATGAATCCTGTTTTTATTATACTATCTACACAGCGAATATCGGTTCCATGAAATGCCTCTAAAATAATATTAGTATTCATATCTCGCCTCTTATTCATATAAGATCAATAGTTAATAAAGATAATATTAAATTCATATATATGGTATTATATTACATTTACCATTATTTGTAAATACTAAATATTGATAAATGCCGTATCACAGTAAAGAAGGGTCGTATCTGTTTCTCCAACACATAAATGTGTCCGGATATTCTGATACGACCCTTTATTATGATACTGCTCCGCTTTTTTGTCATTTTTCTGTCATTTTCCTGTCATCATAAAGATTTGCTTCACAGAATTATTTATCTATTTATCCTTGTCGGCAACTTCAATCTTTCTGATTTCTTTTGTCCTTATTTCCTTACATATGTCATTTATGAATACATCCAAGGGCTTCTGCCCTTCATCGCCTAAGAAGCGGCTTCTTACTGATACCACACCTTCATCCTCTTCCTTTTGACCGACAATAAGCATATAAGGAATACGTTCAAGTCTGGCTTCTCTAATCTTGTATCCGATCTTCTCCGCTCTCTCATCCACAGTTACAAGCACACCGTTTTTCTGAAGCTCATCCTTTACCTTATTCGCATAATCATGATATTTTTCAGATATGGGAAGAACCCTCACCTGCTCAGGACATAGCCAGGTGGGGAACATCCCGGCATATTTCTCGATAAGCCATGCCAATGTCCTCTCATAGCAGCCAATACTTGTTCTATGAATAATATACGGTCTCTTCTTTTCTCCATCCGCATCCACATAAGTCATATCAAACCGCTCAGCTAATACAAAATCCAGCTGAAGAGTAATCATAGTATCCTCTTTACCGTATACATTTTTAGCCTGAATATCAAGCTTCGGACCGTAAAATGCTGCTTCGCCATCGGCTTCGGTGAAATTCACGTCGTGTTTAATAAGCATTTCACGCATCTTGTTCTGCATATTCTCCCAGTCCTGCTCATTGCCGAGATATTTCTCCTTATTGTTCGGATCCCATTTTGACAGGCGATAAGTTACATCCCCGTCAAGTCCCAGAGTTTTAAGGCAGTATATAGCAAGGTCCAAACAGCCTGCGAATTCCTCTTCCACCTGCTCGGGAGTTACAATCAAATGCCCCTCCGATATGGTAAACTGCCTTACTCTCGTAAGACCATGCATTTCACCGGAATCTTCATTTCTGAATAATACAGAAGTCTCACCGTACCGACAAGGCAGATCCCGGTAGCTCTTCTGACTTTGCTTGTAAATGTAATACTGGAACGGGCAAGTCATAGGACGCAGGGCAAATACCTCTGAATCCTCATCGTCTTCATCACCCAATACAAACATTCCTTCCTTATACTTCTGCCAATGATCAGATATAATATATAAGTCCTTCTTAGCCATAAACGGCGTCTTGGTCCTCATATAACCTCTGCGTTCCTCTTCATCCTCAATCCAGCGCTGCAAAGTCTGAATAATTTTAGTCCCCTTTGGCATAAGAAGCGGAAGTCCCTGACCGATAACATCAACAGTCGTAAACAGCTCCATCTCACGCCCCAGCTTATTATGGTCGCGTTTCTTAATATCCTCAAGATGTGCAAGATGTGCTTCCAAATCAGCATTCTTCGTATACGCCGTACCGTATACTCTGGTCAGCATCTTATTCTTCTCCGAACCTCTCCAATAGGCACCTGAAGAAGAAACAAGCTTAATTGCCTTGATATATTTTGTACTCATCAGATGCGGACCTGCACACAGATCCACAAAATCTCCCTGCTGATAGAAAGAAATCTCCTCATCATCAGGCAGTTCCTCAATAAGCTCCACCTTATATGGCTCATCCTTAGATTTCATAAATTCAATAGCTTCATTTCTCGGCAGACTAAATCGGGTAATCTCAGCTCCCTCCTTGATGATTTTCTTCATTTCCTTCTCCAACTCATCAAGAGCTGCCCTGTCAAAGGGAGCAATATCAAAATCATAATAGAACCCATTCTCAATAGCCGGTCCAATCGCAAGCTTAGCGTCAGGATAAAGCCTTTTTACAGCCTGTGCCAGAACATGTGAAGCAGTATGCCGATAGGCAGCCTTCCCCGCCTCACTGTCAAAAGTCAAAATATTCAACTCGCAATCTTTATCAACTTCAGTACGAAGATCCACAACATTTCCGTCAATCTCAGCAGCACAAGCCACCCTTGCAAGACCCTCGCTGATATCCTTCGCTATATCATATACGGTCATTTTTCCTTGATACTCCTTTACGGAGCCATCCTTTAGGGTAATTTTCATAACAAACTCCTTTCTTGTAACAATTTTGTAATGGTGTCAGGCACCATTACAAAATTGTTAAATTTATTTAATACTTTCTTAATGGTGCCTGACACCATTACAGACACCAAAAAAACTCGTCTCTTTCGATTTGAAAAATCGAAAGGGACGAGGTACATATCAATACATCGCGGTTCCACCCTTGTTGGTGCAAAATGCTAAAGCACCCGCTTCATTAGATTATAACGGAATCACCGGACCGGATTAGAGCCACTCCGAGGTAGTCTTCCTATGCTTCAGAATAAGGTACTTCCACCAAATGCACCTCTCTCTGCAGACCTCCACATAGTACTCGTCTCATCAACGTGTTACATTTTATTTAATTGAAGTTAATTATAGCATTATGAAGATGATTGTCAAGTGTTAAAATTAACCCGAAAGTACCGGAAGTACGCCAAGCCTGTTATTTAATATT
>DUQV01000044.1 GCA_012837605.1 Clostridiales bacterium | reverse complement strand
TAAACCTATAAAGGCAAAATTTGAAATAAAGAAATCTCCAATGATAAAAAACGGAAAATACAAGCTCCCAACAAAACCTGTTACAGATGGTATGGGTGCGGGCGTTGATTATAAAAAAGAAATTTTAACAATAACTAAGGATGGAATTAATATTGTCATTAATTTTAAGGATGAGACAGTAAGAGTCAATGGTGTGGCAGATACCTCATCAGGAATATTTACAGCTAAGAAAAAAGATGTTATGAATGTATTAATCAAATATATTGGTAGAATTCTTGGTTTTAGCGTAAATGTTAATGATGACGAGATTGGAGTGGAGATTCCAAGTCTTGCAGCACCTAGGGATATCACTGTTACACCTGTTGGTTCCAATATAATACCTAACACTATCAATAAATCTACGATTTATATTTCTGTCACTGCCACCATAACAGCAGGGCAGGCAACCGGAGGCAAAGCAGAGCTATACATTGGCTCTAAGCTGATAGCTACAGACTATGATATAAAAGCAACAGATACTACTGTTACATTTAACACATCAGACGGAACACCCACCAACGCGGAGCTTATGGCACTTATTCCGACAGGTGGAAAGGTTTCGGTTAAGCTTTATAATGTATATAATAATATGGTTTCGAGCAAGTCAGGTCCAACTCTTAAGGTGGATTACATTGCTCCGACTTTAACAGGGATTAGTTCGGTGATATATAATCGAACTACACATCAACTGTACTTTAGCGTAAGCGGAGCAGGAGCGATAGGCGACAAGGTAGATGTAAGTAAGATTACGGTCTATGATTATACATTAGGAAAAACTTATCAACTGACTTCATCTGAAAAAGGATCAGAGGGATATGTAAACAGTGCCAACTCACTGGTAGTTAATATCGGAAAAGCTGACAGAAAAGCTCTGTCAGCCTTTGAAACTACGAATATGTATATAATCATATCATCAGGATCATTTATCAGGGATGAGGCAGGCAATACTTCTCAAATTAATACACGGGCTGTCTCTCTGCCTGTCACAGTAGTTAAGTAAGATTAGTGTGTATTATGATATTCTTTTGCAGTGGCGTATGCCTTGTAATACTGCTTTGGAGAAAGCGTAAATTCCTTCTTAAATGTGCGGACAAAGGTAGAATAATCTCCGAATCCGCATAAGGAACAAACCTCCCCGGCCGGCATACCTTTTATAATATAATCGGAAGCCTTAATTGTTCTTTTCTTCTGAATATAGTTATGAAGGGTATAGCCGGTTTCCTGCTTAAATAAATGCATCAGATAATATTTATTAATATAGAATTTATTAGAGATTATATCAACTGATAATTCATTCTCAAGATTATTGTTGATATAGATTAAAATATTCTCAATTCTGGGATCGTAACGGACATCTTCAAGCTTTTTTTTGATGTCCATTCCGAAGAAAAGGCGGTTTATTTTTACCATCAGCTGTATAAACAGAGAATTTTTTAAGATTTCATTACCAAAGGAGGTATCATTGATTGCTTCTTCCAAATCATCCAGAGTCTGTTTTATGAACGGGATGTCTTTTTTGTTAAGACGAATCAAATTCATTTTTCTTTCTGTTGATAGGATAAAGCAGCTTTGAAGGTCGCAGTTGTTCCTGTTATGTGCATCAAGAAAATGTGGATTAAGCCAGAGAATGATACGCTCATAGGCAGTATATGGACTGATGACAGGCTGATGGATATCATTTTTTCCCACCAGAAGAATGTCCCATGGCTTTAGTACATATGACTTTCCCTCAATTATATATGTAACATCACCCGACAGAAAGACAATGATTTTATTGAAATCATGGTAGTGGAGCTCGAATTCGTTCTTTTTCTGATCTTTTAATTTGAAGAACAGGAAATCCTCATTCAGATATCCTCTTTTCTTCATTTCTTCGGTTTCGTGGCTGTGCATATATTCCTCCTGCTATTATTCTTAAAAAAAGCACCGGCATGTATGGCTGCTTTAAAATAAACAGTCTCTCAATACTCTGTAATCCATTAAATCCAAAAAAATATAATAAATCATAATAAATTATATATAAAGTTTATCTGATAAAAGCATTATTTGCAATATATATAACATAAATTACAACAAATTTAGTAATTAGTGCGAGTATAATATACTAAAGAAAATACTTTGGAGGGGTCAAATATGAAGAAATTCATCAGAAGCTATGCAACACCCTTGATTTTGTTATTATCAGTCATATTAGGCGGAAGCGTAGGTGTTATTATGGGACCGGAGGCTAAGATGCTTGAGCCTTTGGGTCAGATTTTTCTTAATCTTATATTTACGTTAATAGTACCTCTCGTATTCTTTAGTGTGACATCATCTATTGCAAATATGGGTGAAATGAAAAGACTTGGCAAGATAATGATTAGTATTGCACTTGTATTTGCAGTTACAGCCATTATATCGGCAGTTATATCAATTATCAGCGTATTTATAGTTAATCCGACAGAAGGGTTGGGTCAAGGAACAATTCAGACAATCTTAGAGGACGCTGATGCAGAAATAAGCGAAGAGGCCCAAAGCCTGTCATTACCCTGGCAGCTTGTAAAAACAGTTACGGTTAGCGATTTTTCAGCCTTATTCTCAAAGAGTAACTTGCTTCAGTTAATAGTAATATCAGTAATATGTGGAGTTGCAATTGCAATGGCAGGAGAGAAGGCAAAAGCCTTCAAGGATTTTCTGAATGCAGGCTCTGCCGTTATAATGAAAATGATTAAGATTATTATGTATTATGCACCACTTGGTCTTGCCTGTTATTTTGCTTCAATTATCGGTCAGCTCGGAACTCAGATATTGGAAGGATATCTTAAGGTATTTATAATGTATTTGGTTATATCGGTTATATATTATTTTGTATTCTTTAGCATATATGCCTTTGCTGCGGCGGGCAAACCGGGAGTCAAATCCTTCTGGAAGAATGCAATAGCACCGGCAGTAACAGCTTTGGCTACCTGTTCAAGTGCAGCCACAATACCTGTTAATCTTGACTCATGCAAAAGGATTGGGATTCCTGATGATATAGCTGAAACAGTAGTACCTCTCGGTGTAAATACACATAAGGACGGTTCTGTAATCGGAGGAGTATTCAAGATTGTATTTTTATTCGGTCTCTTCGGTATGGATTATAAAAATATACCTATGCTTTTATCAATTCTGGTAGTTAGTCTTCTGGTTGGAGCTGTAATGGGGGCAATTCCCGGAGGCGGTATGATAGGAGAGATGTTAATCCTAAGTATATACGGATTTCCTCCGGCTGCGCTGCCGGTAATTGCAGTAATCAGTACAATTATCGATGCCCCTGCAACGCTTCTGAATTCATCAGGAAATACCGTCTGTGCCATGATAGTCGCAAGATTAGTGGACGGTAAGAATTGGCTTAAGGGCAGGATATAAAAATAATAGCTTAAAGGCAGGATATAAAATATAATTAATAAATTAGTAAGAATAAGAATTGGCATATAAGCATAATAAATCAGATAAACATAAAAATTAATAAAAGGGGCATATTGCTGTTCCATAAGGAAACATCAATATGCCCTTTGTCCATGCATTAATACATGAAATTATTCTAATTAAGCAGTAAGCGACAGCTGTTCAAATTATTTAACAGTAATAATGCACTATTCAATTATCTGACAGTAACTATACATCTTACAAGCCTGCCGTCTACTTCGGCAATAACCTTAGCAGTACCGGGTGATTTTGCTGTTACAACTCCGTTATCATCTACTACGGCAACAGATTTTTTGGTTGATCTCCATGCTATATAACTATCGGTTCCCAGAACATTAAGCTTAAAGCTTTCTCCTTTCTTCAGCTCAAGTTCACTGGATTCCATTTGTAATACTTTAATATCAGCATAAACAGAAGAACCATTTACAGTAGCATATATCTTAGTATTACCGGGACCTCTGGCGGTAACTTTACCTTTACTGTCAACTGTAGCTACTTTAGTATTGCCGGATGACCATGTAACCTTATCCTTTGTTCCTTCAACCTTAAGCTTTACTTTACTGCCAAAGTTTGCACGGGTAATACTGAATCTGCCGCCGTATTCCAAAACTCTGGATTCATGATTAAGACCGATAACAGTTATATTACTTGTTATCTTTTTACCGTTAAAGGTTGCTGTAATAGTAGCGGTACCATTGCCAACGGCAGTAACCAAGCCGTTGTCTGAAACAGTCGCAACCTTATTGTTACTTGACTTCCAGGTTGTACTGCTGTTTGAACCCCATAGAGTAAGCTGAGAAGTTTTGCCCGGGGTTAATGTAACATTTTTCTTGTTCATTTGAACAACCGTTACTTTGGTTTTGAGAGTTTTGTTTGCAACATATGTATATACTGTGGTTTTTCCCCAGCCCTGAGCAGTAATTCTTCCATTTGAAGATACGGTAGCACACCGGTTGTTTGCAGATTTGAAGGTTGGCTTACTGCTTGTTCCGTAGACCTTTAAGGTTCTGTAGTGACCAAGCTCTAAAGTTAAATCGGTTTCATTTAAATATATCTTATTAGCGGCCTGCGCTATCTTATCTTTTGTAATAAATATTGCAAAAAATAATGCAATACCTGTGAGTATGTAGGCAAAAAACCTAATCCTCTTTTTCATCTGTAGTGCCTCCTAACTATGTACATAGGTTAATAAGTTACAAATATATTCAGCAGATACAAATAATTACGATATCTAACTGAATATCCTTGTTTATTATAACCTAGTTAGCAGCCGGCTTCATTATTAAAATACTGGAAGATAAGGTATGATCTTTATATTTTTCCTCTTCGCAAAATTTTATTAGGTTATTTATTATTCATTCATGAGAAGGGTAAGAAGGAATATATTAATAAATAATGGAATCAGAGGGGTTTAACTTACTATGTATACAATAATCAGTCTAATATAAACAAAATAAATTATATATTGACATGTGAAGGAAACATATAATAAAAAGACCAGAACCTTAGGAAGTTTTGAGGTGAATATTGTAAGTCCAAAATTGTCATATACCGAATATGAACTACTGAAAGGTGAAAGATTATACACAGATTACTGGGTTCAATTTCCAAAAGCAGATACATTATATTACATAAATATCGAGAATTATGACGATATCGTTGAAAACAATACGTTAATTATTGATCAGGATGAATATGGTACTTTTGTATATGCTAATAAAGCAGGTACAGCTAAGCTGACTGTACGGGAAGGTTCAAAAGATGGTAAATCAATTGGAACAATTACCTTTGTTGTATCAGAAGCACCCTGTGAAGAAATAATACCGGATTTGTATGAATATACGACATATGAAGGTGATCTTAATTTTAATATATATTTTGACTTAGAGCCTTGGAATACAACCGATACGGTTATAGTGACCTCCGATAATACAGATGTATTGAGTGTGAGTTATAATGAAGATTACAGATGCTTTGATTATAAGGTTGGTAAAGCCGGAAAAGCAAATGTAACCATAAAATGCGGAGATAAGTCGGCTGTTGTTGTAGTGACGGTAGTAGAGGAAGAAGAGTAGTCTTCAAAGAATACGGCTATGATTCGTTGGCAGGTGCCAAAATCACGATACTATAAAGATAACAGATGCAATACTGGCACAAGATTATAGTATGAGTGATTTATAGTCTGAATGTTATAAGATTTATATAATAGTAGTCTAATTACAATAATGGAGTGAGATTCGATGTGAATCTCATTCCATTATTTTTACTCTATTATTGTAACTAGAGCTGTTTTATTACTTAGATAAGTATGTCCAATGACTATACCGAAGGAATATAAAATTAACACAAAACAGATGCCATAATACGACATAATAAGACAAAAACAATATATAAATACATATAATAAACAAGGAATAT
>DUQV01000043.1 GCA_012837605.1 Clostridiales bacterium | reverse complement strand
GAAACTCTCCGCTGGAGGGGTTTGAAGTCTTTACAAGAATAAACAACCCTTTGCTCTCCTGCTTACATACCTCTATGAACGGCATTATACCATCCGAACCCAAATAAGGATTTACTGTAATAAAATCCTCATCAAAACCTCTAAAATCCTTACCTTTTATGTTAATCCTGCCAAGATGTCCGGTTGCATAAGCGGTTGATGTCGAACCGATATCTCCACGCTTAACATCACCTATAACAATCAAACCTTTTTGCTTTGCATAATCTATGGTCTTTACATAAGCCTTCATTCCCTCTATGCCAAATTGCTCATACATGGCAATCTGCGGCTTAACTGCAGGTACAAGATCATAGACCGCATCAATAATTCCTTTATTATACAGCCATATAGCTTCAGAAACACCTTCGAGGTTCTCACCCTTATTTTTATATGCCTCACTAAGTATATGCTCCGGTACATATGACAGCATAGGGTCAAGTCCGACCACTATGGGAGCTTCCAGATCCATTATTCTTTCTACAAGTTTATTAATCATGATAATCCTCCTGAACCGCTTTCATATCTGATTTCTCCTGATACCAAAGTATACATAACCTTTCCGTATACCCTTCTTTCATGAAAAGGCGTGTTGCTTGATTTAGAGTAAAACTTATTCTTATCTATGATGTATTCCTTATTATGATCAATTATCACTATGTCCGCAACCTTACCCTCACCTATGCAGCCCCTGTCTATTCCAAGTATCCCGGCAGGATTTAAACTCATTTTCTCAACCATCTTGCTTAGGCTTAGAATACCCGTCCTTACAAGCTCGGTATATGTGATGGGCAAGGCTGTTTCCAGCCCTACTATTCCAAATGGTGCTTCTGTCATGGACTTAATCTTTTCCTCATACGAATGCGGGGCATGGTCAGTTGCTATCACATCCAGCACATCATTCTTTAGAGCATCCTTTATGGCTTCTTTATCTTCCCTGCTTCGAAGCGGAGGATTCATCTTATAGTTTGCATCATCACCCGTAATATCCTCATCTGATAATGTAAAGTAATGTGGACATGTTTCACCTGTTACCTTAAGCCCCTTATCCTTCGCCATCCCAAGCATCTTAACACTGCCCCCTGTAGAACAGTGGCATAGATGGAGTCTTGTGCCTGTTTCCTTTGCCAATATAATATCCCTTGCAACAATAATATCTTCCACAGCATTGCTTATACCGGCAAGCTTCAGCTTCTCTGCCTTAGCTCCTGCGTTTATAACTCCGTCTGCGGCAAGATATTTATCCTCACAATGTGCAAATACTACCGTATCAAGCTTGGCAGCCTCTATCATAGCCTTGGCATATAAGGCGGTATCCATGACGGATTTGCCGTCTTCGCTTATACCGACAGCACCGACTTTAATTAATTCCGGTATGTCGGTCAGCTCCTTTCCTTCCTGACCGATGGTAACCGCCCCAATGGGATGAATATTAACCAAAGCTTCCTTAGCCCTGTCAAGAACAAATTGTATCGTATCAGACCTGTCAAGCACCGGCTTGGTATTTGGCATCGCACATATAGTCGTAAAGCCTCCGGCTGCAGCTGCCATTGCTCCTGTCTGTATAGTCTCTTTATATTCAAATCCGGGTTCTCTTAAGTGGACATGAAGATCAATTAATCCGGGCATCACTGTCATACCTGACGCATCGATGATTTTATCAGCCTTGATATCTGCTTCATTTATATCCGACTTGGGTAATACCTTACAGACATATTCATCCTTGATCAGTATATCGTAATTCCCTTCGATACCTGAACCCGGATCAACAACATATCCGCCTTTAATAAGTGTTAGCAAAGACTATTCCCTCCATATGCATCTATACTTATATAAAGTATACATCTATTCAAAATTCTAAATCACAGCGTAATAATCCGGATTATACTATAATTTCCCTAACAGATAGTTAATAAACTGCTGGGCTGTACGACCCGAAAGACCTCCATGACTAAGCTCCCATTTTCTCGCCTCGTTATAAAGCTCTTCCTCTGAAAGATGACTTATCCCATGTCTGTGAGCCAGCTGCTTAACAATCTCAAGATATTCCTTTGGGGTAGGAGAAGAAAAATTAATGGTTATTCCAAAACGTTCTACCAAAGAAAGTTTCTCTTCCATAGTATCTGAGCGGTGGATATCACCGTCAGTTTCCATATCGGTTCTGTCATTCCATGTCTCCCTTATCAAATGTCTTCGATTAGAGGTGGCATATATAAGCACATTGTCAGGCTTAATCTCCAGACCCCCCTCAATAATTGCCTTGAGGTATTTATACTCTATCTCAAATTCTTCAAATGATAAATCATCCATAAATATTATAAACTTATAATTTCTGTTCTTAATAAGCGATATAACCGCAGACAGGTCATTGAACTGATGCTTATAGATTTCTATCATACGAAGTCCTTTGTCATAATATTCATTAAGGATTGCCTTTACAGATGTGGATTTGCCCGTACCACTGTCACCAAACAGCAGAACATTATTGGCTTTTTTACCTTCTACAAAAGCTTTCGTATTATCAACAAGCTTCTTCTTTTGAAGCTCATAACCGACCAGATGCGAAAGCCTTACGTCCAAGGTATTTGTAATAGGAACAAGCTCAAGTCTGCCATGCTCTCTGGATAATCGAAATGCTTTGTTCAGTCCGAGCATTCCCACACCATGCTTTTTATAAAAATCAGTAACGATTGTAAAGACCTCTTCCTCATCCTTTGCAGATGCAATACAGGCACTTAACTCTCTTACCTTATCGCTGACACTCTTATTATACATTCCGGTGCTTTTTTTGACAGCTTTATAGTCTGTAATAATCGAAAAACAATTAATACCAAGCTCCTGTTCAATACGACTAAAATCATAATGAAACAAATCCAGGAATATTCTAAAATCCGCCTTTGCAAACCGGTTAACCGTACCCTGCCTGGCACCTACCTTTTCGCAGGTAATTGCAAATGGACTCTCCATGCTTGCCAATGTAAACGCCAGATAATTCTGCCAAAGGTTCTGATCAAAGCCATACTTGGTGGCAACATCTAACAGCTCATTTATAAGTGTATATATTCCGGATATAAAATTCTCCTTATCAAACGCATCAAGCTGCTGCAATTGATTCTTTGCCTTAAGATAATCCATCTCATATAAGATATTGGATAGCTTGACCAGAATATTTTCCTCACCCAGGTTCTTATATACTGATAATTTTGAGATTAACCTATACATAATTACCTCCGTCTTACCACACGATTCTTACAGTAACCAGTAATACCAGCCATTTACCGTATAAGACATCAATCGAACCCTTAATATTGATACCTTCAAGATGATACGTGCTGCCTTAACTTAGGCAATTACATTCTGTCGGGAGCTTCAAATCCCAGCAGATAAATACATGTCCTTAATATATCATGTACCATCGTAATCATACAGATTAGTGATGCTTGTCTTTCGTCACTGTTGTCATCGGATATAATCTTTGTTTCATGGTAAAAACTGCTGAACTTGTCCGCCAAATCATAAATATACTGACATATTCTATGAGGAGCCTGCTCCTCATAGGCAGCATGAATCATATCACTAAATCTTGTGATTTGCAGCATAAGCTCCCTCTCCAGCGGCGTGTAAGCCGGAAGTATATTCATATCAGGACTTATGCTCCTTCCGGTATCCCCAAACTTCTCCAATATGGATTTTATTCTTACAATTGTATAGAGGATATACGGTCCTGAATTTCCTTCAAATGATGTAAAGCGTTCTAAGTCAAAAACATAATCCTTAGATGCCTGATTCGATAAATCTCCGTATTTAAGTGCAGCCAGACCGACCTTTGAAGCTATATCTTTTGCCTCTTCCTCATCTATACTGCGGTTTTCCATGATTTTACGATATACCTCATCAGTTACCATTTTTATCAGGTATTCCAGACGAAGCACACCCCCATCTCTGGTTTTAAAGGGCTTACCGTCCTTACCGTTCATAGTACCGAAGCCGATAAATTGAAGCTTTGTTCCTTCATTCACCAGCTTTGCCTTCTTGGCACAGCGGAATAAGACTTCAAAATGCAGTTCCTGCCTCTTATCAGTAATATATATTATATGGTCAGGATTAAAAAGCTCCATCCTTTCCACGATGGTAGCCAAATCAGTCGTGCTGTAAAGTGTGGCACCATCGGATTTTAAAACCATGAAAGGAGGTATCTCCTTGGTATCGGTTTCTTCCTTCACATCTACAACTAAGGCTCCGTCGCTTATTCTTGCATAATTATTCTTCTTCAAATACTCTACCATATCATTTATATAAGGCTGTGCATCACTTTCCTTTTTCCATAGTTCGAAGGATACATTCAAGTTGTCATAAATCTTCTTTAAGTCAGTAACAGATACATCCTGCATATGCTTCCAAAGAGCCATATAACCTCTATGCCCGTTTTGCATAAGAAAGGTAATCCTCTTGGCCTCCTCAAGAAATTCCGGATTTTCCTTGGAATATGCACTGGCTGCAGGATAGATTTCCTCAAGCTCAGATATGGTAAATGGAGCCTTACTAGGATATTCTCCCGTATAGCCTTCATCAAAATATATTAAATCCGGTTTTCTTCTCTTTAGCTCAGCTATTACCAGACCCATCGGAGTACCCCAGTCACCCAGATGCACATCCCCGATTGCGTCATTTCCCATATATTTAAAGATACGCTTAAGACTTTCCCCGATTATAGCAGAGCGCATATGACCAACATGAAGAGGCTTTGCTATATTAGGACCACCATAATCAATTATTATTTTCTTCGGTGCGGCTTCCTTCTCGCACCCAAAGTCTTTGGACTTTCTCATATTATTAATATACTCTGCCAAAAACTCATCACTTATGTTTATATTAATAAAACCGGGCATAATAGCGGTGATTTCTTTTATTTTACTGTTATCCTGCAATACTTCTACAATTTCCTGTGCAATACTAATCGGTGCCTTTTTATATGCCTTGGCAGCTGCCATGGCACCATTACACTGATATTGACATAGATCAGGTCTGTTTGACAGTGTAACTATCCCAAATCTTTCTTCATATCCCTTTGATACAAATGCCTGTTTAACATCTTCTGATAATAAATCGATTAATTTCTTCATGATAACCTCCAACATCTCTTAGCTTAATCAATACTTTAACATAGGAGTGCAAAAATGTCATCAAGATTTTCTGTATGTATTTTTGTACATAAGTATGCATAATCGCTTTAAATTGCACAATATGTAAATATTATACCTTTAAACTGGATTTTTTTACATGTATCGGCTCTAATGCAATGCATATTTTTACATAATAAGTCGTATATTTATATTTTATATCCAAAATTTTGTTTAATTTTAAATAAATACTGTCTTTTTTTTTGTTTTTGTTGTATATTATATATATATGTTTTACAAGCATATATTAATATGCAATAAAAAGCATATTTTATAACATCATCCATTACTATAATGCGTTATTGGGAAAGGAGAAGCATCATGTTCGGACTTTACTTTGGGGATTACTTATTGAAAAAGAAAAAAATATCTCATTCGCTATTAGAGGATGTTATGGAACAACAACACACTTCTCGCGCAAAATTAGGATTAATTGCTGTTGCCGAGAAATTATTGACATCCAAACAAGCCGATGAACTAAATGAGCTTCAAAAGCTTAAAGACAGCCGCTTTGGCGACATTGCTATAGAGAAGGGGTATTTGAAAAAGGAAGATGTGGAATATTTACTAAATCTTCAGGGAAATCCTTATATTAGATTTGTACAGGCTCTTACAGAAAATAATGTTATGACTATGGATCAAATTGAAACAACTCTTGAAGAATTTAAAAAGGATTATGGTTTATCTGATGCAGAGTTGGACGCACTAAAGTCCGGCGATATCGACCGGATTATTCCGGTATTTGTAGATACCGGCATTCCTTTCGCCGGAGAATGTATTGCATTGGCTATTAGAAATATCGTACGTTTTGTTAATAATAATATTATGTTAAAAGAATCATACATAGCAAAAGAATATACCTTCACTTCAATTGCATACCAGCAGCTTGTCGGAAGCCATGAATTATTCGTAGCTTTTGCAGGTGAAGATGAAGCGTTATTGAATATAGCAAGCCCATTTGCTAGAGAAGAATTTGAAAGCATGGATGAAGATGCTTTTGACTCAATATGTGAATTTATAAACTGCAGCAACGGATTATATGCTTCAAAGCTAAGCAGAGAGGATATACATATCGATATGACACCTCCCAAATATGATCAGAACAAAACTCTGACATCTGACGGAGATTTATATGTTGTCCCCATAATAATTGACGGAAAGCAATCAGATCTACTGGTAGTTGTCGACCATAAAGTTGAAATAAATTAGGAGGGTATAGATATGGCAAAGATTCTTATAGTAGACGATTCAAAAACTTCAAGAAGAATCCTAAAAAATATTCTTGAAGCTAATGGTCATACGGTAATAGGAGAAGCCATTAACGGCAAGGAAGCAGTCGATAAATTCAAGGAACTTAAACCTGATATAACCACTATGGATATTACTATGCCGGTAATGGACGGATTGGAAGCATTGAAAAAAATAATGGGAGTAGATAAGGATGCCAGGGTTGTTATGGTAACAGCAGCAGGACAAAAAACCAAGATGGTGGATGCTGTCAAGCATGGTGCTGTAGAGTTCTTAACAAAACCCTTCGAAGAAGAGCAAATCATTGAGATTATTGAAAGGGTCATCAATCAATAATGTTCTTACAATGCTTATAAACATGAATTTAGCCCGGTGTACCCAATATACATAATAAAAAGAATCGTCCCTGTCTAAGTGGATATATCTATCCGATATGTCACATGACAGGAACGATTCTGTTTTTCTGTTTTTAAATTCCTTATTAATACTGTTCTTTTACAGGCATAATAATTGCCGCAGCTATATATACAAGCACACCAACACCACATATACTAAATATTACCCATAATAAACGTACTATGGTAGGATCGATATTAATGTACTCCGCAATACCTTGACATACGCCACAAACCATCCTGTTTGTAGATGAACGATACAATTTCTTAGGTTCCATGAAATACCCCTTTCTTATTTTTGATTAATATAAATTCTCCGGAATCCATAATATAATTTCTATTATTTATTATAACATTTCCAAAATCAGAATCAATATTAAAGAAAAATAATTGTAACGGTGTCAGGTACCATTAAGAAAATGTTACATGTTTAATATTTTTGTAATGGTGTCAGGCACCATAATACTAGCGATATATGTAGCTTACTGCTTTATATGGTGTTCTATAGTTATAATTCTTTATGGTGATGCCTTCTTTTCTGCTGGCAGCTCCTATCACTTTACCGTTGCCTATGTACATGGCTACATGATTTACTACACCGTTTTTTCTATAGAATATTAAATCACCGGGCTGAATATTGTTCATTGATACTCTTTTGCCGCCTCTTGATTGGGCTCTTGAGGTTCTCGGAATATATATCCCGAATTTCTTTAGTACAGATTGTGTAAAGCCTGAGCAGTCCGCTCCTCTTGTCAGACTTGTTCCACCCCATACATATGGGTTTCCCTTAAATCTAAGTGCATAACTCACAATCTGTTGTCGTAATGATGAAACTGCTTTATTTGCCTGAGATTCTTTCCTTTTCTTTTCCAGGTTTATTATAGTCTGCTCTTCCTCTGCGGAAACCGCCTGTTTAAATCCGGTCTCTATATCAACATAAGCCGCAGCTACATATCCGGTCTTTTCGCCAACAGATATCTTTATCCAATCCGGCTGCTCTTCAAGTATCTCAAGAACAAGTCCCTTTGGTACCTGAGTTACAACTGAAGAACCGGTACTAGGCTTTGACCTGACATTCAACACATTAGCCTTGACAGTAGCCAGCTTGGTCTTTACATCATCAACCAACTCATATACTTCACTTCCGGTATGTAAATACTTTGACATTATGTAACCGCTTACATTTCCTGATTGAACTTTAGTCCAATCACCCTCTTGTGCCAGTATTGTACCGGTTCCCTTGCTGTAAAGCTTACCTAATATCTTACTGTTTGTGTTTGCCTCGCTTCTTATGTTAACATAATTAGAAACATTTGCTATTGCTAAGTCATGGTATTCTATGATAGGCTCAATAATATTGCTTATATCAATATCAGTTATATTTGGATTTGTAGTGATATCATTTAATATTGGCGTTATTCCTGCAATAGGTTGTCCTGCTGCATATGCTGTTTTTGTTCCTCCAGCTATTGTAAGCGAACCTATCATACAACACACTGCAAATTTTCGTATCCTTTTAGTCATACTAGCCTCCCAAATTACAGTTTCAATTGTTACAAATATGTTAAATATGTTACAAAAGTATTATACAACATATCATCATGAAATGCATGTGGTAGTTTTTTCATGTTTTATAGCTTATTTATGTTTTATAGTTTTTTCATGTTTTATATTTTTTTCGTGTTTTATATATCATGATTCATATACCCAACTATTTATGATATAATATCCACGATAAGCAGATTAGGCCAAGGTAATCTGGTCATTTTATATGACACATTTATGTGTCATAGTAAAATGAACAGATTGGCTTGGATAAGTGTAACGTGAGCGAAAAAACCGCAGGTTTTTGAGCTCCTAATCTGCTTATCTCTAGAATTAGTTCAAGGCAATCGGAGCATTTTATATGACACATTTATGTGTCATAGTAAAATGAACAGATTGGCTTGGATAAGTGTAGACGTGATTAGGTTCAGCAAAGCTGAACCTTATCCTAATCTGCTTATCTGCAGATTAGGTCATGGAAGACTTACATTGGAGGTTGTTATGGCACTGGACGGAGTTGTAATTGCAAATATTGTTCATGAATTAAATAGTACTCTGCTTGGAGGAAGAATAAACAAGATTGCTCAACCGGAGAAGGATGAGCTGTTGTTAACCATAAAGGGACAGGATAAAAAGGCATATAAATTATTCCTAAGTGCAGGTGCCGGATTGCCGTTAATATACCTGACAGAAAATACAAAGCCCAGCCCTATAACCGCTCCAAATTTTTGTATGCTTCTTCGTAAGCATCTTATAAACGGTAAAATTCTTAACATTACACAGCCCGGTCTGGAAAGGATTGTATCCATAAAGATTGAACATATGGATGAGCTTGGCGATCTAAAATCAAAATATATCATCATTGAGCTTATGGGAAAGCACAGTAATATTATCTTCTGTGATGATTCTAGGACTATTATTGACAGTATAAAGCGGGTTAACCAATTCATGAGTTCAGTTCGTGAGGTTCTGCCGGGAAGAGAATACTTCATTCCCAAAACAGCAAAAAAGCTTGACCCTCTTACTGCTGACTATGATTCCTTTAAAGAAAATATTCTGAACAAGGCAATGCCGATTGGGAAAGCAATATACACAGGTCTAACCGGTATCAGCCCGCTTCTGGCAAATGAAATCTGCTTTAGAGCATCGATTGATTCAGATGTATCAACCTCTTCACTTAACGAAGATTTGGGGCTTCATCTGTATCGTAATTTTGAAAGAATATTAGAACTCGTTAAGAACAAAGATTTTTTTCCTAATATTATTATTGGAGAACGGGGACCAATCGAATTCTCGAGTATTGTACTTACCTGTTATTCAGGATATGATATAAAGCCGCTTTCTTCGGCATCTTCTATGCTTGAGACCTATTATGCGCAGAAGAATGCCGCATCCCGAATACGTCAAAAATCCGCCGATCTTCGTAAGCTGGTTGCAAATGCTGTTGAACGTACTGCAAAAAAATACGATTTGCAGCTGAAGCAGCTTAAAGATACGGAGAAAAGAGATAAATATAAGATATATGGAGAGCTTATCACCGCATATGGCTACGGATTGGAACCGGGTACAAAAGAACTGATTGCACAAAATTATTACAATAATAATGAGGAAATCCGGATACCTCTTGACTCCACTTTAACGCCGATGGAAAATGCAAAACGGTATTTTGAAAAATACAATAAGCTGAAACGGACATATGAGGCTTTATCAAACTTGATTAAAGAAACCGAGGATGAAATCAGGCATCTGGAATCCATTAAGATTTCCTTGGATATGGCTGCTGATGAGCATGATTTGAACGAATTAAAGCGTGAGCTAATGGAATTCGGGTATATCAAAAAGAAATCTGCAGTTAAGAAACCAACACCAAAGGACCGTACAGGAAAAAATATAAAAGGCAAGCCCCTTCACTATATCTCTTCTGACGGTTATCACATGTATGTAGGGAAAAACAACTAT
Organism: Clostridiales bacterium; assembly: GCA_012837605.1. Classification (GTDB taxonomy): domain Bacteria; phylum Bacillota; class Clostridia; order Lachnospirales; family Lachnospiraceae; genus Mobilitalea. The sequence continues at coordinate 37,053 of DUQV01000043.1, read as the reverse complement.
CAGAATGAAGAGCTTACCTTTAAGCTGGCCAATGGTAATGACTGGTGGTTTCATGCCAAGAACCTTCCCGGTTCTCATGTTATTGTTAAATCAGACGGTGAAAATGAGCCGCCGGACAGAACCTTTGAGGAGGCTGCAAAGCTGGCCGCATACTATAGTGGGGCAAAAAATGCTGACAAGGTTGAGATAGACTATACAACGCGGAAAAACATTAAAAAACCAAGCGGTAAAGCCCCCGGATTCGTTATTTATAATACCAACTATTCGATGGTAGTTAACACTGACATAACTGACATCAAAAGGATTGATGACTAGATACAGATGAAAAAATAACTTGAAATTATTGGAGGAAAAAATATGATTACTGCTGACTTACATGTACATTCTGAGTTTTCGAGTGACGGAAAAGCCGCTATGGAAGACGTGATTGAGCAGGGCATCAAATTAGGACTTAAAACAATATGCTTTACAGATCATATAGACTATGACTATCCCAGCATATACAATTATACCTTTGAACTAAAAACTGATGATTATCTGAAGAAACTTGAAATAATGAAGGAAAGATACAAATCAAGAATTGAGATCCTTACCGGGATTGAGCTTGGAATACAGCCACATATTATAGATCGTTTGGATGCTCTGGTCAGCAAATATCCCTTTGATTTTATAATAGGTTCCGTCCATGTGGTTGATAATATGGATCCATATTTTAAAGAGTACTGGGAAAACCGCACCGAAGAGGATGGCATACTAAGATGCTTTAAAGCTGTGAAAGAAAGCTGTGAAAACTTTCAGGAATTTCATGTCTGCGGACATATCGATTATATAATCCGTTATGCTCCAAGCACCAAGACAAGCTATAAAGAATACTCATATTCATATTATAAGGATGTTCTTGATGAAATATTAAGGACGGTAATAAAGCACCAAAAAGGAATAGAGGTAAATACTTCCGGATATAAATACGGTCTGGGACATCCCCATCCCAAGACCGAAATAATAAAACGCTATAAAGAGCTGGGCGGTGAAGTCATCACCATTGGCTCCGATGCTCATAAACCCGAGCACCTATGCTACGACTTTGATAAAGCAGAAAGCCTTCTTAAAGAATGCGGCTTCAATTACTACACCATCTTCAGAGATGGCAAGCCTGTAATGATAAAACTGTAAACATTATTGAGCCTACCATGAAAAGCAAACGGTATGTCAGAAAGCTCTGATTCTTTAGAATTTTTTGACATACCTTTTACTTTTAGTTATAGTGTTTGAAAGGATCGACTATTTTTACTGTATGGTGCCGCCTCCTACCACGTAGTCGTCTTTGTAGAATACGGCTGCCTGTCCGGGTGTAACCGCACGCTGCGGCTCATCAAAAATGCATAGTATTTTATCCGCTCCCGTTCTTTTAATGGTGCTTCTTGCACCTTCATGACTGTAGCGGATTTTTGTATCTACAACCATATCATCCTGCAAATCCTCAATTGCCATGAAATTAAGATTTTTCACATAAAAACGGTCTGTATATACATCCTGTGCCTCACCTAAAACCACCTCATTGGTATCGGCATTCAGCTTCATAACAAATACAGGTCTGCCTAAAGCAATATTTAAGCCCTTCCTTTGCCCAATTGTATAATGTGCCAGTCCCCGGTGCTTTCCAAGAATATTTCCTTTAGTGTCAACAAAATTACCGGGAGTAAAGCCATAACCGGCAGCCTCCGTATTCTTCATGTTTAGAACCTTCTTATTCTCGATTATCCTTTTGTTATCTTCATCCTCCAGGTATTCCTGAATAAACCCTGCATAATCATTATTCGCAACAAAGCATATCTCCTGACTGTCAGGCTTATTAGCCACAGGAAGCTTAAGATCATTTGCAATAGCCCTAATCTCTTCCTTAGTATAAGCTCCCACAGGCATAAGTGTATGCTTAAGCTGATACTGCGTAAGGTTATATAACGCATAGGTCTGATCCTTTGCCAAGGTTGCCGATTTTTTAATAGTATATCTTCCGTTAGGAAGCCTGTCTATAATTGCATAATGCCCTGTCGCTATATAAGAAGCACCTATAGATAAGGCTCTTGCAAGAAGCGATTCCCACTTGACAAATCTATTACATGCGATACAGGGATTCGGAGTTCTGGCCATAACATATTCCGATACGAAATAATCTATGACACTCTCTTTGAATTCCTTCTTAAAATTCATTACATAATGCGGGATGCCAAGGACTGAAGCAACTCTTCTGGAATCCTCAACCGCTCCTAAGCCGCAGCAGCCGCCATTTTCAGATATGGAGCATGCATCCTCATCCTGCCAAATCTGCATGGTAACACCTATAACATCATATCCCTGCTTTTTTAACAGGTATGCTGCTACGGAGGAATCCACTCCTCCTGACATTCCAACTACTACTTTCTGCATTGGTATCTCCAATCAATTAATAACTTACCTTGTTTATTTCCTCTTCATCATGAATATCGGACTTTGGTTTTTTTAGTCCTTCTATTTTAATACCATTTTTCTCTGCATAATCCCATAGGGCAGCATGAATTGCTTCCTCCGCCAGCAAAGAACAATGAACCTTTAACGGCGGCAAACCGTCAAGAGCATCCACAACCGCTTTATTTGTAACCTTAAGGGCTTCCTCAACAGTCTTTCCCTTTACAAGCTCCGTAGCAATGCTGCTGGTTGCAACTGCTGCACCGCATCCAAAGGTTTTAAATTTCACATCATGAATAATTCCATTCTCATCAATATCCATATACATTCTCATTATATCCCCACATTTGGCATTTCCAACCGTGCCAACACAGCTGGGATTTTCAATTTCTCCCATGTTTCTTGGATTTAAAAAATGATCCATAACTTTTTTAGTGTACATAATAATTCCTCCATTTATCTGATAGTATTGGCACTTACCAATCCTTATCTGGTGCGAACAAAATCTTCGTAGAGCGGAGACATCTTTCTCAGCTTATCTACAGTCTCTTTTATTTTTTCAACCGTATAATCCATTTCCTCAAATGTATTCTCATCACTTAATGTAAGACGAAGCGATCCATGGGCTATTTCATGCGGCAGCCCGATTGCCAGCAGAACATGCGACGGATCTAAAGACCCCGAGGTACATGCCGAACCGCTGGATGCACAGATATTGTTCATATCCAGCATTATCAGCAGAGATTCCCCTTCAATAAACTGAAAGCTGAAATTGGCATTGTTGGGAAGTCTCCTGGTTCTATGACCGTTAAGCCTTGTATAAGGTATCTCGCTAAGTATCCGCTTTATTAAATAGTCGCGAAGCTCTATTTCTTTTTTTGTTCTTTCCTTCATGGTTTTCATGGCAATTTCAACAGCTTTCCCGAAACCTACCGCATACGGAACATTCTCAGTTCCTGCACGTCTTCCTCTTTCCTGTGCTCCGCCATGGATGAAGGAACGGATTCTAATCCCTTTTCTTATATATAAAAAGCCTATACCTTTTGGACCGTTAAGCTTATGGGCACTGGCACTGAGCATGTCTATTCCAAGCTCATCCACATTTATATCAAGCTGACCAAATGCCTGTACAGCATCTGTATGGAATAAAACATTATGCTTCCTTGCAATTTCTCCGATTTCCCTAATGGGTTGGATTGTCCCTATTTCATTATTGGCAAACATGATAGAAATTAATATTGTTGTCGGACGAATAGCCTTTTCTAATTGATCCAGCTTTATAATTCCGCTCTCATCCACATCAATATAGGTTACTTCAAAGCCCCTCTTCTGCAGATATTCACAGGTATGCAAAATGGCATGATGCTCAATTTTTGATGTTATAATGTGCTTTCCTTTTTGCCCGTAAGCTTCAGCAGTTGCTATAAGTGCCCAATTATCCGCTTCTGTTCCGCCTCCGGTAAAATATATCTCAGTACTTTCGCTGCCTATTGCATCAGCTATGATTGTTCTTGCTTCGTCAATGGCTTTTTTACTATGTGCTGCAAATTCATATACACTGGATGGATTACCATACAGCTCACTAAAGTAAGGAAGCATAGCCTCTACAACCTCCGGCTTAGTCTTTGTAGTAGCTGCATTATCAAGGTAAATCTTCTTTTCCATGTGGTCATCTCCTAATATCATATATTTTATAAACTGATTAGAAAATTTCTAAAGGATCAGCAAATCTGTTTGGACTGATTTGCCTGCGTGATACCTGCTTCCGCTTGAACTCTCTTGCTTTCAGCCACCAGGTCGGAGAGCATAATTCCATCCACTGCATCGTTTATACTATCACTTATACGCTTCCACACATATTTTGTTACACATATATCTGAGTTGCTGCATGGTGTCTCATTACTGTTTAGTTCATGGCAATCAACGGGATTTAAGTCACCCTCCAAGGCACGCAGAATATCACCTACGGATATCTCCTCCGAAGGCATGGCAAGAACATACCCGCCCTGTGCTCCACGGATACTGTCAACGATTCCTGCTTTTTTCAGCTTTGCAATAAGCTGCTCCAGATAGTTCACAGATATGCCCTGTCTTTCGGCAATCTGACTTAAGGCTACTGCTTCATCCCCATTATTAACCGCCAAGTCAATAACTGCTCTTAATCCATATCTTCCCCTTGTGGTTAGTTTCATATTAATTCTCCATTCTACTAATCAGCTTCTGATACATCTTATAGTAATCAGTTTATGGCCTGCTTATATCCTACTGATTTAATCCCTATTAAATTACTCGGTATTAAATATAACACTACATTTTATAAATGTCAATAAAAAATATTTTAAGCTCTAAAGAAAAACAATCTATTTATAGTAAATTTTGATAATAATTCAGTAAGCTAATTTTCATATATTACACCTAGGTAATTCGCAGTTTATTCATAAGTTATAAACTGCACAAATATATTAATAAAGAACCTGACTGTCGGAGTGTTAAATATGAAGGTTAAGCAGGCCGCTTTAGCAGGAAGCAGGCATATTGGCAGAAGCAATATCCTTAGAGGAACACTAATTCTGACACTGGCCGGCTTCATCACCAGAGTCATTGGGTTCTTGTACAAAATTTTTTTATCAAAGGTAATGGGTGCCGAGTGGCTTGGAATATATCAGCTGGTATTTCCTGTCTATGGTATAGCATTCACTATATATGCCACGGGTATTCAAACATCCATATCAAGACTGGTCGCAGCTGAAATAGGCAGAAAGAACCACAAAAACATTGGAAGGATACTCAGGCTTGGACTGCTTCTGTCTGTTTCCACAGCATTGGTTCTTTCTGTTCTGTTATTCAGATTCTCTGATAGTGTTGCACTCCGTTTCTTATTAGAACCCAGAAGTGCTTCCTCTTTAAGAATTCTGGCTGTAGTATTTCCATTTTGCGGTATTACCTCATGCATTAATGGCTATTATTACGGATTAAAAAAAGCCGGAATACCGGCTTCGACCCAACTGCTTGAGCAGATGATCCGTGTTATTGTTGTATATATATCTGCCTACACCGTTGGAAAGGGTGATTTTAAGGTAATCTGTGAAATGGCTGTTCTCGGACTTGTTATCGGGGAAATAGCTTCCGGCATATATAATTTTCTGTCCCTATTCATAACAAAATCTCCAAAGACTATGCTGTATCCCGAACCAAATCCTAATGCAGGACTCCTAAAGAGAAAGGATATTATAAACAGCATCCTGCATCTGAGTATTCCCTTATCCACTAACCGACTGCTAATAAATATTCTGCACAGTATCGAAGCAATTCTTATACCTGCTATGCTGCGAAGGTCCGGACTAAGCACCGGTGAAGCATTAAGCACATATGGAACACTGGTAGGAATGTCTATACCGTTTATTATGTTTCCTACGGCCTTGATAAATTCATTGGCAGTACTGCTTCTTCCTACAGTGTCAGAAGCACAGGCTATGGATAATAAGGACATGATAGGAAAGACTACCTCCACCTCTATAAAATACAGCTTAATTATAGGTGTTTTCAGTACAGGTGTTTTCTTATTGTTTGGAAAATATCTCGGTGTCAGTATATTTAATAGTGATGAGGCAGGCAATTACCTTATTATCCTGGCATGGCTATGTCCTCTAATATATCTGCCAACCACATTAGGCAGTATCATAAACGGACTCGGAAAGGCTCACATTACATTTATCAATTCAATTTTAGGGACTGTTGCCAAGATTCTTATCATTATTCTTATGATACCGCATAAGGGTATCAACGGGTACCTTACAGCACTTCTTGTAGGACAGCTGATAATAACAATAATGGATACAATATATATTATTAGAAATATCCGATTTGATTTTGATGCGGTAAACAGCCTGCTAAAACCCGGAATAATCGTTGCAATGTCAGGCTTTCTGTTAAAAAGAATCTATGAATATATGCATAGAATTACGCAGATACATCAAGCGGTATTTTTGCTGTCCTTCTGCTTGCTGTTCTGCGTTGTATGCATGATTCTGTTTATTATTACCGATACAATATCAAAATCGGATTTCAGATAATAACGTTTATTACAGTATATAAGGCGTTACCTGATATACGTAGTAATTAAGCCAGTTGGTATACATGGCATTGGCATGGGCTCTCCATGTCAGATTAGGACGATTCTCAGTACTGTCTGCCGGATAATAATTTACCGGAAGATCAATGGCAATTCCTTTACTGATATCTCTTTTGTATTCCTGGTCTAATGATACCCTGTCATACTCCGGATGCCCCATGATGAAGAATTGTTTACCGTCCTGTGCCATTACAATAAATACACCGGCCTCATCAGATTCTGCAAGAATGGTCAGCTCTTCATGCTTTAATATATCCTCTTTTAACACGGTAGTATGCCTGGAATGGGGTGCATAGAATATATCATCAAATCCTCGGACAAACGGAGTTCTGCGTTTTAGTACCCTATGCTCAAATATTCCAAACATTTTCTTCTCAAGCCGTCTCTTTTGAATTCCATAATGATAATACAATCCTGCTTGAGCTCCCCAGCAAAGATGCAATGTCGAGGTCACATGAGTTTTTGACCACTCCATTATGTTTTTAAGCTCCTCCCAATATGCCACTTCTTCAAATTCCATCAGTTCTACCGGTGCTCCTGTAATTATCAGTCCATCAAACTTACGGTTACATACATCGTTGTATGTAAGATAAAACTTATCCAGATGGCTGGTGGGAGTATTTTTTCCCACATAGGTACCTGTCGTCAAAAATGTTATATCAACCTGCAGAGGTGTATTAGAGAGGCTACGAAGCAGCTGTACCTCTGTATCTTCTTTGTTAGGCATCAGATTAAGAATTGCTATCAAAAGCGGACGAATATCCTGATGTAATGCCCTGTGTTCATCCATAATGAATATATTCTCATCCTCTAATATCTTTTTTGCAGGCAAATTATTTTGTACCTTAATCGGCATCTGCTGTCACCATCCTTCTTATGTTATAAAACCTTCTGATTATTAATTATTAATTCAAATTCCATCTTAAGCTTATTGGCTGCTCTTTTACACAGCAGCATTCGATCAAGAAAGATTTCAAAATAATCCAAAACCGGACTGATAGTGGTATCTATGATAAGCTCAAGCCTGAAAATTTCATTATTAATTATCTGTACCTTTGATTCTTCTACAGCATAATTTACTCTGTCATGAATATCAAAGCTGGGCAGGTCCGGATTGCGTACACGGCTTCGCCTTACATCTGTCTTATCAGCCAGAATAAGAGCTGCCGCAATTGCACTTACGGGTACTGCAGTATTCTCGTCATGATTGCCTATAGCTGCCATCACCATTGCAATTTCTTCCGGCGTTGCTCCAAGTTGATCAAGTATTCTAAAAGCCATCATCGCTCCGCTTTGTGCATGTCCCTCACGATTAACAATATTTCCGATATCATGCATATAGCATGCTATCTGTGCCAACTCGATCTCTTGGTCGGAATAATTAAGAGTTTCCAGTATATATTTTGCAACATCAGCCACCTTCGTAACATGTGCAAGACTGTGTTCGGTATATCCTAACTCCGAAAGCATCTTATCAGCATGAATAATATATGATTTTATTGTTTCGTTATCCTTAATGTCTTTAAATGTAATCATCAATCTTCATCCTTGCTCTCTAACATTTTAAGAAGCTCTTCCTCAGACAATATCTTTATACCCAGCTGCTGTGCTTTGGTTAACTTACTGCCGGCATTCTCACCGACAATTAAATAATCCGTATTCTTAGAGACACTGCCTGATACCTTACCGCCATGCTTCTTAACTATTTCCTCCATCTGCGGTCTGCTCATGGACGGCAATGTTCCTGTTATAACAAATGTAAGACCGGAAAGAACCTCACTGCCTTCCTCCTGTTCATCTGTTTTTTCAAAATTCACGCCTGCCTGCTCAAGTCTTGACAAAATATTCAGATTATCAGGATTTCTGAAAAATTCTACAACTGCTCCCGCACTTATATCGCCCATATCCTTAACCTTTATCAGCTCCTCATAGGAAGCCTCCATGAGTCTGTGTATTGATTTAAAGTGATTCATAAGCTCAGTAGCTGCCTGTCTGCCTATATTTCGAATCCCAAACCCTGTTATAAGGCGGTCTATGTCATTATTCTTACTGTCTTCAATTATTTTTAATAATTTATCGGTATTCTTCTCCTTACCGATTAAGCCTTTATCAATCAATTCGTCGCGATATCTGTCCAGATAATATATATCAGCTATATCCTTCACATAACCTTCTCTAACGAGTGCTTCTATATACGCTTCACCAAAACCTTTAATGTCCATGGCATTTCTTCCTACAAAGTTCAAAATATGCTGGATAAGCTGTGCCGGACAATTAAGATTATTACATCTTATATCTGCGGTATTCTCATCCCTTACTGCCGGAGCATTACAGGAAGGACAAACCATAGGGATACTATACGGCTTAGAATCCTTTGGTCTTTTATCCTTAACCACAGATAATACCTCCGGAATTATTTCCCCGGCTTTTCTAACAATTATCGTATCCCCAATTCTAATATCCAATTCATCAATTCTATCCTGATTATGAAGTGTGGCTCTTTCCACATTGGTTCCGCATAGTCGTATGGGATCAAAGATCGCTGTTGGAGTTATTCTTCCGGTTCTCCCTACCGAAAGCCTAATATCTCTTAGGACAGTCTCCTTTTCTTCAGGGGGATATTTATACGCCACAGCCCATTTTGGAACCTTAGAGGTTGTGCCAAAATACTCTCTGTCAGCCAAGCTGTCAACCTTGACTACTGCTCCGTCTATATCATAACCGAAGCTTCCTCTTGACTTCCCGATATCGGTTATAGCCTCCCATACCTCATCAGCAGTTCTGCACAGCTTATAATCTTCTATAACCTTCATTCCCTGATCTTTTAACCACTCTAAGCTCTCAGAATGTCTGTCAAATGATATGCCCCTTGCATCCTGTACATTAAATACGAAGAGAGAAAGCTTTCTTTCCTTAACTATCTGTGAGTCCAGCTGTCTTAATGTTCCGGCAGCACAGTTTCTGGGATTCGCAAATGTCTTTTTCCCCTCTGCTTCCAGCTTTTCATTGACAGCATCAAAATTCTCGAATTTCATATATACTTCGCCCCTTACCTCAAGATAAGGTATCGGGTTTTTTAATCGAAGTATCACATCATCTATCATTCTGACATTATCCGTAACGTCTTCACCGTAATTTATACCGTCACCTCTGGTAACACCCATAATTAATTCTCCGTCCCGGTATCTTAATGATATGGACAGTCCGTCTATCTTTCTTTCTACTACGAATAATGTATCTTCTTTTTCCTTAAGTATCTTATTTACAAAGCTGTATACCTCTTCCTTGGAGAATACATCCTGTAAGCTGAGCATCGGAACATTATGCTTAACAGGTACACCGGCTTCTCTTTTCGCTGTGCCTCCAACCTTCTGAGTAGGTGAATCCGAAGTTACAAGCTCAGGATGCTCCTCTTCAAGCTTTTTAAGCTTGGCATAAAGCATATCATATTCATAATCAGATATTTCAGGATCGTCCTGATTATAGTATCTGTCATTATGGTATCTTATCAGCTCACGTAATTCTTCAATTTCCTGTCTAATATCCATATGATTCACCTTCCCCTTTCTTGCTTTTATTCTTTTTCAGCAGTCTGTTAAGCTCCTTCATTTCCCTTGCAGTAACATACCTCCATGTTCCGGACTTAAGCTTACCAAGAGTAATGTTCATAATACGAACTCTTACCAGTTTTGTAACCCTATATCCAAGATATTCACACATACGTCTGATCTGTCTGTTCAGACCTTGAGTTAATACGATTCTAAAAGTATTCTTATTAATTACTGTGACCCTGCAGGGTCTTGTCACAGTATCAAGCAGAGGAACCCCTTCCGACATGTGCTTAACAAAATCTTCGGTAATCTCCTTATTAACTGTAACTATATATTCCTTATCATGACCATATCTGGCTCTTAAGATACTGTTTACTAAGCTCCCGTCATTCGTAAGCAATATAAGCCCTTCCGAGTCCTTATCGAGTCTGCCGACAGGGTAAATCCTTGTTGGGTAATTTATAAAATCCACAATATTGTTAGGATCCTTTTTGGATGTAGTACACACAATTCCTACAGGCTTATTAAAAGCAATCAAAACTTTTTCTTCATTTTTTTGAACGGGCTTACCAAAGAAGGTTACCGTATTGTCCGTCTTAACCTTGGAGCCCATCTCGGCTTTAACACCGTCAATCTCCACCTTACCCTCTTTAATATATCTGTCTGCCTCTCTTCTGGAGCAAAGACCGGCATCACTCAGGAACTTATTAATTCTAATACCCTGATCATTTATTGTATTATCTGTTTCATATGAGTTATCATTATTTTTATTATTTCCCATACTACTCCTGCTCTCTTAATTCATCCTGTCCAATTTGAAAGTAATTATATATTATTTCATCACACTAGTCCACTATAAAAACAAACTATAAAAACAAACAAGCTATCATGTTTCGTAAAAATAATAGTACAATACAGATATGATACACTAAAACTTAATAAAATATAAGGAGTATATAGGTGTAGTCGTAATGCACCGTTATAAATACAGGTACCCATATTTGTAAAAGTCGTTACGGACACAAGTCCGTATAAGACTTACAAATAGGGTACCTGTATTTATACCGGTGTGTGAGACTACACCTGTGAACTCCTTATATTTTGCAAAAACGTTTCGTTAATCACCTTGTTCCTCATTGTTTTTTGCCAATTCGTCTAATCCGTTCCAAAATACCATCAAATCCTCGTCCTTAGCTTTAGCTTCTTCTCCCTTAGAATTGGTATCTTGAATTAATTCTATAACATCTTCATCCTCGTTCCGTGCATTAAAGTATTCCTCTACTTCAGGAGTCATATCGCTAACAATTTTAAAATTGCCCTCTTCATCAGTAATTACATAGAACTTGGATAATCCGGGAGCTAAGGTATTGATGCTTGAGAACTTAATCTCATGATATGCATACACAATATATGCTCCTTCTTCAAAGCTCTTCTTCGAATAGGTCTTTATATTCTTATAATCTTCAATATACTGCACCATCTTCTGGAGCTGTTCTCTGGTCTCTACCTTGCTTGGGTCAAGATATAGAGATTTTAGCTTTTCAACATCACTGGACGCCTTAGCTGTGAAAAAGACCTCAATAAATGCATCCATACCCTCCATCTCTTCCAACGGATAAACCGGAATCGGTGTTGGTGTCGGAACCGGAGTAGGTGTTAATGTGGGTACGGGGGTCACTTCTGCCTCTTCTGTAACTTCAGGGGCTGATTCCATTGCAGACATAGCTGTTATATCATCACTGTCATCATTTACTTGTGCATCGGCTACAATACCACTGGTAGTATTTATATTATTCTCTGCTTTGGGATTCCCTTGACTTATCGATAGTGTTAACAGACCTATACCCATGGTACTTAGGGATGTTAACAGTATAATTTTCTTATATCTTAGTTTCATAGTAGGAATAACTCCTTTTCATGCATAAAATACCGCCTATTATGTTATTCGTATTGTAGCAGACTGTTTATCATAAGTCAAGATGTTATTTAATTTTTATGTAACACATTTAACATATTTGTAACAATTTACATTCTTTACTTTATAGTGTAATTGGTTTATACTGTTCGGGGTAAGAAGATTATTATGTTTATCAGGTAAGAACCACGAGAGTTTTCTATGCACCTGTAGCTCAGTGGATAGAGCGTTCGCCTCCGGAGCGAAAGGCCGCTGGTTCGAATCCAGTCAGGTGCATCATATATATTATTTATTGCGTTCTGTCAATTCAATCTTATCAGCAGTAATCTGTGCAGGATATGATTCAGCAATTAACCCGTCATATGATATTCTTATTCTGTCACCCGGCTTAAGATCATCAATTTTTATTGTGTTGCCTTTGTCATCAATGATTTCAGCTTCTCCTGCTGCAACTCTGATTTTGTCTGAGGATAATGCTTCGGCACTATCCTTATCCGGAGTAATAAGTAAGCCATCTTCCACTTCTATTACATCAGCTGTAAAAACCTGAAGATCTGTATCTGCATCATCACTGCTGTCACTATTACTGATATACATGCAGGCAGTAAGACTGCTGCACAATATCAATAACATTAATATGAATAATCCCATCCTCCTCATAATAAGCCTCCTTAAAACAAAGGGCACTCGGGCATGAAGCTTCACACGCCGAGTACCCATAATATTATAGCTTTATCAAATTGTTCTTTATTCCGGTAACATCTTTAGAGTCTGTTATTCTTATTCAGTATCTTCATTTACTGAATATAATGTTTCCAGCCTCTTAAGGTGTTTGTACTTATCAGCTGACTGCTTTTCAGCTTTTTCGAACAATTCCTTAGCCCTTTCGGGATTCTGTCTTATAAGTGCGCTGTAACGTACTTCGTTTTTAATGAAATCCTGATAACTGTTTGTCGGAGCCTTACTGTCTAGCTGGAACGGATTCTTTCCTTCCATAAGCAGTCTTGGATCATAACGGAAATTATACCAATATCCTGAAAGTACAGCTTCTTTCTGTTCGGTCTGAGACTTGCCCATTCCACCCTTAATACCATGATTGATACAAGGAGAATAAGCTATAATGAGAGAAGGTCCGTTATAGCTTTCTGCTTCAATAAGTGCCTTTATAGTCTGGTTATAATCTGCACCCATAGCGATCTGTGCAACATATACATAACCATAGCTCATAGCAATCTGTGCCAGATCCTTCTTCTTCACTTCCTTACCGGCAGCTGCAAATTGTGCAATCGCACCGGTAGGGGTTGATTTGGAGGATTGTCCGCCCGTATTAGAATATACCTCTGTATCAAATACAAGTATGTTAACATCCTCTCCGCTGGCTATAACATGATCCAAACCACCAAATCCAATATCATAAGCCCATCCGTCACCGCCAAATATCCACTGTGATTTCTTGGACAGGAATTCTTTATCCTTTAAGATATCCTTACATGCATCGCACTCACAGGATTCTAATGCCCTAACAAGAGCCATGGCAGCTCCGGAATTCTCACGACCATTATCATATGTGTCAAGATATCTTTCTGCCGCAGCCTTAATATCCTCATTTGTGGTTGATGCTGCAAGCTCCTCTACCTTAACCTTTAATCTGTTTCTTAAGGTTTTCTGAGCAAGCATCATACCATAACCGTATTCAGCATTATCCTCAAACAGAGAGTTCGCCCATGCAGGTCCTCTTCCGCTCTTTGATGCGGCATAAGGAGTAGAAGGCATGGATCCACCCCAGATGGATGTACATCCGGTTGCATTAGCTATTAACATTCTCTCACCAAACAACTGTGTAACCAGCTTGGCATAAGGTGTCTCACCGCAGCCTGCACATGCACCCGAGAACTGCAGCAGAGGTTGTTTGAACTGACTGCCCTTTACCGTAGTATCCTTAAATTTCTCGCTGACTTCAGGCTTATCCTCAAGTGAAAAACCATAATCAAAGCTCTTCTGTTCTGTAAGATTCTCTTCCAACGGTGACATAACGAGTGCTTTCTCGCCCTTTCTTCCCGGACAAACATTCGCGCAGGAACCGCAACCGGTACAGTCAAGCACAGATACTGTAATAGCAAATTCCATATCAGGCATGCCTGTCATCTTTGTCTTCTTCATTCCTTCCGGAGCCTTATCAGCCTCATCCTTTGTCATAGCAACAGGACGAATAACAGCATGAGGACATACATAGGAACAGAAGTTACATTGTATACAATTCTCAGGAATCCAATTAGGAACATCTACAGCAATGCCACGCTTCTCATATGCTGAGCTTCCCTGTGGAAGTGTACCGTCCGCATTATCAACAAATGCTGATACCGGAAGCTCATTACCACGCTGTGCATTCACAGGAATAAGAATGTTATTAACAAAATCAACTAACTCTTTTCTGCCTTCCGTAACCTTAGTATGAAGCTCCTCGTCCTTAGCATCCTTCCAATGCTCAGGAACTTTAACTTCTTTAACATCAGCTATACCGCGGTCAATTGCATCATGATTCATCTTAACAACAGCCTCACCCTTCTTGCCATAAGAAGCGGTTGCTGCATCCTTCATGTATTTTACAGCTTCGTCGGTAGGAATAATATTGGCCAGCTTAAAGAATGCTGCTTGAAGAATCGTATTTATGCGTCCGCCAAGGCCGATCTCCTTACCTATACTTATACCGTCAATAGTATAGAACTTAATATTATGTTCAGCAAGATAGCGTTTTACCTGACCGGGAAGATGCTCTTCCAATTCTTCCATATTCCAACTGCAGTTTAAGAGGAATGTACCTCCATCCTTAATCTCCTGTACCATATTGTATTTTCTTACATATGACGGATTATGGCATGCCACAAAATTCGCTTTTGAAATAAGATATGTAGACTTTATAGGCTTCTTGCCAAATCTTAAGTGAGACATGGTGACGCCGCCTGATTTCTTAGAATCATAATCAAAGTATGCCTGAACATACATGTCGGTATGGTCACCGATAATCTTAATAGAGTTCTTATTAGCTCCGACTGTACCATCTGCACCAAGACCCCAGAACTTACAGCTGATTGTACCCTCAAGTGTTGTGTTTGGATTCTCCTCTAAATCGAGAGACAGATTGGTAACATCATCCTTGATACCAATGGTAAATGTCTCCTTCTTGTCATTATTATATACTGCAATAATCTGTGCAGGGGTTGTATCCTTGGATCCAAGACCATAACGACCGTTGAATACAGGAATATTTTCAAATTTTGTACCCTTAAGTGCTGTAACAACGTCCAGATATAAAGGTTCTCCTATGGAGCCGGGCTCTTTGGTTCTGTCAAGAACTGAAATCCTCTTAACCGTATCAGGAATAGCTGAGATTAAACGATCCGCACAGAAAGGTCTGTATAGTCTTACCTTAACAAGACCAACCTTTTGACCATTGGAATTAAGATAATCAATGGTTTCTTCAATTGTATCAGTAACAGACCCCATCGCTATAATAATATGTTCAGCATCCTTGGCACCATAATAGTTAAACAGCTTATAATCCGTACCTATCTTAGCATTAACCTTGTCCATATACTCTTCCACGATTTCCGGTATCGCATCATAATATTTATTACATGCTTCTCTTGCCTGGAAGAATACGTCAGGATTCTGGGCTGAGCCACGAAGTACCGGACGCTCGGGATTTAACGACCTGCGTCTGAATGCATCAACAGCATCCATATCAACTAAGTCCTTTAGTTCGTCATAATCCCATGCTTCGATCTTCTGTATCTCATGAGATGTTCTAAAACCGTCAAAGAAATGTATAAAAGGTAATCTTCCCTTGATTGCCGCCAAATGAGCTACAGCTCCTAAATCCATTACTTCTTGGGGATTGCTGCTGCAAAGCATGGCTGCACCTGTCTGTCTGCATGCATATACGTCAGAATGATCACCAAATATTGATAGTGCATGACTTGCTATTGCACGGGCGGATACATGAAACACACCCGGAAGCAGTTCACCGGCGATTTTATACAGATTCGGTATCATCAATAATAAACCCTGCGATGCAGTATATGTAGTAGTTAAAGCACCGGCTGCCAAAGAACCGTGTACCGTACCTGCAGCACCTGCTTCAGACTGCATCTCAACAACTCTAACCTCTTGCCCAAATATGTTTTCCCTGCCTTGTGCTGACCATACATCTGTTACTTCAGCCATAACTGAGCTAGGAGTTATCGGATAGATTGCTGCAACATCGGTAAATGCGTATGAAACATGAGCGGCAGCATTATTTCCATCCATTGTCATCTTTTTCCTTGCCATTGAAATGTCCTCCTTATATTTAATGCAAAAAAATAATTTTGTTTTTATCCATCGGTTAATTATTATAACACATTATAGAAGATATTAAAAGAAATAAAGTATAATATTTATCAAAATGTACTATAAAATTTGTCGTTAAAAGTTGAACATATAAGCAATGGCTTAGATTATCATATATAAGAAACTTATTACAAAACAATATGATCCATCTCTAAAGAATAAATATATACATTATCCGACAGTACTTCCTCCAACGGTACCAGAATATCGTTAACCTCCTTAACCATCCTTTGAAGCTTTTCTTTATCATTCGGGTTTTTCACCGGCATAAGGATTATTTCATGTATACTGCTTGGGAGAATGAACAGATCGGAATTAAGAAGCTCTGCAAACTCTCTGATAACATCCATGTAAAGCAGGCTGGAAGCTCCGTGTATTCCTTTTTCGTTAGATAGTATGTACATAGAGTTTCGGCCTCTGTATTGCCAATCATCAATCATCTCATTATACACGTTATCATCTGATACGAGTTCCCTGACAGATTCCTCCATAGTCCGGACAACAGGCGGAAAGAGTCTTCTGGTATTACTAAATGCCAGCTTCAGAAGCTCACTGCAGGTTGTCTGCCACTTCTCAACATGCTCATTAGTAATCCGAATGGTACGTATACTGTTCTCATCGTTGTGCACCATACAATGAAACGTAATAGCCAGATCTAAGAATTTCACATACGGAATCTGTGCCAGCAGTTTTTCATTCCTTTCAAAATTTATTAACCGAAAGAAAATGTAAGATTGCATATGCTCAAGCGTATTTTCAAAATCCTCCCGCATAAACGGTATTGCACAATCCTTGTAGGTTCGGCATATTCGGTCAATAATATCCGTTAAAGGTGTACCTGATATATAAGAATCATAATAACCTTCCAGAAATACAAAAGGAGCATAATTTTCTTCTTCCTTTTGCACAACAAGACTGTCCTGTTTTAGCGAATTATTCTTCATAACCTTGATTATTTTTATGGTATAGCCTTGTCCCATTCTTTCTTTAACTTCACTCTTGATAAAGTTTACAAACGAAGCATAATCCAGTAATTCCTCTTTTACTGTGTACTGCAAAAACATCACTCCTTCCAGTTAGTTTCAAAACAATGATTGTTGGAATTTGAATCGATTTTTTTAAAACGAAAAATAAACGAAAAAAATGTGAACAAAAGTGCCGAAGACAGAAGCACTATTAAGATATATACAGTATAACAAAAATGCTTGCCAAATGCAAGCATAGTTTTACATGTTTTTACATAATAATTTCAATGTTTTTTGTGATATTTGTCATAAAGTATCACCGCTTAAAGCAATCAATACCTGTGAAGGTGCATAAAAAAACCACATAAGTATGGATGAAATGTTATATATCATAGTATATGCGGAACCCACAGGAAGAAAGTCTGATATATTGAACAAACCAACATTTATGTCACATAACAGGAACAACAGCATACCGTAAGCAAATATCCGAATATCCTTCCTTTCACGGTAATGCACAGAAAGCTTCAGACTTCGTACCACATTAAAACATATGCTGATAAAATAAAAAATGCTGACCGTCAACAGTGCATCGCAATTAACATCCGTCAGCAGCAGCATTATATATACTGAAAACCCAAGAGCTGTTTGATATAATAGCCTTATTATCACACTTTTTATCCGGCTTACCGAACTGTTTTTTTCTCTCTCATACAATTCATCTATACGAATTCCATAAAGCTGCTGTGCAATAATAAAAGTCAAAACCCCATAAAAATAGTAATCTGTAAGCAGAATAAATATATCTGATACCACCGTAAACGCAAGGGCACAGCATAGCCAGATATGGTCTTTGGTATTTTGTCTTTCCTTACGGAAAATTACATATAAAAAACATAAAACCACTGCTGCAAATTTAATATTATTTGACAATGCAATATTAGTGTCCAGTATATCTAATGAAAGAAATGTCACATACATAATAAATTGTATTATGAGAAATATATATTTACAGCTTCGACACCTCATTTTAATCTCCTAGAAGTTCACACTCTTAAGAAACTCTTCTGCCATCTCCTTAGGAAGCGGTTTACTGTATAAGAATCCCTGTGCCATATTGCAGTTGGATTCCTGCAGAAATTGCTCCTGTTCAGACCGTTCAACACCTTCTGCAATAATATTAAGATCCAGATTTCTTGCTAAGGATATGATAGCCTGTATTATTTTCTGGTCACAGACATCCTCCATAACAGTATCCAAAAAGCTCTTATCAATCTTTAGGTTGCTTACAGGCAGCCGTTTCAGATAGCTCATGGATGAATAGCCTGTTCCAAAATCATCTAATGAAAATCTCACACCTATGGCTTTTAACTCCTTGATTGTTGCTATTGTATAATCCAGATCCTCCAATGCAACTGATTCTGTAATTTCAAGCTCAAGTCTTGCAGGGTCAATACCTGTGTTTTCAATAACCTCAAGCACCGTCTGAACAAAATCCTTGTCTTTAAACTGTCTTGCAGACAGATTTACAGCCATACTTATTTCATTATATCCCGTATCCATCCATTTCTTCAGCTGAATACATGCTGATTCTAATACCCATTTTCCTATGGGTACAATCAGACCTGATTCCTCAGCCAGATAAATAAAATCACTCGGGTGTAACAGCCCTTTGGTTGGATGATTCCAGCGTACTAATGCCTCAAAGCCTAATACTTTTCTATGCATAAGATCCATCTGAGCCTGATAAAACAGAACAAACTCTTTCTTTTCGATAGCCTTTCTTAGCTCAGATAGAATCTCGATTTTATCGGTCAGTATCTGATTTAATGAAGACTCATAATATGCATATGTATTCTTCCCATTTGCCTTAGCCACATACATTGCCGTATCTACATTTTTAATAATAGTTTGAGCTGTCTTCCCATCCTTTGGTGCAAAGGCAATTCCTATACTGACTGTAACAAAATACTCCTTAGAGGATAATTCAAACGGATATGAAAATACATTTCTTACCTTTCTGATTTTTTCCTCATAGGATACCGTATCTTTAAGATTCTGCGTAAGAATAATAAACTCATCTCCGCCTATTCTTGCCAGGTAATCGTTCTCATCCATTACCTGTTTTAATCTGTGAGTAACATCAATAAGCAGTTCATCTCCATATGAATGACCCAAGGTGTCATTTATATTCTTAAAATTATCAAGATCAATATCCATAACACCTATAATTTCATCGCTGCGCAATGTAAGCATAATATTATCCAGCATTTCAACAAATGCAATACGATTGGGAAGCTCTGTCAAATGATCCGTGTAAGCAAGCTTTTTGATGCTCTCCTTGTTCTTATGAAGCTCATCGTATCGGACAGTCAGCTTATTATATGCGTCTACGGTATCCTGATACAATGACTCAAGTTTCTTATAATCCGAACTGACAGTCATATTATCCTGATATGCTTCTTCAAGTCTTCTCCTTAACCTGCCGATCCTGATGAAAACAAATACTAATAATAACAGTAGGGCAAATGACGAAATTATTATTAAAAACAAAATTGTCATATTGCTTAAAATGTAGTTCATATTTCCTCCAAAATAATATCTTTATCTGTTTCTTAAGTAATTGTCCATTGCCTCGGCAGCTGCTTTACCGGCTCCCATGGCTAATATTACCGTGGCGGCACCTGTTACAGCATCACCACCTGCAAATATTCCGTCCCGAGATGTCACACCGGTTGCTTCATCGGCAACTATGCATCCGTGCCTGTTGCTCTTTAGCCCCTTTGTCGTAGATGTAATAAGAGGATTGGGGCTTGTTCCTATTGATATAATTACCGTATCCAGCTCTAGGGTAAAATCAGAGCCTTCAATCTCGACGGGTCTTCTTCTTCCCGAATTATCTTCATCTCCAAGCTCCATTTTAACGCATCTCATTCCTTTAACCCATCCGTTTTCATCAACTAATATTTCCTTCGGATTGGTCAAAAGATAAAATTTAATTCCCTCTTCCTTGGCATGATGTACCTCTTCAACTCTTGCCGGAAGCTCTGCTTCACTTCTTCTGTATACAATCATTACTTCAGCACCAAGTCTTCTAGCAGTCCTTGCTGCGTCCATTGCCACATTTCCACCACCGACCACAGCAACCTTTTTTCCCGTAATAATAGGTGTATCATAGTTATTATCAAATGCTTTCATCAGATTGCTTCTTGTAAGATATTCATTAGCGGAAAATACACCATTGGCATTCTCCCCAGGTATACCCATAAATTTGGGAAGTCCTGCTCCTGTGCCGATAAATACCGCCTCAAAGCCTTCTTCATTCATAAGTTCATCTATCGTTACGCTTTTTCCTACAATAACATTGGTCTCAATTTTTACACCCAATGCCTTTATGTTTTCGATTTCCGGTTTCACTACAGCTTCCTTGGGAAGTCTGAACTCAGGAATACCATACACCAATACCCCTCCGGGTTCATGGAGAGCTTCAAATACAGTTACATCATAGCCCCGTTCTGCCATTTCCTTAGCACAGGTCAAGCCTGCCGGTCCGGATCCTATGACTGCAACTTTTATTCCGTTCTTCTTTTCAGGGGCTTTGGGTTTTATATTATTCTCTCTGGCCCAATCAGCTGTAAATCTCTCCAGCTTTCCTATAGATACCGGATCACCCTTGATACCTCGGATACAATTCTGCTCACATTGAGTTTCCTGAGGACACACTCTGCCGCATATAGCGGGCAATGCAGAATATTTATTAATAATCCGATATGATTCTTCAATATCCTTCTGAACAATTGCATTAATGAAGCCCGGAATATCAATTGATACAGGGCATCCCTTAACACATCTTGGATTCTTGCACTGAATGCATCTGCCGGCCTCAAGCACTGCTTCATCTATATTATAACCAAGACAAACCTCATCAAAATTGTTGATTCTGACATCCGGATTCTGTTCTTTTATCGGTACTTTCTTTAAAACATCCACAATAGTCTAATCTCCTTATCAATAAAGTCCAGTGTTTAATTAATGAATATTTATTCTGTATTACGAATTATGACATTCACAGCCCTTATGATGATGAGTATCTCCCTCTTTCTCTCTGAGCTTACTTCTGCCTTCAACCGTTTTGTACATTGAAAGACGCTTCATGGCTTCATCAAAATTAACCAGATGCCCGTCAAACTCCGGACCGTCCACACAGGCAAATTTAACTTCATCACCTACAGTTAATCTGCATGCTCCACACATACCGGTTCCATCAACCATAATAGGGTTCATGCTCACTATAGTCCTAATTTCAAGCTCTTTAGTAAGAATACATACATACTTCATCATAATCATAGGACCAATTGCTACAATTATATCATAAATATTCTTCTTCTCATTTACAAGATATTTAATTGCATCATTTACATTTCCCTTCATTCCATATGTGCCGTCATCAGTAGTTATATAGACATTTTTAGCATACTTTCTTATCTCATCCTCAAGAATGACTAATTCCTTATTTCTTGCCCCTATAATGCAATCGGCTTCATATCCGTTCTCCTTCATCCACTTTATCTGTGGATATACAGGAGCTGCTCCCACTCCGCCTGCAACAAAAAGCACCTTCTTCTTTTTTAACTCCTCGCTTGGCATTTTCACCAGCTCCGAGACCTGACCGAGAGGACCGGTAAAGTCACGAACCGCCTCTCCCACATCATATTCAGCCAATAACTTCGTAGATTTTCCCAGAGCCTGAAAAACAATAGTCACAGTTCCCTCTGCTCTGTCATAATCACATATGGTAAGTGGTATACGTTCACCTTTTTCATCAACAATAAGTATTATAAACTGTCCCGGATAGCAATTAGCCGCCACTCTGGGTGCTTTTATATCCATAAGATATATTGCATCGGCAAGTTTAAGTTTTTTAACAATGGTGTATTCATAATTTTCAGACATTTACTGAACCCCTTTTTCTTTACTTATTTCTGTATTTCAAGTAAACTTGATGTACCTGCAAGACGATTTTGTATCGGTCGAAGTAAGATAATATGCTCATCACCACATATATCTTCTATATAAGATCGGACATATTTTCTTGAAAATTATATAAATTTTATTATAAGACATATATATAAAAAAAGCCAGCAAAAATTTTTTTGCTTGCTTAAACATCATTGTGTTCTATGGATTGTCTTTTAGCATTTTTATTCTTCTGCATATTCTCCTTTGTAATCGGTGTTTATCCTTTACTTTCCTTATTCTTGTATAATCAATTCTACTCTTACTATCCTTTCAGTGTTTGACAATAATATCTATCAATCTTAGCATAGGAAGACCACATAAAGCAGATACTATATCTATGAAGAAAAATTTTATGAAAAATTTCATACTCTGCGGTCTATGCGGATGGTGCCTTGAATGCTTCTGGACAGGCTTATGTTCCATTAAAAAGTGGAAAAAGAATGACAGAACTCTTTTATGTCGGACTTCTGTATGGATGTTTCCTATATATGGAATGGCAGCATGTTTATCTCCCATTTGTTCAAGACTGGAGAAAAGGAGTGCTCTGCTAAGAGGAGGTGTATATGCAGTAATTATATATTTAACAGAATTCTCTACAGGAGTCCTTTTGAAAAAATACAGAGCGTGTCCTTGGGATTACAGTAAAGCAAAACTTAATATTAAGGGAGTAATAAGATTTGATTATGCTCCGATATGGTTTCTGACCGGACTCATATTTGAAAAAATACTATGCAGAAATATCCGAGGTAATCGGATTGATCCATAAAATTATAGACAAAGATTCCATGGATGAACGTAAATTGGTTAGGCAAGTCATGCGAATTGGTTAGGCAAGTCATGCGAATTGGTTAGACAAGTTGAACCTAATGGTTCGACAAGTTGAACTAAACATTTATAATATGGCAAAAATCCTCCCGGCACTATAAACCTGAAGGATTTTTATTTTAAACATTCTCAAAACACTCATTAATATTTACAACTCTACGGAATGGTAGATCTGGTGTCCGTACCGGCTCCGCCGTTCATGCCACCGGTTGTCCCACCTGTAGTATTACCGGTTGTTCCGCCGGTAGTGTTATTATTTGTGCCTCCGGTTGTTCCTCCCGTGGTGTTACTATTGCCGCCACCTCCGGGTGTATTGTTAAAATCACTCGTTGCATTATTGTCTCTGTTAGAACCGTTAGTTGCATCACCATCCCAGTTATTAGTAGTATTGTTATTATTTGTACCGTCAGTATTTCTTCGTGTAGGATTGGTATTATCTTGCTCATTTGCAGCACATGCCGAAAATGCAATCATTATAACACAGCATAAGGCAATGAATATGCCCATTCTCTTTTTCATGAGTACTCCTCCTTAAATTCTTGATATTGTTTACTCGCTTAGTATTCCTCAATGAAAAATGAATTATGCACATTCACTTACTAAAGCGTAGAGATTGCATTTCCTGTAATAAATTCGGTCATATCCTTTCTAAATCGTAAAGGAAGATTGTTTCTCTGAAGCTTGGGATTAACTCTCTCTTTGATAGCAATGTTATCAAAAAACGCTTTCCACAGATTACCATATTCATCATCAACAATATCCCGACAGTCATTTTTTTCAATTCCGGGTATCTCAGCAATAATCCAAGATTTGCCCGGCACATGGAGTGAGCAGATATTCCTGTTTCCGTCAAATATAACAAATTTTTCATTAGGTAGCCTATCCGCAAAATGCGGTGTCACCAATGAAAGCACATTATTCTTGGGGTGAATTATGGATGTCAGTATCCTGTTGTCCTGTTCGGAGAATCGGATAAATCCAAGCAGATGATGCACCTCATAATTAACATATCTGTTCAGCTTAAATATCCGGTTAACCACCTCATGACTTAAATGGTTTACTATCTTGCCTCCCATATGAAAACCAAGAATCAGGAATCTGTATATCAAATCTCCCTTTCCCTGATAGTCGGACAAAGCAGCCCGACAAACCATATCAAAAGCCTCTTGGGAAATCTTATTCTTAACAGACTTAGAGACCTTCAATGCCTTATCAAAATCAGTCTTTACAATAATATATTCTGAGAACAGCTCCATATTTGAATAATTATTCTTGTCGCATTGTTCTTCAATCTTTACGTTAGCATGTCCATAGCCTGAACTCCAAGCCTGATAAATCGCAGTAAAGATCCCGTCAATGCTGTTCTCACAAACGAATATTTTGGTGTTATCCATAATAAACCTCCAAATGATCGGATTAAGCCAACAAAAATCTCTGTGGTATAAGTCTGTCATACGAACTAAATCGGTGAATATCTCTGCGGCACAAGCTTGATGTCCGTCTTGGCATCCTGCTTATAATCAGACTTAAAGCTTATATCATCAAATAATGACAGCTGTTTGTAGGTAATATCTCTGTCAATTCCATATGGAAGTCTGTCATTAGCGGTCAGAAGCTCTCTGGTGATAAAATCCTCATTCAGTTTTATCGGGTACATCATCCTGCCGTTACAGGTTATGAAGTATACAGCTCTTTTCAGTACGATACCCATTGCTTTTAAATCTTTAAAACCAAGCACAGCAGTTTTACGTGCCGCAATTATTCTTCGTGCGGAATTTACACCAATACCGGGAACTCTAAGTAAAGTTCGATAATCCGCCTTGTTAACTTCCACCGGAAACATCTCCAAATGTCTGATAGCCCAATCACATTTCGGATCAAGAAATACATTAAAATTAGGGTTCTTCTCAGTCAGAAGCTCAGAAATCCTAAAGCCATAAAACCTGATTAACCAATCCGCCTGATATAAGCGATGCTCACGCAGCAAAGGCGGACCGTCTTGTGTGGACGGCAAATTACTGTCATCATTAACATTTACAAATGCCGAATAGAATACTCGCTTTAAGTTGAAATTATCATATAAAGACTGAGAGACTGACATTATCTGATAATCACTTTCTTCAGTAGCTCCGATAATCATCTGAGTGCTCTGCCCTGCAGGGACGAACTTATCCCTTTTTATGGATGGTCTCTTATATAAAGAAATGCCGCCTTTATAATTCACATCGTCAATCTTCAGAAGACTGTTATCGTTGCTTGGTCCTTTATTATATATAGAATCCATACCGAAAACATCGTCCCTTAGTACCGGAGCATTATAATGCGGTTGTTTATTATCGTGTATCCCTAAATATTCATTATTACTTTCTCTTCTAAGCTGTATCTGACGCATAGGCTTAAGAATATTCTTTCTGTTCTTATGCGGAGCTAATTGCTTAAGGCTCTCGGCTGTCGGAAACTCCAGATTAACACTCATTCTGTCTGCATACCATCCTATAGCCTCGATTAACACAGGATCAGAACCCGGAATAGCCTTACAATGAATATATCCGTTAAAATGATACTCTTCCCTAAGCATTCTTAATGTTTCAAAAATCAGCTCCATAGTATGATTTGGACTCACCTTTATTCCGGAGCTTAAGAATAACCCTTCAATATAATTTCTCCGGTAAAACTCTATGGTCAGCTCACATAACTCTTTCGGGGTAAATGAAGCCCGAACCACATCATTAGATGAGCGGTTAATGCAGTATTTGCAATCAAATATACATTCATTTGTAAACAATATCTTTAGCAATGATATGCATCTTCCGTCAGCAGAAAAGGTATGGCAAATACCGCAGGCAAGACTGTTTCCGATACCTGTTTGATTGCCCTTACGGTCTACACCGCTGGAAGTACAGGCTACATCAAATTTCGCAGCATCGGACAGAATCTCCAATTTCCTTTGGATTGACATACCTTCTTGAATAATCATATGTTCCTCCTGCAAAGCAAACATTTGTTCTAATTCATTATAACAAATCAGAAGGAACAAGTCAATATAAAATACAAACAATTGTTCTGAATAATGCCCTATAATGTCCTTCTGGGCATAACGTGAACAGCCATATTATCTATATCACCCGCAGCCTCAGTTATGGCCTCTTCATAAGTAGGATGCGGGCGAATAATCGACTCCAAATCCTTATAGGTTAGCTTCTTAGATATTGCCAAAGCCAGTTCACCAACAATATCAGTCGCTCTGTCGCACAGAAGCTGTGCCCCTAAGAGTCTTCCTGTATCGGCATCACATACCAGCTTTATAAAGCCCCGCTCTCCCATGGACAGCAGCGTCTTACTGTTTCCAAGCATAGGGTATTTGCCGATCTTCACCTCATAGCCCAAGTCTTTAGCTTCCGTTTCACTCATCCCCACAGAAGCAACCTCCGGTATCGTATAGATGCATGACGGAATTACATCTAAATCAATGGAAGGATTAAGTCCGCATATTCTTTCCACTGCAGCTATACCCTGTGATGAGGCCGCATGGGCAAGCTGTTTCCCCCGAATCACATCTCCTATTGCATATAGACCGGGAATACTTGTTTCAAAATCAGCATTAACCTTAATATGCGCTCCGTCCATCTCAGGAGTCACATCTTCACTGAATAATCCTTCCGTATATGAACGTCTTCCCACAGACAGCAGAATACCCTCTGCTTCAGTCGATTTAATATTATCCTTTTCAATATATTCACATATCAGTCCGCCTAAGCCGCCCTCCGAGATCTTAACCACCTTGGCTCCTGTGTGAATTTTTATACCCTTCTTCTTCAGACCCATGGCAATACTTTGGGAAATTTCTTTGTCCATACCGGGTAATATCCTGTCCAAAGCCTCAATAATTTCCACTTCGCAGCCAAGTTCATTATAAATAGTGGCCATCTCTATACCTATTACACCGCCGCCTATTATTAGAAGCTTATCATAAAGCCTTCCCTCTCCGTCCAGCAGCTCATCACTTGTTATTACATTTTCAAGGTTAGCTCCTTCAATTTTTGGAATAACAGGTACTGAGCCTGTTGCAATCAGGATGTTTTTTGCTTCCAAATCAATTGCATCCGGCTCGCTTTGAGGCACTGTTTTGTTTTGGAACTTAACTCTTACAGTACTGTGAGATGTTATTGTGGCTGTTCCATTATAAACCTTGATGCCATTTGCTTTGAAAAGAGATTCAATACCGTTTCGAATCTTATCAACCACCTCATCCTTTCTTCCCATAAGCCTGCTGTAATCAATGCTTAAATCTGTAAATGCTATGCCTGTTTTCTCCATATTCCTTGCCTCTGCAAGAAAATGAGTGCTGTGCATCAATGTCTTTGTCGGTATGCATCCCCGGTTAAGGCAGGTACCGCCAATCTTTCCTTTTTCTATAACGGCTGTCCTTTTCCCAAGCTTTGCCGCCTTTATGGCCGCCACATAACCTCCGGGACCGGAGCCTATCACTATCAAATCATAACTTTCCATTATATTTCCTCCTGAGTATCATACTGTCATAAGAAAGGATTTCCATTATATTTCCTCACGAATAAGCGTAATTATATCCTCAATCATCCGGATCTTATTATCTTCCGCATCAATTTCCCTTAAGACCTCTTCCATTTCCCCGGCAGAAAACCTGCATCCGATCAGAAGCTTTGGAAGTATCTCAAAAATCTCTGTATCAAGAGCGTCCGAATATACCCGGCAATCCTTTATGATACCGCTCTCAACTACCATCTGTAACTCAATATCTCCCCAATCAAATCTCCTTTCAAGGCTATCGCTAAACTCTATCTTTCTTCCGAAATTCCATTCCCATGAGGAGAATTTCTCTATTCCCGCTTTAATCGTATCCTGCGAAAACTCCGCATCTTCTATACGGGCAAGCTCCAATCCGTAGGTTTTCCTGAAGGCCTGCAGAAGCTCATTCTTAAGCATATCCATACTAAGCTCCGGTCTGTATTCCTTAAGATTGGTTACCCTTTTTCTTACGGAATCCACACCCTTTGATATAAGTTTAGTCTTTGATACATTCAGATACTTTGAAAGACTTGGCATATCCACATCTACCAGAATAGTTCCATGATGATAGCATTTGCCTCCTATGGAATAAAATGCATTCCCTGAAAACTTTCTTCCATCAACAGTAATATCATTTCTTCCCGACTTGACAGCCCTTATACCTAAACTGTTCACAGCCTTAATAATAACCTCAAGCTGCCTCTCAACATCATAGTTATCCTTCGTCATAATAAATGTAAAATTAAGATTGCCCAAATCATGATATACCGCTCCTCCACCGGACAACCTTCTTACAAGCCTGCCCCCATCTTCATTAAGCTCCTTAACCTTGCATTCTTTCCATGGATTTTGATTTATTCCTATTACAACGGTTTTTTCGTTCTGCCACAGATAAAGAATGCACTCATCCTCCGTTACATTATGCAAAAGATATTCCTCAAGAGCCAGGTTCCTATACGGATCGGTTTCATTTGAAATGTAATATCTTAACCGTCTTATAGTCATCACTCTCTCTTCTTAATGGTGCCTGTCACCATTACAAAAATATTACATGAGTTAACAAATCTGTAATGGTGCCTGTCACTGTTAAAAAAATCTCAGTATCGGATTTCTTGCTGCAGCTACCTCATCAGGACGTCCCACAGGGGTGGTTGCAGGACTGTTATGCATAGAATCCGGGTCAGTGTATGCTTTATCGTAGAGCTCTTTATATATAGCAATTACTTCGTCGAGAGTTTCCTTGGTTTCTGTCTCGGTGGGCTCAACCATCAGGGCTTCATGCACGATAAGCGGAAAATACATCGTCGGTGGATGGATTTCATAATCAAGAAGTGATTTGGCAAAATCAAGTGCCGATACGGATTTTTCCTTCTTAAGTTTCTCTAAGGAAATGACGAATTCATGCATGCAGCGTCCCTTCCCAAATGGGATATCAAAGGTGTCCTTTA
Organism: Clostridiales bacterium; assembly: GCA_012837605.1. GTDB lineage: Bacteria > Bacillota > Clostridia > Lachnospirales > Lachnospiraceae > Mobilitalea. Next base: position 7,819 of record DUQV01000043.1, on the reverse strand, counting down.
ACATATGCAGCATATAATTGGCATTTAGGACAGCATTTTCAGATGCGTTCTTTAGCCCTTCGCTGCCCAAGGTCATCATATAGGTGAGTGCCCTTACCACCACAAGGAAGTTACCATAGAAGTCTTTAACACGTCCTATACTTTTTCCATTTTTTTCTTCAAAGGTAAGCATGCCGTCTTTTTCTGCTATTCTTGGTGTCGGAAGGTATTGTGTCAAATGCATCTTACAGCCAACCGGACCGCTTCCGGGACCTCCTCCACCATGAGGCGTGGAGAATGTCTTGTGAAGATTCAGATGAACCACATCAAAGCCCATATCTCCCGGTCTTGCAATACCCATTATGGCATTGAGATTAGCCCCATCATAATAATTCAGACCGCCTGCTTCATGTATTATGCTTGTAATCTCAAGTATGTGCTCCTCAAAAAGACCAATGGTATTAGGATTGGTAAGCATAAATCCTGCCGTATCCTCTCCTACCACCTTCCTAAGAGCATCAACATCTACGAATCCTTCTTCGGTTGAAGGAAGATTGATAACAGTAAAGCCTGCCATAGCCGCACTGGCCGGATTGGTTCCGTGCGCAGAATCGGGAACAATTATCTTGTCACGCTTGGTATCATTTCTGTCCCTGTGATATGCCCGGATAAGCTTAAGCCCTGTAAATTCACCGTGAGCACCTGCTGCCGGCTGAAAATCCATGGCATCCATTCCTGTTATTTCGCACAGATATTCTTCTGCCAGCTTATATACTTCAAGGCAGCCCTGCACAGTATGCTCAGGCTGCAGCGGATGAACATCTGAAAAGCCCGGCAGTTTTGCGATTTCATCATTTATCTTGGGATTATATTTCATGGTACATGATCCGAGCGGGTAGAAACCGTTATTTACACCAAATGTACGCTTAGACAGCTTGGTGTAGTGCCTGCTGATTTCTGTTTCTGATACATTGGGAAGCCTAATCTCCTTCTTTCTTTTATATCTTTCATCCACATCAACAACCGGCACATCACATTCAGGCATCAGATCCAATCTGCGGTTTATATTTCCCTTCTCAAATATCAGTTTCATAATATACCTCTCATTTCTCCATTTATATAGGAAAAGGTTCTCCATAATAATCTTATACGTTTTTTATTATAACCGTAAAAGATTTCGACATATCTGATATTATTACTTTATATCTTTAAGAATCTGAATCATGGTATCTATCTCTTCCTTGGTATTAACCTCCGTTGCACACCATAGAAGATGACCCTTATGTTTTTGCCCTTTAAGCGGATAACCTCCAAGTATTTCATGTTCTGAAAGAACACTCAGTACCCTATCCGCGTCCGTATTCACAGTGGTGACAAATTCATTGAAAAACTCTCCCTTGTACACCAATTCATATCCGTCAATCTCACATAACCGCTCAGCCAGATAATGAGCCTTTGACATGGAAAGCTTGGCTGCTTGTGCCAATCCTTCCCTTCCCATTGCTGCAAGATAGACAGCCGCCGTCATGGCACACAGTGCCTGATTGGAGCAGATATTACTGGAGGCCTTTTCTCTTCGGATATGCTGTTCTCTGGCCTGCAGTGTCAGTACAAAAGCCCTTCTTCCTTTTGAATCCCTAGTTTCTCCAACTATCCTTCCCGGAAGTCTTCTCATCAGCTTATCGGTGGTCGCCATAAAACCAAGATAAGGACCTCCAAATGACAGACCAATACCCAGAGGCTGACCTTCTCCCACAGCAATATCCACACCGTATTCTGCCGGTGCCTTCAAAATCCCTAAGGAAATGGGATTACAGCTCATGATATATTTGATATCCGTATTGGCCATAATACCGCCTATGGTGTCACCGTCTTCTAATAACCCATAAAAATTTGGCTGCTGAATAAGTACACATGCTGTATCATCGCCCAACATTTTCTTCAGGCTCTCTATATCAGTAAGTCCATCCTTTTCGGGTATTATCTCCATTTCTATGTCCGTGCCAGCGATGTATGTTCGGATTGTCTCAATTGTCATAGGATTTACTGAAGCACTAACAAGTGCCTTGTTCCTCTTTCTATCCTTACTCATGATAACCGCTTCTGCCGCAGCGGTCGAACCATCGTAAACCGATGCATTCGAAACCTGCATTCCGGTAAGCTCGCAAATCATGGTCTGGTATTCGAAGATTGACTGAAGAATCCCTTGACTTATCTCGGCTTGATATGGAGTATAAGCTGTTATAAATTCTTCCTTTGATGTAACCTGCTTTACAATGGCAGGTATATAATGACGGTAGGCACCGCAGCCTCTGAAAATAGTATCGTAAACCTTATTCTTTCCTGCGATTTTTTTCATTTTATAGGACACTTCCATCTCGGACATGCCCTTTGGAATATCTAAAGGAGCATTCAGCTTAACATCATTGGGTATAACATCAAACAGCTCATCCATGGTGCTTAACCCTATTGCATTAAGCATCTTTTGCTGCTCCGTCGTAGTATTCGGAACATAAGTACCCATATATGTCCTCCTGTTCTGGGATACACATAAAAACAGAAAAAGTATATCACCTTATATAATCTAAACAATACGATAACCGACTACTCGGCAATAAGCTTTTTATACTCCTCTTCTGATAAGAGATCTCCTTTGTCGCTAATACCCTCGACCTCGACAAACCAAGCATCCATGGCATCCATATTGACAAGCTCCGGCTGGTCAAGAAGGTTTTTATTTATAGACTTAACTGTTCCGGTTACAGGGCTGTAAACATTGGAAACAGCCTTCACAGATTCTACATCCGCAAAAGACTCTCCAACTATCACTTCGTCGCCTTCCTCGGGAAGATTAATGAATACCAAATCACCCAATTCGCTTTGTGCATAATCCGAAATACCTATTCTTGCTGTAGTATCATCTAAGAACTGTACCCATTCATGGGTTTTGGTAAATAAAAACTCCTTGCTCATAATTTGACCTCCTTATACTAATTAACAATTTGTAAATATAAATGATTTGTTATATAGAAACCCATACTACCTTTTATAAAAGGGAAGCTCCACTATCTCTGCCGCAATTCTTCTTCCCCTGACATCTACCTCAAGCTCAGTATGAACACTGCTTACATTCACGTCTACCAATGCCATGGCTATTGGATAGCCCAGATACGGAGAATGCGTTCCGGAAGTTGTTCTGCCGATTTCTTTATCATTGTAAAACACAGGGCAATTCTCTCTGGCAATACCTCTTCCCGTTATCTTCAGTCCGACACGGGTTCTTGTCGGGGTTCCTCTGTCTATAATGCCCTTTTTCCCAATAAAATTCTCTTTTTTAAGCTTAACTGCAAATCCCAAACCGGCTTCTATCGGGGATACTTCCTCATCCATCTCATGACCGTAAAGAGGCATGCCTGCTTCCAGACGAAGAGTATCTCTCGCCCCAAGACCGCAGGGAATTAATCCGTCGTCTTTTCCCGCCTTAAGCAGCAGCTCCCATAACCTAACCGCATCCTCATTCTTACAGCATATCTCATATCCTTCTTCTCCAGTATAGCCTGTCTTGGACACCATACAGCTTGTACCTGCCACATCCACATTATATTTAAATTTATAATACTTTTTCGGCAGCTTGGAGGCATCCGCAAGCTTACTTAGAATACTCTCAGCTAAAGGCCCCTGCAGAGCCACAAGTGCTGTTTCATCAGAAATATCAACCAGCTCCGCATCACCTTGCAAATGAGATTTCATCCAATGTACATCCTTATGCCGGTTAGATGCATTTACAACAATCAGATACTCCTCACTGTCGATTCTGTAGATAAGTAGGTCATCTATAACACCGCCTTCCCCATTGCACATAGGACTGTATCTGACCTGTCCATCAATCATACGGCCACAATCGTTGGTTACCAGCATCTGAATATTGTCTAAAGCATCCTTTCCCCTAATAATAACCTCTCCCATATGGGACACATCAAAAAGCCCTGCTGCTTTTCTGACTGCCATATGTTCTGCTATAACACCGGACTTATATTGTACCGGAAGCAAATATCCTGCAAAAGGTACAATTTTCCCCCCTGCCTCAATATGGCAGTCATAAAGAGGTGTTTTTATCTCCATAAATGTTTCCTCCTTCTCATAATGTTAAAGTATGTCCCAGCGTACCTGCAGATCGATAAATGCAATGCAGTACGTCGGAGGATATCTCATACGCAGCAATTTCATAATCATATCAGAATCATAGAAATATATGACATATTTGTAAGGTAATTATATTCTTTGCATTATGCAAAGTCAACAACTCGGAAGCTTTTATGTGATAATGTTACATAACGCCGGGTAACCTATCATTTTTGGTTACATATAATACAGTATAAACAAATAGGGAGGCACTATATGAGCGAACTTCTGCGTATTGATCATATAAGTTATACCTACCATAGCCTTGAAGGAGAAACACCGGCATTAATGGATGTTTCTTTTCAGGTTAATGACGGCGAATTCTTAGGTATCGTCGGACCGAGCGGCTGTGGCAAATCTACTCTGCTTTCTCTCATCGCGGGCTTGCTTACCCCAAGCTCCGGTTCAATATATATTAACGGCAAGGATATCAAATCTTCCGGTAAAAACATCGGATATATGCTTCAGAAGGACCATTTGCTGGATTGGAGAAACACCTTAAAAAATGTTACTCTGGGAATGGAGATTCAGCATAAGCTTTCCGATAACAGCTACATTCAGATTAACGAAATGCTGAATACTTATGGACTTATTGCATTCAAAGAATCCTTCCCTTCAGAATTATCCGGTGGAATGCGCCAAAGGGCAGCACTTATACGAACCCTTTTGTTAGAACCGGATATTTTACTTTTAGATGAGCCGTTTTCGGCATTGGATTACCAAACAAGACTCGAAGTGGCGGATGACATCTGGAGCATAATCCGCAAAGAAAAAAAGACAGCTATCCTGATTACACACGATATCTCGGAGGCGATCAGTATGTCGGACCGGGTTATTGTAATGACGAACCGCCCCGGAACCGTAAAGCGGATATTTGACATCAGGCTTTCCATACCGGACCGGACTCCCTTTGCAGCAAGAAGTGCTCCCGAATTCAAGGATTATTTTAATTCTATATGGAAGGAGCTAAATCACAATGAGCAGGAAAAATAGAAATGTTCTAAGCGAAAGCTTAAGCGTTTCAGCTGCTCAGAAGGCCTATATCAGAAAGCATTTACTGCGGATTCGCAGAATAAGATTATATCAATTATTAATATTAATAGGATCTGTTGCTTTCTGGGAAATCAGCACACGTATCGGTATTGTGGATTCTTTTATCTTTTCCAGTCCGACACGGGTTGTAAAAACCATTGTGGAAATGACAGCCTGCGGTCAATTATTCTATCATATCGGTATAACATTGTTTGAAACACTGATAAGCTTCGCTTTAGTCAATTTAATCGGTTTAATTGCGGCTGTAATACTGTGGTGGAATGACAGCATATCAAAGGTTATGGAACCATATCTGATTGTTCTTAACAGTCTTCCCAAATCAGCTCTTGCGCCGGTATTCATCGTTTGGCTTGGTGCCAATATAAAAACCATTATCGTTGCTGCTGTCTCGGTCTCGTTATTTGGTTCCATCATAACACTGTACTCTGATTTTAAGTCAGTTGAAGAAGACAAAATAAAGCTGATATACACTTTGGGAGGAAAAAAGAAGGATGTACTGTTTAAGGTCATCCTACCCGGCAATATTCCATCCATGATAAGCCTTATGAAGGTAAATATCGGCTTGTCCTTAGTAGGTGTAATAATCGGTGAATTCTTAGCTGCCAAGGCAGGCCTTGGTTATCTGATTATATATGGCAGCCAGGTCTTTCGCTTGGACCTCGTTATTATGAGTATAGTAATCCTTTGCATTGTTGCCACAGGCCTATATAAGCTGTTATTTTACTATGAAAATAAGTACACAAGGTAAATAACAGCTTCATAATTAAGTTTCATAATTATTAGTATGCCACCTTCTTGACACTGCCATATTATTAATAAATTATAAATATATCCTAAAATATTTATAAATATTATATTGCTTAATTATTGATTATTTAGTAGAATAAATATGTATACAGATGTATGGTGAAAGTGTGTATGATAATGTGTATAATAAATCTTCACACGATAAAATACCCTGCAGAAGTATGCAGGCTATGAGAAAGGCATGGTAAATAAAATGAAAGATTTTGTTATTACTGCTGATTCAAACTGCGACCTGCTTAATGATTACATAAAAGAGAAGAACATTGGAATTATTCCACATTATTATGATTTGGAAGGAACAACCTACGGAGATGAAATAAACCTTGAGCCAAAGGAATTCTATGACAAGATGAGAGCAGGTCATATGCCTACTACTATGGCAAGTAATCCTGAAGTCATCAGAGAAACCTTCCAAAGTTATATCGATCAAGGTCTTGATATCCTTCATATCAGCTTTTCATCTGCTCTAAGCGGCGGCTGCAATAATGTAATGGCAGGTGCAAGAGAGCTTTGCGAAGAGAATCCCTATGCTAAGATTATTATAGTAGATACACTTAATGTATCACTTGGTGAAGGCATGTTTGTCATGAAGGCTGTCCAGATGAAGGAAGAAGGCAAGACTATAGATGAGATCAGCTCTTGGCTTGAAGAACATAAGATGGAATTTTGTGTACGGTTTACCGTAGATGATTTATTCCATCTGCAAAGAGGCGGTAGGATATCCAAGACCTCAGCAGTTATTGGTTCATTAATGAACGTAAAGCCTATCCTGTATGTCAATGAAGAAGGCAAGCTTGTTTCTCTTTCTACAGCAAGAGGCAGAAAAAAATCTCTTTCAACTATCGTCAATGATATGTTCGAAAGCATGGGCAAGTTTAGGGATGAGCATGATATTGTATGTATAGCCCATGGCGATGCCGTAGATGATGCCAATTATTTAGCCAACCTTGTAAAGGAAGCCCTTCCCCATAAACAGATCGTTATAAATTATGTAAGTCCAAGCATCGGTGCACACTCCGGACCGGGTGCAATCGGGTTATGCTTTATGGGGGAAAAGCGGTAGGAGAAATTTAGTTCTATGTTTAAGAAATATTAACAGGAAGAAGAATTCATACTTCTTCCTGCTTTTTTATGTACAAAAATTGATTTTATTTGACAATGGGCTTAATAATAATTTAAATTAATTATAACCTTTTTTTGTATATACCGTGGGATAAAAGGGAACAACTGCTTGGAAATCAAAACCTTTTCTCAATAATCATTCCTAGAATGTTACTCCAACTTTCTATAAAAAGGCTTAACCAATTTGGACGTCCCCTTGACAAATTTACATTACTTATATTGTCTATAGCTTTTCTGTTACCTACAGATTATAAAGATAAGATTAAGAATAATGAAAGGACATTAAGAGGAGGATTAAAATAATGGATCATGTTGTATACCTTGATGCAAAGGAAAAGGAACTGAATAAACTCGTTAGCGGCGAAAAAACAATGATTATCAGAGGGACGGCAGGAAGAAAGTTCCCACATGGACGAGTATATTCCGGCGAAGTCTTATGGTTTATCGAAAACAACGGTGACGGTATGGTGAAAAGCAGTGCCACAGTTAAGAATGTATTTAACTCTGATAAGCTATCAGAACAGGAATCTAATAAGCTTATTGAGGATAATCAGACGAAGCTATGTCTTACACCTAACCAGATAAAAAGGTGGGGAGGTAAGCGTTATCTGGTGTTAATAGAAATTGAGAATTTTAAGGAAATCAAACCTTTTGCCATTGATAGGAGTATATATGG